>NZ_JBOBDR010000023.1:0-97404 GCF_050586545.1 Pseudomonas sp. WC2 | reverse complement strand
GGCTGATACACCGCTTTCGCGAGCAGCCTCGCTCCCACAGGGGAAGGTGTGCTTGCCGGGAAATCAGCGGTAATCGTCCACCGGAACACACGCGCAGAACAGGTTGCGATCACCGTAAACGTTATCCACCCGGTTCACCGCCGGCCAATATTTGTGCGCCTTGGTGTGTGCATCCGGGGTGATGCCCTGCTCGATGCTGTAGGGCCGTTCCCAAACCCCGGTGACATCCGCCAGCGTATGCGGCGCTCGCTTCAGAGGATTGTCCTCCGCCGGCCAGTCGCCATTTTGTACTTGGTTGATTTCCGCTCGAATGCTCAGCATCGCACCGATGAACCGATCCAGCTCAGCCTTCGATTCGCTCTCGGTCGGTTCGACCATCAACGTGCCTGGCACCGGGAATGACATGGTCGGCGCATGGAAGCCGTAATCCATCAGACGCTTGGCGATGTCTTCTTCACTGATCCCGGTCTGCGCCTTTAACGGCCGCAAATCCAGAATGCATTCATGCGCGACCCGCCCGTTGCGTCCGGTGTACAGCACCGGGAATGCGCCGGATAAATGCTGCGCCAAGTAATTCGCCGCGAGAATCGCCACTTCGCTGGCGTCGGCCAGTTGCGGACCCATCATGGCGATGTACATCCAGCTGATCGGCAGGATGCTCGCACTGCCCCACGGCGCCGCGCTGACTGCGGTGTTCTGCGGTTGCGGGCCGTCAATCGGGACCACCGGGTGGTTGGCCACAAACGGCGCCAGATGCGCGCGCACGCCAATCGGCCCCATGCCCGGCCCGCCGCCGCCATGGGGAATGCAGAACGTCTTGTGCAAATTCATGTGCGAAACGTCGGCGCCAATGTCCGCCGGCCGAGCCAGTCCGACCTGCGCATTGAGGTTGGCGCCATCCATGTACACCTGACCGCCGTGCTGGTGGATCACGTCGCAGATCTCGCTGATGCCCTCCTCGTACACGCCGTGGGTCGATGGATAGGTCGCCATCAGGCAGGACAATTTCGCTCCAGCCTCGGCAGCCTTGGCTTTCAAGTCATCCAGATCAACGTTGCCCGCCTCGTCGCACTCGACGATCACCACCCGTAACCCGACCATTTGCGCCGAGGCCGGGTTGGTGCCGTGGGCCGAGGACGGAATCAGGCACACATCGCGGCCGCCCTGTTGCCGGCTCTCATGGTATTTGCGAATCGCCAGCAGCCCGGCGTACTCGCCCTGCGCCCCGGAGTTGGGCTGCATGCAAATCGCATCGAACCCGGTGATCACGCAAAGCCAGCGCTCCAGTTCTTCGATCATCAACGTGTAACCGACCGCCTGCTCCCTAGGCACGAACGGGTGCAGGTTGGCGAACTGCGGCCAGGTGATGGGGATCATCTCGCTGGTGGCATTGAGTTTCATGGTGCAGGAGCCCAGCGGGATCATTGACTGGTTGAGCGCCAGATCCTTGTTCTCCAGTTGTTTGAGATAGCGCAGCATCTCGGTTTCGCTGTGATGGGCGTTGAATACCGGATGGCACAGGTACGGGGTTTTGCGCTGGAGACTTTCCGGAATGCCTGACGCCAGTGCCTGCGCATCGAGATCATCGACGGTCAACCCGTGATCAGCCCCGAGCAGCACATCGAACAGTGTGGCGACCGTATTCTCGTCGCAGGTTTCATCAAGGCTCAGCCCCAACAGCCCACGGCCCAGAATCCTCAGATTGATCTGCGCCGCCTGAGCACTTTCGATGATCGCCGTTTGCGCACCGCCGACGTCCAAGGTCAGCGTGTCGAAGAACTGCGCATTCAGCCGCTTGATCCCGTGTTTCTCCAGACCCGCCGCCAGAATGCAGGTCAGCCGATGCACGCGCTGTGCGATGCGCTTCAGACCTTCCGGCCCGTGATACACCGCGTAGAAACTGGCGATATTCGCCAGCAATACTTGCGCCGTGCAGATGTTCGAATTGGCCTTCTCGCGGCGGATATGTTGCTCGCGGGTTTGCAGGGCCATGCGCAACGCCACATTGCCCCGGGCATCTTTCGACACACCGATGATCCGTCCCGGAATCGCCCGTTTGTATTCCTCGCGGCTGGCAAAAAACGCCGCATGTGGGCCGCCGTAACCCATCGGCACGCCAAAGCGCTGCGACGAGCCGAAGACCACATCGGCACCCAGTTCGCCCGGCGGCGTCAGCAACAGCAAGCTCAACAGATCGGTGGCGACGCAGGCCAAGGCCTGTTGCGCGTGCAAGTGATCGATCAACGGGCGCAGATCGCGGATCTCGCCATGGGTGTCGGGATACTGCAGCAGCGCGCCGAACACCTGGTGCTGCTGCAAGTTATCCACAGCGTCGATGACCAGCTCGAAGCCAAAGCCCTCGGCACGGGTCTGCAACACGGAAATGGTCTGTGGATGACAGCTCTCATCGACGAAAAACACATTGCTCTTCGACTTCGCCACGCGCTTCGCCAGCGCCATGGCTTCGGCCGCCGCCGTGGCTTCATCGAGCAGCGAGGCGTTGGCCAATTCCAGACCGGTGAGGTCGATGGTCAATTGCTGGAAATTCAGCAACGCTTCGAGCCGACCCTGGGCGATCTCCGGTTGATACGGCGTGTACGCGGTGTACCAGCCGGGATTTTCCAGCACGTTGCGCAAGATGACGGTCGGCGTCAGGGTGCCGTGGTAGCCCATACCGATCAGGCTGGTCCACACTTGATTCTGCTCGGCGTAACCGCGCAGCTTGGCCAGCGCCGCTTGTTCATCGAGGGCGGGTGGCAGATCCAGTGCGCGATTGAGGCGAATGCCCGGCGGCACGGTTTGCTCGATCAGTTCGACCCGACTGCCCAGGCCGAGGCTGTCGAGCATCGCCTGCTGCTCGGCGGCATCGGGGCCGAGGTGGCGGCGCAGGAAGGCATCGGGATCGCGTAACTGGCTCAGGGACGGCAACTGGGACATGACGGGCTCTCTCTTGGCTGGCGCTCGGCGTCAATGCAACACGGTCAAAGCAGCATAGCAGTCCATGTCGCCGCCAATTTTCAGAGCAGCCCCTTTCCCCTTGTGGGAGCGAGCCTGCTCGCGAATGCGGTGTGTCATTGAATTCAAATGTGTCTGACAGACTGCTTTCGCGAGCAGGCTCGCTCCCACAGGGAAAAATCATCGCCCATGAAAAAGCCCCGACGGGTCGGGGCTTTGGGGTGTTGCCTAACGCTTACTCGCCAATGGCAGCCTTGTATGCAGCCGCATCCAGCAGCTTGTCCAGCTCGGCCTTGTCGCTTGGCTTGAGCTTGAAGATCCACGCGCCGTACGGGTCGGAGTTCAACAGTTCAGGCGAGCCGCCCAGCTCTTCGTTGATCGCGATCACTTCACCGCTGATCGGCGAATAGATGTCAGAAGCGGCTTTCACCGACTCGACCACACCGGCCTGATCTTCAGCGGCGAAGACTTTGCCCACTTCAGTCAGTTCGACGAACACCACGTCGCCCAGCGCTTCCTGCGCGTGATCGCTGATGCCCACGGTGACGGTGCCGTCGGCTTCCAGACGGGCCCATTCATGACTTTCGGCAAAACGCAGTTCAGCGGGGATATTGCTCATCTTCGGTGTCCTCGGTAATCAGGTCAGCGGTCATGCCCGCCAAAAAAGGTTAGATCAAAGTTTTGCCATGGCGTACGAAGGTCGGTTTGACCACCCGTACCGGGTACCACTTGCCGCGGATTTCCACTTCGGCGCGGTCGGCGGTGGCCATCGGCACACGCGCCAGGGCAATCGATTTGCTCAGCGTAGGGGAGAAACTACCACTGGTGATCTCTCCTTCGCCAACATCGGCGATACGAACCACTTGATGAGCGCGCAAAACACCGCGTTCTTCGAGCACCAGACCGACCAGTTTATGCGCTACGCCGGCGGCTTTTTCAGCCTCCACGGCAGCGCGACCGATGAACTGACGCGAGGCCGGTTCCCAAGCGATGCTCCAGGCCATGTTCGAGGCCAGCGGCGAAACGTCTTGGTGAATGTCCTGACCGTAGAGGTTCATCCCGGCTTCCACACGCAACGTGTCGCGAGCACCGAGGCCGATCGGGGAAATACCGGCGCCGACCAGATCGTTGAAGAAACCCGGCGCCTGATTGGCTGGCAGACAGATTTCCAGGCCATCCTCACCGGTGTAACCGGTGCGGGCGATGAACCAGTCGCCGTCGGTGTAGCCTTCGAACGGTTTGAGGTGCTGAATCAGCGTGGCGCGGGACTGGGTGACCAGTTCGGCAATCTTGTGCCGGGCCTGCGGGCCTTGAATGGCGAGCATCGCCAACTCGGCGCGCTCGTGCAACTGCACGTCGTAATCGCCGCGCTGCGCGTTCATCCACGCCAGATCCTGATCGCGGGTCGAGGCATTGAACACCAGACGATAAGCATCGTCGAGGCGGTAGACGATCATGTCGTCGACGATGCCGCCACGCTCGTTGAGCATGGTGCTGTACAGCGCACGGCCGGGGCGGTGCAAACGGTCGACATCATTGGCCAACAAATGCTGCAGCCAGGCTTTGGCCTGGGGGCCGGTGACGTCGATCACGGTCATGTGAGAAACATCGAACACCCCGCAATCGCGGCGCACTTCGTGGTGCTCCTCGACCTGCGAACCGTAATGCAGTGGCATGTCCCAACCGCCAAAATCGACCATCTTCGCGCCAAGGGCGAGATGCAGGTCATACAGAGGCGTACGCTGTCCCATGGGTTTCTCCTTCCGGGCGTGGCGAAGGTGCGGACTGCCGCTAAACGGGTGAAAGCCTTGAAATAGAAGGCTCTCAGCCGATTCCAGCGAACAGGTCTGTCAGACTAACCGCACCGAATGCCGCGCATTGTAGCCGCATGATTCAGGACTCACTACTAAGTGTTTCGGTGCGCCGAGCGACGGATCAAGCCAATAACCGGCAACAGTCCGACCAGAACCAGGGTCAGCGCTGGCAAAGACGCTCGCGCCCATTCGCCTTCGCTGGTCATTTCGAAGATCCGCACGGCCAGCGTGTCCCAGCCAAACGGGCGCATCAGCAGGGTCGCGGGCATTTCCTTGAGCACATCGACGAACACCAGCAGCGCCGCGCTCAACGTGCCGGGCAGCAACAACGGCAGATACACTTTGAAAAACAGTCGTGGCCCACTGACACCGAGACTACGTGCCGCTTCGGGCAAAGACGGCCGTATACGCGCCAGACTGTTTTCCAGTGGGCCGTAAGCGACCGCAATGAAGCGCACCAGATACGCCATCAACAATGCTGCGAGACTCCCGAGCAGCAACGGTTTGCCCGCGCCGCCGAGCCAACCGGAGAGCGGAATCACCAGCTCGCGATCCAGATAACTGAACGCGAGCATGATCGACACCGCCAACACCGAACCCGGCAAGGCGTACCCGAGATTAGCCAGACCGACCCCGGAGTCGATCGCCCGTGTCGGCGCCAGTCGCCGGGCGAAGGCCAGTAACAACGCAACGCTGACGGTGATCAGCGCCGCCATGCCACCTAAATAGAGGGTATTCAGGATCAACCCGGCGTAGCGTTCATCGAGATCGAACCGCCCGCGCTGCCAGAACCAGACAACCAATTGCAGCACCGGAATGACGAAGGCGCAGGCGAACACCAGGCCGCACCAGCTCATTGCCGCGAAGGCCTTGAGCCCGCGCAGGTGATACAGCGCTTTCACCCGCGGACGTTCGTTACTTGCCCGATTCGCCCCGCGCGCACGGCGTTCGCCGTACAGCACCAGCATCACCACCAGCAACAACAGACTGGCCAATTGCGCCGCGCTCGAAAGGCTGAAGAACCCGTACCAGGTTTTGTAGATCGCCGTGGTGAAGGTGTCGAAGTTGAACACCGAAACCGCACCGAAATCAGCGAGTGTTTCCATCAGCGCCAGCGCCACACCGGCACCAATGGCCGGACGCGCCATCGGCAACGCCACCCGCCAGAAGGCTTGCCACGGCGATTGGCCAAGCACCCGCGCGGCTTCCATCAGGCCTTTGCCCTGGGCGAGAAACGCGGTGCGCGCCAGCAAGTAAACGTAGGGATAGAAGACCAGTACCAGCACGATAATCACCCCGCCGGTGGAGCGCACCCGGGGAAGACGCAGGCCTGTGCCGAACCATTCACGCAGCAGGGTTTG
The DNA here is from genome assembly GCF_050586545.1 of Pseudomonas sp. WC2. Lineage (NCBI taxonomy): Bacteria > Pseudomonadati > Pseudomonadota > Gammaproteobacteria > Pseudomonadales > Pseudomonadaceae > Pseudomonas > Pseudomonas sp. WC2. The sequence goes on along the minus strand of NZ_JBOBDR010000023.1, from coordinate 91,274 downwards.
CACCGGGCCGGCGAAGTCGAGCAGGCCGACAAAGACGAACGCCAGCACGTACGCGGGGATTGCGAACGGCAACATCAGCGCCCAGTCAAGCCAGCGCCGCCCGGGGAACTCGCAGAGGCTGGTGAGCCAGGCGAGGCTCACGCCGAGCAGGGTCACGCCGACACCGACGCCAACGACCAGCGTCAGAGTATTGCCCAGCAGGCGCGGCATCTGGGTTTCCCACAGGTGCGACCAGATTTGTTGATCGATGGTCTGCCAGGAGAGCAGCAGAACGCTCAGGGGCAACAGCACCAACGCAGCGATGGCGAAGACGATGGGGTACCAGCGGCGTTGGGCGGGGTGGGCCAAGGAAACAGTCTCGTTCAAATGATTGTGCCCACGCTCTGCGTGGGCACACATCCTGTGACGCTCTGCGTCACGCTGTCGGCGGCACGACGCAGAGCGTCGATGGATGCATACCCACGCAGAGCGTGGGAACGATCAGTGTCGCGTGGCGCCGTATAAACGCCGGGTCAGTTCCAACCCGCCCGATCCATCATCCGGATCGCTTCAGCCTGACGCTTGCCCGCCACTTCTACCGGCAAAGTATCGGCCACAAACTTGCCCCACGCCGCCACTTCTTGCGAAGGCGCCACCGCCGGGTTGGCCGGGAATTCCTGGTTCACGTCAGCAAAAATTTTCTGCGCTTCAGGGGTAGTCATCCACTCGACCAAAGCCTTGGCCGCTTCGGCGTGCGGCGCATGTTTGGTCAGACCGATACCCGACAGGTTCACGTGCACGCCGCGATCAGCCTGATTCGGCCAGAACAGCTTCACCGGCAGCTCCGGCTTCTGCTTGTGCAGGCGACCGTAGTAGTAAGTGTTGACGATGCCAACATCGCACTGGCCGGCGTTGATCGCTTCGAGCACCGCAACATCATCGGAGAACACGTCGGTGGACAGGTTGTTCACCCAGCCCTTGAGGATTTCCTCGGTCTTCGCCGCGCCGTGGACTTCGATCATGGTCGCGGTCAGCGACTGGTTGTAGACCTTCTTCGCCGTGCGCAGGCACAGACGCCCTTCCCAGTTCTTGTCGGCGAGTGCTTCGTAAGTGGTCAGTTCGCCCGGTTTCACGCGTTCGGTGGAGTAAGCGATGGTCCGCGCGCGCAGGCTCAGGCCGGTCCACGCATGGCTGGACGAGCGGTACTGCTGCGGGATGTTGGCGTCGATGGTTTTTGAAGTGAACGGCTGGAGGATGCCCATTTGCTCGGCTTGCCAGAGGTTGCCGGCGTCAACGGTGAGCAGCAGGTCAGCCGTGGCGTTTTCGCCTTCAGCCTTGATGCGCTGCATCAGCGGCGCTTCCTTGTCAGTGATGAACTTGATCTTCACCCCGGTCTTGGCGGTGTAGGCATCGAAGACCGGTTTGATCAGTTCATCAATGCGCGACGAGTAAACCACCACCTCATCAGCGGCCTGGGCCGTGGTGCTACCGATCAGGGTCAGGGCCAGTGCGGTCAGAAGACGCTTGGGTGCCAACATGGGAGTGGTCTCTCGGTCGGAAAATGTGGGCCAAATGATAAGGACTCACATTTACCACCTCAATCGAACTCTTTTTGAAGGAGTTACCAGATGTTGCACAGGCTGAATGTTGCGGTGATTGACTGACGACTGCTCGCGATGAGGCCTTCAGCCTCGATGAGCATCTCAGGGTTTGGCCAAGGCCGGCAGATCACCGGTCAACCCCAGCGCCTCGCGCACAAACAACGCCTTCGCCTCGGGCAACTGCTCCACCAGCTTCAACCCGGCATTCCTCAACCAACGCACCGGCAACGGATCGGCCTGGAACAACCGCTCAAACCCTTCCATCGCCGCCATCAGCGCAAGGTTATGCGGCATGCGCCGACGCTCGTAGCGGCTCAATACCTTCACATCCGCCAAACGCTCACCGCGCTCCGCCGCCTGCAACAGCACTTCGGCCAACACCGCCGCATCGAGGAAGCCAAGGTTCACACCCTGCCCCGCCAACGGGTGAATGGTGTGCGCCGCATCGCCGATCAGCGCCAGGCCTTCGGCCACATAACGCTTGGCATGACGCTGACGCAGCGGCACGCACAGGCGCGGATCAGCACTGATGACTTCGCCAAACCGACCTTCAAAAGCACGCTCCAGCTCGCGACAGAAATCCGCTTCGTCCAGCGCCATCAAACGCTCGGCTTCGCTCGGCGTGGTCGACCAGACGATCGAGCACCAATCCTGCTGCCCGTCACGCTCCAGCGGTAGAAACGCCAGCGGCCCGTGATCGGTGAAACGCTGCCACGCGGTCATCTGGTGCGGTTTGCTGCTGCGCACGCTGGTGACGATGGCGTGATGCAGGTAATCCCACTCGCGCGTGGCCATTCCGGTGAGACGACGCACCGCCGAGTTGGCGCCATCAGCGGCGATCACCAGCGGCGCGCGCAACTGCCGACCATCGGCCAGCGTCAGTAGCCAGTCATCGCCCGAACGGCGCATCTGTTCCAGCCGCGCATTGGCAAGCATGCCCAGGTCGCAATCGTGCAAACGGTCGAGCAAGGCATCCTGGACCACGCGGTTTTCGACGATATGGCCAAGCACCTCGGCGTGCACGCTGCTTGCCGAGAAATGAATCTGCCCGGTGCCGCTGCCGTCCCAGACGTGCATGTCGGTGTAGGGGCTGCTGCGGCGTTTGGCGATGCCATCCCACACGCCGAGGCGTTCGAGAATACGCTGACTGGCCGCTGACAAAGCGCTCACGCGCGGTTCAAACGCGGCTTCGGCATCGAACGGTTTGACGCTTAACGGGCTGCCATCGAGCAGGAGAACTTCGAGTCCGCTGTCTTGCAACGCCAACGCCAGGGCGCTGCCGACCATTCCGGCTCCGACAATCAGCAGATCTGCGCGCATTTCCATGCTTTAAGCCTGTCTCGCTTGCGGCTTGAGCCGCACGTAAAGGGTTTTACCGACCCGCGCGACAAGATTGCCGGCGCCGTCATGAATATCGACCTGCAACTGCGGCAGGTATTTTTCGCCATTGGCGGTCTGCCGGCGGATATCGGCGAGCAAGGTCTCGTCGATGCTGAACCGGGCGAACACCGGGCCTTTGCCCGGCGCAATGAAATCGATGTCGGCCGCCTTGTCCCAGACGATGTACTTCGAGCCGAGGTTTTCCATGAGCATCAACATGAAGAACGGATCGACCATCGAATACAGGCTGCCGCCAAACTGCGTGCCGACGTAGTTGCGGTTGTACCAACCGAGGCCCATCGACACTTGAACGTCGCGGAAATCATCGCTGATGTGCCGGACGCGTACACCGGCGCCAAGATACGGCGGGTAGAACGTCATGACCCAGCGCATCAGCCGCGCCTTGCCAAATGTTGCGGTCAGCCACTTAAGCATCCGGACGCGTTCCCAAACCCATGGCCTGACGCGCAAACCAGCGCTTGGCCGGTGGCAACAGATCGAGGCCAAGCAAACCGATGTTGCGGCCCAGCGAAACCAGCGGCTGCGTGCTGCCGAACAGGCGCGTGACCTGATCGGAGAAACCCACGGTGAGGTCCTGATCGAGACGCTGACGCTCGCGATAGGCCTGCAACGTGGCGAAGTCGCCCAGCGGTTTGTCGCTGGCCAGCAGTGCAGCGGCCAAGGCATCGGCATCACGCAGCGACAGGTTGAAACCCTGCCCGGCAATCGGGTGCAGACTGTGCGCGGCGTTGCCGAGCACGGCCAGATGCGAGCGCACTTGTTCTTCGGCCTCGACCAGCGTCAGCGGATACAAATGCCGCGCGCCGACCTGTTTCAACGTGCCGAGGCGATAACCGAACACGCCCTGCAATTCGCTGAGGAAATCGCGCTCGCTCAGATCGGCCAGACGCTGCGCGTCCATGCCCAGACGGGTCCAGACCAGGGCGCAGCGGTTGTCCGGCAGTGGCAGCAGCGCCATCGGCCCTTCGTCAGTGAAACGCTCGAACGCCATGCCGTTGTGCGCTTCGCTCGGGGTGATGTTGGCGATCAGCGCACTCTGGTTGTAAGGACGCTGGCGCACGTTGATGCCCAACTGTTCGCGCAGCCCGGAACGACCGCCATCGGCAAGCACCGCGAGGTCGCATTCCAGCGTGGTTTCATCGTTGAGGGTCAGGCGATAGCCGTCGGGCAGCGGCTCCATGCGTTTGACTTCCGCCGGGCAGCGCCAGCTGATCACGTCTTTGTCGACGTGCTGCCACAAGCAGTGGCCGAGCCAAGCGTTTTCCACCACATAACCGAGCGCTGGTACGCCCTCTTCCATCGCCGACAAACGCGCGGTGGAGAAACGGCCACGGTCGGAGACGTGAATCTGTTTGATTGGCTCGGCACGGCGGGAGATTTCCTGCCATACGCCCAAGCGTTGATAAATCTGCCGCGAACCGAAGGACAGCGCCGACGAACGTGCGTCGTAGCTCGGCTGCCAACTGTCGCCGGGGGCGAACGGCTCGATCAGCACGATCTTCCAGCCACGGGCCTTGGCCCCGGCCTGCAAGGCCAACGCCAGACTGGCGCCGACCAGACCGCCACCGATGATTGCCAGATTGACTCGACTCATGCCGCGTGTGTCCTTGCTTGCGCCATCAGCGCTTCGATGTCGGCGACGGTTTTCGGTACGCCGGTGGTGAGGATTTCACAGCCCGTTTTGGTCACGACCACGTCGTCCTCGATGCGCACGCCAATGCCGCGCCATTTCTTCGCGACGTTCTGATTGTCCGGGGCAATGTAGATGCCCGGCTCCACCGTCAGCGCCATGCCGACCTCAAGCACGCGCCATTCGCCGCCGACCTTGTATTCGCCGACGTCGTGTACATCCATGCCCAGCCAGTGACCGGCGCGGTGCATGTAAAACGCTTTATAGGCTTCGCTGGCGATCAGCTCGTCGACCTCGCCTTGCAGCAATCCCAGTTTCACCAGCCCCGTGGTGATCACGCGAACCGTCGCTTCATGCGCCTGATTCCAGTGTTTGTTCGGGGCGATTTCGGCGAATGCGGCTTCCTGCGAGGCCAATACCAATTCGTAGATCGCTTTCTGTTCAGCGGAAAACTTGCCGTTGACCGGCCAGGTGCGGGTGATGTCGCTGGCATAGCAATCAATCTCGCAACCGGCGTCGATCAGCACCAGATCGCCGTCCTTGAGCAGCGCGTCATTCTGCTGGTAATGCAGGATGCAGCTGTTGCGCCCGGCGGCGACGATCGAACCGTAAGCGGGCATTTTCGCCCCGCCCTTGCGGAATTCGTAGTCGAGTTCGGCTTCGAGGCTGTACTCGTAGAGCCCGGCCCGGCTGGCCTGCATCGCGCGGATATGCGCTTGCGCCGAGATCCGTGCGGCTTCGCGCATGACCTTCACTTCTGCCGCCGATTTATACAGACGCATATCGTGCAGCAGATGATCCAGGGCAACGAATTCGTTCGGCGGTTGGGCACCGAGGTGCGCCTTGGAGCGGATGACGTTGATCCAGTCCATCAGGTGGCGGTCGAATTCGGGGTTGCTGCCCATCGCCGAATACACCCGGTCGCGGCCTTCGATCAGGCCCGGGAGAATGTCGTCGATATCAGTGATCGGGAAGGCGTCGTCGGCGCCGAAGTCGCGGATCGCGCCTTCTTGCCCGGCGCGCAGACCGTCCCACAATTCGCGTTCGGCGTTGCGTTCACGGCAGAACAGCACGTACTCACCGTGCTCGCGGCCGGGCATCAAAACGATGACGGCTTGCGGCTCGGGAAACCCGCTGAGGTACTGGAAATCGCTGTCCTGACGGTAGACGTGCTCGACGTCGCGGTTGCGAATAGCGACCGCGGCGGCGGGCAGGATCGCGATGCTATTGGGTTCCATCTGCGCCATCAGGGCCTTGCGGCGACGGCTGTATTCCGCTTTGGGGATATGGGTCATGGGCAGATGGCTTTCCCTGGCACGCGATTAATGCAGCGACGGCTTGGCGGCTGGCGGCACGTCGGTTTTCTTGGTTTCCGAGAACAGCAGCAGCGGCGCGACGCGCAGGTACTCCATGACTTCCATGTAGTCGGTCTCGCCGTCTTCGGATTCTTCCAGGGCGTCTTGCACCTGGGAAATGGCGGCCAGATCCTGCAGCACTTCGGTGGCTTCAGTGCTGAGCATGCTGCTGTCGCGGCAGTTCAGGCCAAAACCGCTGAGGAAGCCCTGGCACCATTCGCCCAGTGCAGCGGCGCGGTCAGCCAGAGGGGCGTCATCGGTCGGCAGCAGCAGAACGACGGTGACGTCGTCGCCGGTCAACTCGCCTTTGACCATCTCTTGCAGGCCAATGAGGGCGTTGCGGACGTTGTCCTGAATGTCGCCTTCGAGCAGTTCGGCGGCGTCGATCAACCAGCCTTCGTTATCGAAGCCGGCGCCGGCGCAGCTGCGTCCGAGCAGCACGCCATGCAGTTCGGCAGGCGAGACGTTGTGGCCGCTGGAAGTCAGCAGGGTGGCAAAGGCTTGGTACGGGGAATTCGCAATGGTCATGGGCAGCTAGGCGCCAGACGGCGCTATGTCTAGAATGAAGGCCTTGTATCCTACATCGACAGACTCGCCAAGACTATTAAAGGCTGTCCGCCAGCTATCCCATCAGACAGACTCCAACTCAGTGGACACAATGGAAGACACCGACCTGCAAGCGCTGATGGCCAGACTCGAACTGCTGATTGGTCGAGTCGAGCAACTAAAGAGTCAAAACGCACTCTTACTAGCTCAGGAAAAAACCTGGCGCGAGGAACGCGCTCACCTCATTGAAAAAAACGAAATCGCCCGGCGTAAGGTCGAATCGATGATTTCGCGCCTCAAGGCCCTGGAGCAAGACTCATGAGTTCAAGCAATAGCGTCACCGTGCAGATCCTCGACAAAGAATATTCGATCATCTGCCCGCAGGAAGAACGTAGCAATCTGGTGAGTGCCGCGCGCTACCTGGATGGCAAGATGCGCGAGATCCGCAGCAGCGGCAAAGTCATCGGCGCCGATCGCATCGCTGTGATGGCCGCGCTGAACATCACCCACGACCTCTTGCACAAAGAAGAGCGTCCGGATATCCAGGCCAGCGGTTCGACCCGTGAACAGGTGCGCGACTTGCTCGATCGTGTCGATCTGGTGCTTGCCGACGATCAGACCAACACCAAGGGCTGATTCGACTGGCCGCTTGCGGTATACTCGCGGCACTCCCTGGGGTGCTTGCCAGTTGACGATGTCCCTGAGCCGATTCGCACTACCCTGGAAGTTGCACGTTGGGCTGGTGTGCATGTCCGCTAGACGGAAAGCCTTAAAGTCTACTGCATCTTCCACCTTGAACTTTCGGGTTCAAGGGCTAAGTTGACAGCGGTTCATCCGGGGAGCCTGATTCGAATCCGATGTCGGTGAAAACCGCCATCGGATTTTTTATGCGTACGTTTTCGTCCAACCTGCCGAAGCCGAACCATGACCGAACCCGCGCTGCTGCCCCGCCCGCAACTCCGCCGCCTGCTGCGCAAGGCACGCCGCTCGCTGAGCAAGAGCGAGCAACGCGAGGCCGCCAAAGGCCTGTACCGGCAACTGGCACAAGACCCGCATTTTCGCCGGGCTAAACATATCTCTCTGTATCTGCCCACCGACGGTGAAATCGATCCGCGCCTGCTGCTGCGTGAAGCGCAGCGTCGGGGCAAAGCGACTTACCTTCCGGTACTCAGCGCCTGGCCGCGAACCAAAATGGTTTTCCAGCGCATTCGCCCCGGCGAGAAACTCAAACCCAATCGCTTCCGCATTCTCGAGCCGCGCGCCAATCTGGCGCAGCAGCGCAAAGTCTGGGCGCTGGATCTGGTTTTGCTACCGTTGGTGGGGTTTGACGATGTCGGCGGGCGACTGGGGATGGGCGGCGGTTTCTATGATCGCAGCCTGGCGTATCTGGCCCGCCGCAAAAGCTGGCGCAAGCCGACGCTATTGGGTCTGGCCCATGAATGTCAGAAGGTCGAACGTTTGGCGCAGGCAAGCTGGGATGTACCGTTACAAGGCACGGTCAGCGACAAGGCATGGTATTTCGCGGGATAGGACGCCGCACAGAACAGCGGCGTCGAAAGATCAGTTTCAGCGCTTGAACGCAGTCGACTGTTGAACTTGTTGAGCGATTTCAATCGGCGCATCGGCCTTGTTCGACCACAGGCTCTGTGCGTAACCGGTGGTCACGACGCCCAAGCCAAACAAAATTACCAAAGTCCATAGTAGATCCGGTTTGCGTTTCATCGATTGCCCCCCTCAAGGCACATCATCACGATGACAGCAGCGGTTTCCGTTCGTAGGCCGTGCAGCAGCGTCAAGCTTTAAAGGCCGGCATTTTGCGGCAACGTGAACCGCTGCGCAAACGCTGACGTCAACCGACTGTCGGTTTGTCATAAAATTGCCCGACAACCTGCCCAATGACCGCTTCAGGAGCACACGACATGGCCTATTGGCTGATGAAATCCGAACCCGACGAACTCTCGATCAAAGGTCTGGAGAAGCTCGGTAAAGCGCGTTGGGACGGCGTTCGCAACTACCAGGCGCGCAACTTTCTGCGGGCGATGGCCGTAGGGGATGAGTTCTTTTTCTACCATTCCAGTTGCCCGGAGCCGGGGATCGCCGGAATCGGCAAGATAATTGAAGCCGCGTACCCGGACCCCACCGCACTGGAGCCGGAGAGTCATTACTTCGATCCGAAGGCTACGCCAGAGAAGAATGCGTGGAGTGCGATTGATGTCGAGCACGTCGAGACGTTTGCGCGGGTGTTGAAGCTGGATTATCTGAAGCAGCAGACGGCGCTGGCGGAGATGCCGTTGGTGCAGAAGGGGTCGCGGTTGTCGGTGATGCCGGTCACACCAGAGCAGTGGGCGGCAGTCATAGCGCTCAAATCCTGATTCATTTGCGCCTGATAAATCGCTTTCGCGAGCAGGCTCGCTCCCACAGGGTTATTCGGTGAAGGCAAAAATGTGCATCACTACAAATCCACTGTGGGAGCGAGCCTGCTCGCGAAGAGGCCCGCCCGGACAACAAATGACTTACTGAATGATCAGGTTGTTGAACAGCAAATCCTCAACCACCGGCTTGCCGGTCTCGTCATTCATCACTTGCTGAGTCTGCTTCAACGCTTCCTGACGCAGCTTTTCCTTGCCTTCAATGCTGGCCATCGCATCAGAGGTCTGCTGAGTAAACAGCGCCACCAGTTGATTGCGAATCAACGGTTCGTTGGCCTTGACCAGTTTCGCCGACTCCTCACCGGTCACGCGTAACGCCACGTCAGCCTTGTAGACCTTGAGCTTCGGTGTGCCGTCCAGTCCATAATTACCCACGAACGGCGGGCTCAGGGTGATGTAGCTCACCTTCGGCGCTTCACCTTCTTTGGCTTCTTCGGCCAGCGCTGCCACAGGCAGAGACAGGGCCAGCAACAACATGATCCACGCTTTCACAATTCGCTCCTTATCCGGTTTGCGGCCTAGCATAACGACCCGCCGCGCAAGCACAAGCTTATGGCTGACTATCAGGGTCGGGCATGCTCGTTGACCCGTTGACTGACACACCTACACTTATCGGCCATCACTCCCAAAGGAATAGCCCTGATGAAAGCCGTGCTGTGCAAAGCCTTCGGCCCTGCCGAATCGCTGGTGCTGGAAGACGTCGCCAGTCCTCTCGCGAAGAAGAACGAAATCCTGCTGGACGTGCACGCCGCCGGGGTCAACTTCCCGGACACGCTGATCATCGAGGGCAAGTATCAATTCAAGCCGCCCTTCCCTTTCTCTCCCGGTGGTGAAGCCGCTGGCGTCGTTCGCGAAGTCGGCGAAAAGGTCAGCCATCTCAAGGTCGGCGACCGGGTCATGGCTTTGACGGGCTGGGGCAGCTTCGCCGAGCAAGTCGCGGTGCCGGGTTACAACGTGCTGCCGATCCCGCCGTCGATGGACTTCAACATCGCCGCCGCTTTCAGCATGACCTACGGCACTTCGATGCACGCGCTCAAGCAGCGCGCCAACCTGCAACCGGGCGAAACCCTGCTGGTGCTCGGCGCGTCCGGCGGCGTCGGCCTCGCGGCGGTGGAGATCGGCAAAGCCATGGGCGCCCGGGTTATCGCCGCCGCCAGCAGCGCCGAAAAACTCGCGGTGGCCAAGGCTGCCGGCGCCGATGAGCTGATCAACTACAGCGAAGCCAGCCTCAAGGACGAAATCAAACGCCTCACCGACGGCCAGGGCGCCGACGTGATCTACGATCCGGTCGGCGGCGATCTGTTCGATCAAGCCATCCGCGCCATCGCCTGGAACGGCCGCCTGCTGGTGGTCGGCTTCGCCAGCGGGCGCATCCCCGAGTTGCCGGTCAACCTCGCCCTGCTCAAAGGTGCGGCGGTGCTCGGCGTGTTTTGGGGCTCCTTCGCCCAGCGCCAGCCTCAGGACAACGCGGCAAACTTCCAGCAATTGTTCGGCTGGTTTGCCGAAGGCAAGTTGCAGCCGCTGGTGTCGCAGGTGTACCCGCTGAGCAATGCGGCACAGGCGATCAATGATCTTGGGCAGCGCAAGGCTGTGGGCAAAGTGGTAGTGCAAGTGCGCTAATTAATAAATGAAAGCGCTTCAACCACCGGGCGGCGCTGCGGTGTCGCCCGGCATCAGATGCTCCTGCACTTTCTCACTACGCGATTCAACCAACTGCCCCTTGTCATCGAAGCGCAAAACAATCAGCCAGTCATAAACGTCCACCGGCCATTTCGGCTGGCCGATCAGTGCCGGGCCATCGCCGCCGAATGCGGCGATGAGTTTATTGATGTGGCCGTGGTGCCAGGCGATCAGCACGGTTTTCGCCTGATTGCTGGCGCGCAGTTGCTTGACCAGTTGGTCGACGTCGTTATTGGCGAAGGGCTGTTCGATGGGCAGTTGCAGGCGTTGTGACAGTGGGATCAGCGTTTGCCGGGGACGGATGCTTTGCGCGCTGTCAGCGGTGGCGATCAGGCGTTGCGGGGTGAGTGTTTCGTCACCCAGTTTCAGCGGGGTGAAAAAGTCGGCGTACGCGGCGGCGCGTTGCTGGCCCTGGGCGTTGAGCTCTCGGCCCACGTCAGGTTTTTCCGCATGGCGCACGATCAGCACGGTGGTGTTGCGCAGTCCCGATGCGCCAGCTCCGTGGGCGAAACTCAGCACCAGCACCGAAACGGTGACGACGGCCACCATCAACAACCTCGGCAATAACCTGCGCACATTCGGAGCCATCGTTTATCTCTGCGATCAGTTAATTCACTGAGCGCGAGTCTAAGACACAACCTTCACAGAGCGACAAAAACGCCCCGTTCTTACAGCTGAGCGACAGGTTCGTAAAAGAACACGCGACTTCCAACATTTTCCGCTATTTGGTCGATGCGAACCGGTGCTATTTTCGGTAACGAAACTGTAACATTCGCATCCGCAGTCAAAACAAGAAATCTGGAGCTCTTGAATGTTTGCTTTCTTTCGTCCTGCCGCACATCAGGCTCCACTGCCTGAAGAAAAAATAGACAGCACGTACCGACGCCTGCGCTGGCAGATCTTCGCCGGTATCTTCTTTGGCTACGCGGGTTATTACCTGCTGCGCAAAAACTTCTCCCTGGCCATGCCGTACCTGATCGACGAAGGCTACAGCCGTGGCGATCTGGGTCTGGCCATGTCGGCGATTGCCATCGCTTATGGTTTGTCGAAGTTCCTCATGGGCCTGGTGTCCGACCGCTCCAACCCGCGTTACTTCCTGCCGTTCGGCCTGCTGGTCTCGGCCGGGGTGATGTTCATTTTCGGTTTCGCGCCTTGGGCAACGTCCAGCGTGACCATGATGTTCATTCTGCTGTTCATCAACGGTTGGGCCCAGGGCATGGGCTGGCCGCCAAGTGGGCGGACCATGGTGCACTGGTGGTCGCAGAAAGAACGCGGCGGCGTGGTTTCCGTGTGGAACGTGGCGCATAACGTCGGCGGCGGCCTGATCGGCCCGCTGTTCCTGCTCGGCATGGGCCTGTTCAACGACTGGCACGCGGCGTTCTACGTACCGGCAGCCGTAGCGCTGGGCGTGGCGGTGTTCGCCTTCATCACCATGCGCGACACCCCGCAATCGGTGGGCCTGCCGCCGATCGAGAAGTACAAGAACGATTACCCGGAAGGCTACGACGCCAGCCACGAAGACGAATTCAGCGCGAAAGAGATCTTCGTCAAATACGTGCTGCGCAACAAAATGCTCTGGTACATCGCCATGGCCAACGTCTTCGTCTACCTGCTGCGCTACGGCGTGCTGGACTGGGCGCCGACGTACCTGAAGGAAGCCAAGGGTTTCACTGTGGATAAAACCTCGTGGGCCTATTTCTTCTATGAGTGGGCGGGTATCCCCGGCACGCTGCTGTGCGGCTGGATGTCGGACAAGATCTTCCGTGGCAACCGTGGCCTGACCGGCATGGTGTTCATGGCGTTGGTGACGGTCGCGACACTGGTTTACTGGCTGAACCCGGCCGGCAACCCGACCGTCGACATGATCGCGCTGTTCTCGATCGGCTTCCTGATCTACGGCCCGGTGATGCTGATCGGCCTGCAGGCACTGGAACTGGCACCGAAGAAAGCCGCGGGCACTGCTGCGGGCTTCACCGGTCTGTTCGGTTATCTGGGTGGTTCAGTCGCGGCGAGTGCAGCGATGGGCTACACCGTTGACCATTTCGGCTGGGACGGAGGTTTTGTCCTGCTGGTGGGCGCTTGCCTGCTGGCGATGGCCTTCCTGGCCCCGACGCTATGGCACAAGCAAGTCGCCAGTCAGAGCCGTGAAGCGGTCGCTTGATCGCACTGTGACTGACAGCGCTTGAGCCGCGCTTCCAGATTGCGGTCTGGCATGGCGTGGCTGCGCAGGGCGTGTACGGTCTGCTCGACATAATCGCGAGTGGTTCCGTAACGCCCGCTTGCGCTTTCGAACACCTGGCTCAGCACGTGATCCGGCAAGTTGCCGGCATAGCTGGGCAGGTGTCGCTCCAAGACAAATCCCAAGGCCTGCACCTGGCTACCGTCGGCAAGACGGCAGTTGAGCCAGTGTGGCCGATACGACGGCACCGGCATCTCGCGTTTCCACAGCGCATACAGCGCCGCATCGAGATTGTCTTCCGGCAGCCGATAGGCGAAGCCGCTGCACGAACCGCCACGATCCAGACCAAACACCAGTCCCGGCATTTCCGGCGTACCGCGATGCTCGTGCGACCACAGGTATAAGCCGCGATGGTAGCCGTGCACCCGCCCGCGCACTCGCTCTACCGCCGAACACTCCGGACGCCAGATCAGCGAACCGTAGGCGAACAGCCACACCGGCCCGCCCTTGTGGCGCGCCATGGTCGATTGCATGGAAGCGAGAAGTTGTTCGTGCGTCAGCTGCGGTCCTAGATCGAGCCGCGGAGGGTAATTCAAATTCAGAAAAGCGTTTTCAATGGCGCTCATGGCGAATAGCGTTCAGCTCCCCGCGGGTAAAGAATTACTTAATAGAACGCACCGCTGTAACAATAAGGCACATATGTTTTAAGGCAATTTGAGTGCCATGGCACAGTTCTTAATTGATTGCCTGATTGATATATAACCTAGCGGTATTTATGCAATTACATAAATACCGATCGGCTATATAGAGAGTTATAACGAATCAGGACCGGGGCTCAAGAGCGCGGCTCAAGAGCGCGGAGCGTAGGCGAACACGTCAGCGCGCATTTGATGGGCGTCCATCCCGGCTTCGACCAAGGCGTCGAGGGTGCCGTAGACCATGGCCGGTGAGCCGCTGGCGTAGACGTGCAGCGGTTTCAGATCAGGGAAATCCTCGCAGACCGCCTCGTGCAGCATGCCGCAGCGCCCTTCCCAACCGCATTGATCGCTGACGACTTTGTGCAGGAACAGGTTAGGCAGCTTCAGCCATTCGTCCCAATGCTCGATCTCATAGAAATCTTCCGGACGGCGCACGCCCCAGTACAGATGCACCGGGTGCTTGAAGCCGTTGGCGCGGCAGTGCTCGATCAGCGCATGAATCTGGCCCATACCGGTGCCGGCGGCGACCAGCACCAGCGGCCCGTCCGGCAGCTCGGCAAGGTGGGTGTCGCCGAACGGCAGCTCGACGCGCACCATCGCGTTGCGTTGCAGCTGTTCGATCAGGCTCAGTGCACTGGCTTCGCGCGCCAGCACATGGATTTCCAGATCACGGCCACCGTGCGGTGCCGAGGCCATGGAGAACGCCGACTTCTCGCCGCTCTCGCGCTCGATCATCAAATACTGCCCGGCGTGGTAGCGCGGTGGCTTGCCCGCTGGCGCACGCAGAAGCACGCGCCAGGTGTCGCCGCCGACGTCGCGGCATTCGATGACCTGACACGACAGGCTACGCACCGGCAGTTCTCCTAGCGCGAGCACGCCATCCCACAGCAGGACGCAGTCTTCCAGCGGTTCGGCTATGCACGTGTAGAACTCGCCGTGATCGTGCACCTTGCCGTCCTGTTCGACGCTGCCTTCGACCAGCAGCGCCGCACACACGTGACAATTGCCGTTGCGGCAGCTTTGCGGGCATTCGTAGCCCAGGCGCCGCGCACCATCGAGAATCCGCTCACCGGGCTGTATCTCAAGCACCGCTCCGGAGGGCTGCAGGGTTACACGCATCAATCTATTCCTAACTGATTCCAGATGGCATCGATCCGCTGGGTGACGGCGTCGTCCTTGACGATCACGCGGCCCCACTCGCGAGTGGTTTCGCCCGGCCACTTGTGGGTGGCATCGAGGCCCATTTTCGAACCCAGGCCGGAGATCGGCGAGGCGAAGTCGAGGTAGTCGATCGGCGTGTTATCGATCATCACCGTGTCGCGCTTGGGGTCCATGCGCGTGGTGATGGCCCAGATCACGTCGTTCCAGTCGCGGGCGTTGATATCGTCGTCGGTAACGATAACGAACTTGGTGTACATGAACTGTCGCAAAAACGACCAGACACCGAGCATCACGCGCTTGGCGTGCCCCGGATACGACTTCTTCATGGTCACGATGGCCATGCGGTACGAGCAACCTTCGGGCGGCAAGTAGAAGTCGGTGATCTCCGGGAACTGCTTCTGCAGGATCGGCACGAACACTTCGTTCAGTGCCACGCCCAGAATCGCCGGCTCATCCGGCGGCCGGCCGGTGTAGGTGCTGTGGTAAATCGGCTTGATCCGGTGGGTGATGCGCTCGACGGTGAACACCGGGAAGCTATCGACTTCGTTGTAATAACCGGTGTGGTCGCCGTACGGGCCTTCGTCGGCCATTTCGCCCGGATGAATCACGCCCTCAAGGATGATTTCGGCGGTGGCCGGTACTTGCAGGTCGTTGCCACGGCACTTGACCAGTTCGGTGCGGTTACCGCGCAGCAGACCGGCGAAAGCGTATTCAGACAGGCTGTCCGGCACCGGCGTCACGGCGCCGAGGATGGTCGCCGGATCCGCGCCGAGGGCCACGGACACCGGGAACGGCTGGCCCGGATGCTTCTCGCACCACTCGCGGAAGTCGAGGGCGCCGCCACGGTGGCTGAGCCAGCGCATGATCACTTTGTTGCGACCGATCACTTGCTGACGGTAGATACCGAGGTTCTGGCGTTCCTTGTTCGGGCCTTTGGTGACGGTCAGGCCCCAGGTGATCAGCGGGCCGACGTCGCCCGGCCAGCAGGTCTGCACCGGCAGCATCGCCAGATCGACGTCGTCGCCTTCGATGACCACTTCCTGGCACACCGCGTCTTTGACGACTTTCGGCGCCATCGAGATGATCTTGCGGAAGATCGGCAGTTTCGACCACGCGTCTTTCAAGCCCTTCGGCGGCTCAGGCTCCTTGAGGAAGGCCAGCAACTTGCCGATTTCGCGCAGCTCGCTGACCGACTCGGCGCCCATGCCCATGGCCACTCGCTCGGGGGTGCCGAACAGGTTGCCGAGCACCGGAATGTCATAGCCGGTGGGCTTTTCGAACAGCAGCGCCGGGCCTTTGGCCCGCAGCGTGCGGTCGCAAACCTCGGTCATTTCCAGCACCGGCGAGACGGGAATCTGGATGCGTTTCAACTCTCCGCGCTGCTCAAGCTGCTGCACGAAATCCCGAAGATCCTTGAATTTCATTGACGATGGCACCCTCAAAATAGGCGTACATCCTACCTGCTCTGACGGGCAAACAGCACCCGTCAGTGGCCGGCATTGCTCAATTTTGGCTCGTGCCCAGCAACACCGGCGCAAACAACGGGCTCAAGCGCGCGCTGCCCACGTCCGACAAGTGATCTTCGTCCTTGTACTGCGAATGGCCGTTGACCTCGATGCTGCAAACGCCACCGGCACACATCAGTGGCGTCGGGTCGATGACGTGCACGCCCGGATCCGCCGCGCTCATGGACGCAAACAGATCGCTGAGGAAATGCTGGCGAGCCAGATGTTCTTCGAGCGGACGCCCCAGGCCTTCTGCCGAGCGTCCGATCCGCGCGAGGCTGGTCAGGCGGCTGATGATGCCTTTGCGCTGCAGCGGCACCTCCTTGAACAGCCAGACTTGTACCCCCGCCTCGCGCAGCGCCGCAACCCGTGCCTTGATCGCCGCCGCCATACGCTGTTCGGATTGAGCCGTGTCGTCATGGGCGTTTAGCAGCACCTTCCTGTCACCATCTTCACGGCCATACACATACAGGCTCCAGTTGGACGCCAACACCACATCCTTGATCCCCAGACTGCGCACGCGCTCCATGGTTTGCTCATTGAAGTCGCGGCAGCGCTGACGCGGCTCATCGCTGAGAATCGGCGGGCAGGCACTCATGCTGTACAGCCAGGTCGGGCGCCCTTCGCGACGGGCGGTGTTTTCGATTGCCGGCAACAGGGCCGCGGCGTGGCTGTCGCCCCAGAACAAACGAGTGGCCGGCACACCTTCGCTGGCGCCGAGCAGACAGGCCTTGTCCAAGGTTTTGTCCTGCGTGACCAGCATGCATTTCATCTGCCCGGCCCGCCATTCGCGTGACTGCGCATATTCGAGGGCCTTGCCGGTCAGGCGCCCGGGGACACCGTCCGCGGAACGGATGGCTGAGCCCGTGACGGCCAGCACGACGATGGCGACCAAGCCGCCGGTCAACACCGCCCTGCGTCCGGCCAGCAGGCGTTTTTCGCGGAACGGCAACTCAACGTAGCGCAGGCTCAACCACGCCAGCGCCAGCGCCAAGGCAATCCAGCCGACCGCCTCCAGCGGCTGAATGCCGTCGATGGAAATAGCATTGGCGTAGACATACACCGGCCAGTGCCACAGATAGAGCGAGTACGACAGCAGGCCGACCCACACCAGTGCACGCAGGCTCAACAGGCGTGCGGTCAGGCTCGGGCCTTGGGCGCCCGACCAGATCAACGCGGTTGTTCCCAGCACCGGCAACAACGCGGCCCACCCCGGAAACACGGTGCTCTTGTCAAAGCCGAACACCGCCACCAGCACCGCCGCCAGACCGGCCAGGCCGACCGCCTGATAAAGCCACGGCCGCACCGCTTGTTTCGGCGCCGGCATCACGGCGAGCATGGCTCCGCACAGCAGTTCCCAGGCGCGGGTCGGCAGCGAAAAGAACGTGAAGTCCGGTTTACGTTCGATGTAGCCGATGTTCAGGCCGAACGACACCAGCAGCAGGGCGAACAGCATCCACCGCCAATGCCGGATGTACCGGATCAGCACCACCATCAGCAGCGGGAAGAAGATGTAGTACTGCTCCTCCACCGCCAGCGACCAGGTGTGCAGCAGCGGTTTCAGGTCAGAGGCCGGCTGGAAATAGCCGTCCTCGCGCATGAACAGAATGTTGGAGATGAACAGTGACTGATAGCGCACAGTGCGCCCCAGTTCGGAAAAGTCCTTGGCCGTCAGCAGCAACCAACCCAGCAGTAACGTCGCGATCAAGACCACGGTCAGCGCCGGAATGATGCGTCGGGCACGGCGCGCCCAGAAATCGACGAAGCTGAAACGCTGTGCGCTGATTTCCCGGAACAGGATGCTGGTGATCAGAAATCCGGAGATAACGAAAAACACGTCAACGCCGACAAAACCACCGCTGAAGGTACTGAATCCGAAATGAAACAGTACAACCGGTATAACCGCCAGAGCCCGTAATCCGTCGATATCACGGCGATTGCCAAACGTGTGCATGGAAAACCTTTTTCGTTCTGGATACAAAATATTGAGAGCGCGAAAGTTATCAGTCGCACCCATTTCAATCCAGATACAAATAATCCAAGGCAAAAAAAAGCGCCCTTTCGGGCGCTTTTTTCATGCGGCTTGCGTGTTACTTGCGCTTCATCGACAAGAAGAACTCGTCGTTGGTCTTGGTCGTTTTCAGCTTGTCGACCAGGAACTCGATGGCGGCGACTTCGTCCATCGGGTGCAGCAGCTTGCGCAGAATCCACATGCGCTGCAGTTCGTCGTCGGCGGTCAGCAACTCTTCGCGGCGGGTGCCGGAGCGGTTGATGTTGATCGCCGGGAACACGCGCTTCTCGGCGATCTTGCGATCCAGAGGCAGTTCCATGTTGCCGGTACCCTTGAACTCTTCGTAGATCACTTCGTCCATCTTCGAGCCGGTTTCAACCAGCGCGGTGGCGATAATGGTCAGCGAGCCGCCTTCTTCGATGTTACGCGCCGCACCGAAGAAACGCTTTGGCTTCTCGAGGGCGTGGGCATCGACACCACCGGTCAATACCTTGCCGGAGCTCGGGATCACGGTGTTGTAGGCACGGGCCAGACGGGTGATGGAGTCGAGCAGGATCACCACGTCCTTCTTGTGTTCGACCAGGCGCTTGGCCTTCTCGATCACCATTTCGGCAACCTGGACGTGACGGGTCGGCGGCTCGTCGAAGGTCGAGGCAACCACTTCGCCGCGCACGGTGCGCTGCATTTCGGTTACTTCTTCCGGACGCTCGTCGATCAGCAGCACGATCAGATGAACTTCAGGGTTGTTACGGGCGATGTTCGCTGCGATGTTCTGCAGCATGATCGTTTTACCGGCTTTCGGCGGTGCAACGATCAGACCACGCTGGCCTTTGCCGATAGGGGCGCACAGGTCGATCACACGACCGGTCAAGTCTTCGGTGGAACCGTTACCGGCTTCCATCTTCATGCGCACGGTCGGGAACAGCGGGGTCAGGTTCTCGAAGAGAATCTTGTTTTTCGCGTTCTCAGGACGATCGAAGTTGATCGTGTCGACCTTGAGCAGGGCGAAATACCGCTCGCCTTCCTTTGGAGGGCGGATCTTGCCAACGATGGTGTCACCGGTGCGCAAGTTGAAGCGGCGGATCTGGCTCGGCGAGACGTAGATATCGTCTGGGCCGGCGAGGTAGGAAGCGTCTGCGGAGCGCAGGAAGCCGAAGCCGTCCTGGAGAATCTCCAGCACGCCATCACCGGAGATTTCCTCGCCGCTTTTAGCGTGCTTTTTCAGCAGGGAGAAAATCACGTCCTGCTTGCGCGAACGGGCCATATTTTCTATGCCCATCTGTTCGGCCAATTCGAGCAGTTCGGTAATCGGCTTTTGCTTGAGTTCAGTCAGATTCATATAGGAATGACGTAATCATTTATGGAGGGGGGGAAATTAAGCTTTTGGCTTAATGAGGCCGCGCCGCGGAGAAGGCGACAGGATCGCGTACTTATTCGAAAAGGAGTGCGTCGGCGACGGCTAGCAGGGGGCAGTGGAGAAACCAGTGCGGGGCCGAATGTACCACCTGAGTTTCGGAGCGTCTAGCCCTGAATACGCAAAAAGCCCCGCTATTTGCGGGGCTTTTTTTCAGGCACTTTACAGCGACGCTTAGATGTTGGCGTCGAGGAAAGCAGCCAGTTGCGACTTCGACAGGGCGCCGACTTTGGTCGCTTCAACGTTGCCGTTCTTGAACAGCATCAGCGTCGGGATACCACGCACGCCGTGCTTGGCCGGGGTTTCCTGGTTTTCGTCGATGTTCAGTTTGGCAACGGTCAGCTTGCCTTTGTAAGTCTCGGCAATCTCGTCCAGAACCGGAGCGATCATTTTGCAAGGACCGCACCATTCAGCCCAGTAATCGACCAGGACAGCGCCTTCGGCCTTGAGTACGTCAGCTTCGAAGCTAGCGTCGCTAACGTGTTTGATAAGATCGCTGCTCATGGAATTCTCCAGGTTGTAAGCAAAAAAACGTGGCCCATCATAGCCGCCCTTCCCCTGTTCAGGAAGCCGCAGTTGATTGAGTCTTGCTATGGCACTCGATGAGTTTGGGTATAGCTCAAGTCACGCGGTGGCGGGGGCGATGAAGGAAATTCCAGTACGCAGGGCCGCGTTGCGCACATGCTCCTGCATGGCTTTTTGCGCAGCGCCCGAGGCCCGGCGAGCGAGGGCGCGGAGGATCTTGCGGTGTTCCTGCCAGGTTTCCATGGCGCGTTCGGCGCGGATGAACGGTAGTTTCTGGCTCTCCAGAAACATCTCGGCGCTGTTGGTGAGGATGCTCAGCATCGCCTGATTGCCGCTGGCCAGCAGGATTCGTCGGTGGAATTCGAAGTCCAGTTTCGCCGCCGCCTCAAAGTCTCCGGCCTTCAATTGCTCGCGCATCGCCGCGACGTTGTCTTCCAGCGCATCCAGATCAAATGTGGTCAACGTTACCGCAGCCAGCCCGGCGGCAAAGCCTTCCAGCGCATAGCGCAATTGAAAGATAT
This sequence comes from Pseudomonas sp. WC2, assembly GCF_050586545.1. Lineage (NCBI taxonomy): Bacteria > Pseudomonadati > Pseudomonadota > Gammaproteobacteria > Pseudomonadales > Pseudomonadaceae > Pseudomonas > Pseudomonas sp. WC2. The sequence goes on along the minus strand of NZ_JBOBDR010000023.1, from coordinate 70,639 downwards.
CCAGCGGCGATGCCTGCGCGGCGAATGACCAGCTCGGCGCGCTGTCGCCCCGCGACAATTCCACCGGCGACTGCACGAACACACCTTTGCCCGGCTGAATGCTGACCACACCCAGCGCGCTCAGCGATGACAAAGCCTCACGCAACGACGCCCGACTCACGCCCAATTGCAGCGCCAGATCCCGTTGCGACGGCAAGGCATCGCCCGCGCCGAAACCCTGCTCGGTGATCAGTTTGCGGATCGCTTGCAGCGCCACTTCGGGTACCGCACGGGAAATCGAATTCATGGTTTTTCAGACGCATCTGGCCAATGTGCGGCTAGTTGTAAAGCTATTCGCCGAGTCCGGCAAGTCGTGCCCCAGCAGGGTTCGGTGCACGAGGCCGATGCGCCATGGCAGTGCGAAAAACAACCTGACTGTTCAGACCAGTAAGACCGATCGAAGCCGCTGAAACTGCGGCCTGCCGGGATGAAAACCGTGTCTTGGCACGGCCCATGCTCTGTCCGATCGCAGATTTTCACTTCCAGTCGATCCGGAGATTGTCCATGACCAAGCGTTACAGCGCCCTCCTCGCTTCCCTGTTTGCCGGCCTGCTGCTGTGCCAGGCTTCTGCCCACGCCGACGGACTCGACGACGTGGTCAAACGCGGCACGCTGAAAGTCGCCGTGCCGCAGGACTTCCCGCCATTCGGCTCGGTCGGCCCGGACATGAAACCGCGTGGCCTCGATATCGACACGGCGAAACTGCTGGCCGACCAGCTCAAGGTCAAACTCGAACTGACTCCGGTCAACAGCACCAACCGCATTCCGTTCCTGACCACCGGCAAGGTCGATCTGGTGATTTCCAGCCTCGGTAAAAACGCCGAGCGTGAAAAAGTCATCGACTTCTCCCGCGCCTACGCACCGTTCTACCTCGCCGTGTTCGGCCCGCCAGACGCCGCCATCGCCAGCCTTGACGACCTCAAAGGCAAAACCATCAGCGTCACCCGAGGCGCCATCGAAGACATCGAATTGACCAAAGTCGCCCCCGAAGGCGTGACCATCAAGCGCTTCGAAGACAACAACTCGACCATCGCCGCCTACCTCGCCGGCCAGGTCGACCTGATCGCCAGCGGCAACGTGGTGATGGTCGCGATCAGCGAGAAGAACCCGAAACGTGTGCCGGCGCTGAAAGTGAAGCTCAAGGATTCGCCGGTCTACGTCGGCGTGAACAAGAACGAAGCGGCGCTGCTGGCCAAGGTCAACGACATCCTGACCACCGCCAAGGCTGACGGCGCCCTGGAAAAGAATTCGCAGACCTGGCTGAAAGAGCCGCTGCCGGCCGATCTCTGATCGACTGCGCGGGAGACTTTCATGGCTTATCAGTTCGATTTCATGCCGGTGGTGGAAAACACCGACCTGCTGCTGCGCGGGGCGCTGTTCACCCTTGAGCTGACGGCCATCGGCGCGTTGCTCGGGGTCGGCGTCGGAATTGTCGGGGCGCTGGTGCGGGCGTGGAACATTCGCCCGCTCTCGACGATCTTCGGCGTCTACGTCGAGTTGATCCGCAACACGCCGTTTCTGGTGCAGCTGTTCTTTATCTTCTTCGGTTTGCCGTCGCTGGGCGTGCAGATTTCCGAGTGGCAGGCGGCGGTGCTGGCGATGGTGATCAACCTCGGCGCCTATTCGACCGAGATTATCCGCGCCGGCATTCAGGCGATCCCGCGCGGGCAGCTGGAGGCCGCAGCGGCGCTGGCGATGACCCGTTTCGAAGCGTTCCGCCACGTGGTCCTGCTGCCGGCGCTGGGCAAGGTCTGGCCGGCGCTGAGCAGCCAGATCATTATCGTCATGCTCGGCTCGGCGGTGTGCTCGCAGATCGCCACCGAAGAGTTGAGCTTCGCCGCCAACTTCATTCAGTCGCGCAACTTCCGCGCCTTTGAAACCTATGCGCTGACCACGCTGATCTACCTGTGCATGGCGCTGCTGATTCGCCAGTTGCTGAACTGGATCGGTCGGCGCTACATCAGCAGGAGCCGCGCATGAGCGATTTCACCTTCTGGGACATCCTGCGCAACCTGCTCGCCGGCCTGCAATGGACGCTGGCGTTGTCGCTGGTGGCGTTTATAGGGGGCGGCCTCGTCGGGCTGCTGATCCTGATCATGCGCATCTCGAAAAATACCCTGTCGAGCAGCATCGCCCGCACCTGGATCGAGCTGTTCCAGGGCACGCCGCTGTTGATGCAGCTGTTTCTGGTGTTCTTCGGCGTGGCGCTGGCCGGGATCGAAATATCGCCGTGGATGGCTGCAGCGATTGCCCTGACCTTGTTCACCAGCGCCTATCTGGCGGAGATCTGGCGCGGCTGCGTCGACTCGATCTCCAATGGTCAGTGGGAAGCCTCGGCGAGTCTGGCGCTCAATCCGCTGGAGCAACTGCGCTACGTGATTCTGCCGCAAGCGCTGCGCATTGCCGTGGCGCCGACCGTGGGCTTCTCGGTGCAAGTGGTCAAAGGCACCGCGGTGACCTCGATCATCGGTTTCACCGAGCTGACCAAGACCGGCGGCATGCTCGCCAACGCCACGTTTGAACCGTTCATGGTCTATGGCCTCGTTGCCCTCGGCTACTTCCTGCTCTGCTACCCCTTGTCCCTCAGTGCGCGCTACCTGGAAAGGAGACTGCATGCCTCTGCTTAGAATTTCCGCCCTGCATAAATACTACGGCGATCACCACGTGCTCAAAGGCATCGACCTCAGCGTCGAAGAAGGCCAGGTCGTGGCGATCATCGGCCGCAGCGGCTCCGGCAAATCCACCCTGCTGCGCACACTTAATGGTCTGGAATCGATCAATGACGGCGTGATCGAAGTCGACGGCGAATACCTCGACGCCGCCCGCGCCGATCTGCGCAGCCTGCGGCAGAAAGTCGGCATGGTGTTTCAGCAGTTCAATCTGTTCCCGCACCTGACCGTGGGCGAAAACGTCATGCTCGCCCCGCAAGTGGTGCAGAAAGTGCCGAAAGCCAAGGCAGCGGAACTGGCGCGGGAGATGCTTGAACGGGTGGGTCTGGGCGAGAAGTTCGATGCGTTTCCGGATCGGCTGTCCGGCGGTCAGCAACAACGCGTGGCGATTGCCCGGGCGCTGGCGATGTCACCGAAAGTGTTGCTATGCGACGAGATCACCTCGGCGCTCGACCCAGAGTTGGTCAATGAAGTGCTCAGCGTGGTGCGGCAACTGGCCAAAGAAGGCATGACGCTGATCATGGTCACCCATGAAATGCGTTTTGCTCGCGAGGTTGGGGACAAACTGGTGTTCATGCACCATGGCAAGGTGCATGAGGTGGGGGATCCGAAGGTGTTGTTTGCCAATCCGCAGACGGCGGAGCTGGCGAACTTTATTGGCACCGTCGAAGCGACAGCCTGAATCTGCCTCATCCTGATCGTTCCCACGCTCCGCGTGGGAATGCAGCCAGGGACGCTCCGCGTCCCAAAAAAGGACGCAGAGCGTCCGGTGAGGCATTCCCACGCAGAGCGTGGGAACGATCGGGTTCGGGGTGCGCGCTCCGGCGGTTTGAACCATGCGCGTTGGCGCCAGCCTTTGATCGTGGCACGATGTCGAGGTTATCGACCGAGACCCCCTGACCATGCCGCAATCCCAAGCCAAGAATCTGTCCCTGATCGCCGCAATCGACCTGGGCTCCAACAGCTTTCACATGGTCGTGGCCAAGGCCCAGAACGGCGAAATCCGCATTCTCGAGCGCCTCGGCGAGAAGGTCCAACTGGCGGCCGGCATCGATGATGAGCGCAAGCTCAACGAAGAATCGATGCAACGCGGCCTCGATTGCCTCAAGCGCTTTGCCCAACTGATCAACGGTATGCCACTGGGCGCCGTGCGCATCGTCGGCACCAACGCCCTGCGTGAAGCGCGCAACCGCCTCGAATTCATTCACCGCGCCGAAGAAATCCTCGGCCATCCGGTGGAAGTCATCTCTGGCCGTGAAGAGGCGCGGCTGATTTATCTGGGCGTCTCGCACACCCTCGCCGACACCCCGGGCAAACGTCTGGTCGCCGACATCGGCGGCGGCAGTACCGAATTCATCATTGGCCAGCGCTTCGAGCCTTTGCTGCGCGAAAGCCTGCAAATGGGCTGCGTCAGCTTCACTCAGCGCTATTTCAAGGACGGCAAGATCACCCCGGCCCGCTACGCCCAGGCGTACACCGCGGCGCGGCTGGAGATCATGAGCATCGAACACGCCCTGCACCGCCTGACCTGGGATGAAGCCATCGGCTCCTCCGGCACCATCCGTGCCATCGGCCTGGCGCTGAAGGCCGGCGGTCACGGCACCGGCGAAGTGAATGCCGAAGGTTTGGCGTGGCTCAAGCGTCGCCTGTTCAAGCTCGGCGACGTCGACAAGATCGATTTTGAAGGCATCAAGCCTGATCGCCGGACCATTTTTCCGGCCGGTCTGGCGATTCTCGAAGCGATCTTCGACGCCCTCGAACTGCAACGCATGGATCACTGCGACGGTGCCCTGCGTGAAGGCGTGCTCTACGACCTGCTCGGTCGTCATCACCACGAAGACGTGCGTGAACGCACCCTGACCTCGCTGATGGAGCGCTACCACGTCGATCTGCAACAAGCGGCACGGGTTGAACGCAAAGCCCTGCACGCGTTCGATCAGGTCGCGGTGGATTGGGAGCTGGATGACGGCATCTGGCGCGAACTTCTTGGCTGGGCAGCGAAAGTGCACGAAGTCGGCCTCGACATTGCGCACTATCACTACCACAAGCACGGCGCCTATTTGATCGAGCACTCCGACCTTGCCGGCTTCTCTCGCGAAGATCAGCAGATGCTCGCGCTGTTGGTGCGTGGCCATCGGCGCAATATTCCCAAGGACAAGTTTGCTGATTTCGGTGACGACGGCGACAAGCTGATCCGCCTGTGCGTGCTACTGCGCTTTGCGATCCTCTTCCACCACATTCGTGGCACCCAGGCGATGCCGCAGGTGGTGTTGCATGCGAAGGGCAACACTTTGGATGTGGAATTTCCGGAGAATTGGCTGGATGAGAATCAGCTGACTCAGGCGGATTTCGGGCTTGAGGCGGATTGGCTGACGCGGGTGGGCATCGTCCTCACCGTGCACTGACACAGCACAAATCTCCCCCTGTAGGGCAGCCTCGTTTCACTCGACAGCTCCTGCAAGGGGATTTTGGCTACAAAAAAGGCGATCCGTTGGGATCGCCTTTTTTATTGGGCTGAAGGTCAGCTGCTCACCGGCAGAATCGGGCTGCCCAACCGCTCCAGCAACGTCGCCTGCGCGCTGCGCGGGTTCTGGTTGCCGGTCGGCGTGTTGCGGATGTAACGGCCATCCGACTGCAGGCTCCAGCTGTGAGTGTTGTCGGTCAGGTACAGCTCCAGCTCTTTTTTCACCCGGGTCAGCAGCTTCTTGCCTTCGACCGGGAAGCAAGTCTCGACGCGCTTGTCGAGGTTGCGCTCCATCCAGTCGGCGCTGGAGAGGAACATCTGCTCGTCGCCGCCATTGAGGAAGTAGAACACCCGCGTGTGCTCGAGGAAGCGGCCGATGATCGAGCGTACATGGATGTTGTGCGAAACCCCGGCGATGCCCGGACGCAGGCAGCACATGCCGCGCACCACCAGATCAATGCGCACACCGGACTGGCTGGCCTTGTACAGCGCGCGAATGATCTTCGGATCGGTCAGCGAGTTGAACTTGGCGATGATGTGCGCCGGTTTGCCTTCGACGGCGAACTGGGTTTCCCGGGCAATCATGTCGAGCATGCCCTTCTTCAGGGTGAACGGCGCATGCAGCAGCTTCTTCATGCGCAGGGTTTTACCCATGCCGATCAACTGGCTGAACAGTTTGCCGACGTCTTCGCACAAGGCGTCGTCGGAAGTCAGCAGGCTGTAGTCGGTGTACAGCTTGGCGTTACCGGCGTGGTAGTTACCGGTGCCGAGGTGCGCGTAGCGCACGATCTCGCCGGCCTCGCGACGCAGGATCAGCATCATTTTGGCGTGAGTCTTGAAGCCGACCACGCCATAAATCACCACCGCACCGGCCGCTTGTAGACGGCTGGCCAGTTGCAGGTTGGACTCTTCGTCGAACCGCGCACGCAGCTCGATGACCGCCGTCACTTCCTTGCCGTTACGCGCGGCGTCCACCAGCGCATCAACGATCTCGGAGTTGGCGCCCGAGCGGTACAGGGTCTGGCGTACAGCGAGCACGTGCGGGTCTTTCGCGGCTTGGCGCAGCAGGTCGACCACCGGGGTGAACGACTCGAACGGGTGCAGCAAGAGGATGTCCTGCTTGCTGACCACGCTGAAAATGTTTTCGCTGTTCTGCAGCAGTTTCGGGATCTGCGGAGTGAACGGCGTGTATTGCAGCTCCGGGTGGCTGTCCAGACCGGTGATGCTGAACAACCGCGTCAGGTTGACCGGGCCGTTGACCTGATACAGCTCGCTCTCGCTCAGGTTGAATTGCTTGAGCAGATAATCCGAAAGATGTTTCGGGCAGGTGTCGGCGACTTCCAGACGCACCGCATCGCCGTAGCGACGCGAGAACAACTCGCCACGCAGCGCGCGGGCCAGGTCTTCGACGTCTTCGGAGTCGAGCGCCAGGTCGGCGTTTCGGGTCAGACGGAACTGGTAGCAGCCTTTTACCTTCATGCCTTGGAACAGGTCATCGGCGTGGGCGTGGATCATTGACGAGAGGAACACATAGTTGTCGCCCGGGCCGCCGACTTCTTCCGGCACCTTGATGATCCGTGGCAGCAAACGTGGGGCCGGGATGATCGCCAGACCGGAGTCACGACCGAAGGCGTCGATGCCTTCCAGTTCGACGATGAAGTTCAGGCTCTTGTTCACCAGCAACGGGAACGGGTGCGTCGGGTCGAGGCCGATCGGGGTGATGATCGGTGCGATTTCGTCGCGGAAGTAGCGGCGTACCCAAGTCTTGAGCTTGACCGTCCAGTTACGGCGACGGATGAAGCGCACCTGATGCTTTTCCAGCTCCGGCAGCAGGATGTCGTTGAGGATTGCGTACTGGCGGTCGACGTGACCGTGAACCAGTTCGCTGATGCGGGCCAGCGCCTGATGCGGCTGCAAGCCATCGGCACCGGCCTGCTCACGGGCGAAGGTGATTTGTTTCTTCAGGCCGGCGACACGGATTTCGAAGAATTCATCGAGGTTGCTGGAGAAGATCAGCAGGAACTTCAAGCGCTCCAGCAACGGATAGGACTCGTCCAGCGCCTGTTCCAGCACGCGGATGTTGAACTGCAATTGCGAAAGCTCACGGTGGATATACAGGCTGCTGTCATCCAGACCGGGAATGGCAATCGCCGGCACCGCCGCAGCGGTTTCGGCGACCGGCGCGGGTGGCGCTGGCTCGAGTTCCGGCGGGGTTTCAGTGATTTGCTCGACCACCGGTTGAGCTTCTTTTACGGCAACTTCAGTGAGTCCTTCGGTATTCATGGAATGTTCCTGGGAGGGCTATTTCTGCTCTCGTAACAATTGAGCGGCACGAACGGCAAAGTAAGTCAGGATGCCATCTGCACCGGCACGTTTAAAGGCGGTCAGTGATTCAAGAATCACCGCTTCGCTCAACCAGCCATTCTGGATCGCTGCCATGTGCATGGCGTATTCGCCACTGACCTGATAGACGAAGGTCGGCACTTTGAAGGCATCTTTTACCCGGAAAAGAATATCCAGATACGGCATGCCGGGTTTGACCATGACCATGTCCGCGCCTTCAGACAAGTCTGCACCGACTTCGTGCAGCGCTTCGTCGCTGTTGGCCGGGTCCATCTGATAAGAGGCTTTGTTGGCCTTACCGAGGTTCGACGCCGAACCCACCGCATCGCGGAACGGGCCGTAGTAGGCGCTGGCGTACTTGGCCGAGTACGCCATGATCCGCACATTGACGTGGCCGGCGATTTCCAGTGCTTCGCGGATCGCTTGAATGCGACCGTCCATCATGTCCGACGGCGCCACCACTTGGGCGCCGGCTTCGGTGTGGGACAAGGCCTGGCGGACCAGTGCGTCGACGGTGATGTCGTTCTGCACATAGCCTTCTTCGTCGAGAATGCCGTCCTGACCGTGGGTGGTGAATGGATCAAGCGCCACGTCGGTGATCACCCCAAGTTCCGGAAAGCGCTCACGCAGCGCGCGAGTGGCGCGCTGGGCGATGCCTTCAGGGTTCCACGCTTCGGCGGCGTCTAGGGATTTCAATTCGGGAGGGGTGACCGGGAACAGCGCCAGCGCTGGAATCCCCAGTTCGACCCATTTCGCCGCTTCTTCGAGCAGCAAATCGATAGTCAGGCGCTCTACGCCGGGCATCGAGGCCACGGCTTCGCGGCGGTTTTCACCGTCGAGCACGAACACCGGCAGGATCAGATCGTCGACCGTCAGCACATTTTCCCGCACCAGCCGACGCGAAAAATCATCACGGCGATTGCGGCGCAGGCGCGTTGCTGGGAACAAACGGTTGGCTTGGGTGAAGCTCACGGCAGACTCCTGAGCCCGCGCAAACGGGCGAGCGTGACAGTTATAGACGGCCATTATGACCAACAGATGACAGTTGTGTGAGACCTGTGACGTGTAGCCGCATTCCATTCTCAGTGTAGGAATTGTTCACGTCGAGACACATTTCGACACTTTCACGAATGTGTCCGAAGGGTTAGGCTGCGCGTTCATTTCGCCAGCACCCAGACAATGCTCCAACAATTTCTGCATGACTTTGGCTACTTTGCCTTGTTCCTCGGCACGTTCTTCGAAGGCGAAACCATTCTGGTGCTCGCGGGCTTCCTCGCGTTCCGTGGATACATGGACATCAATATTGTGGTGGTCGTGGCGTTCTGCGGCAGCTATGCCGGTGATCAGCTGTGGTACTTCCTTGGCCGCAAGCACGGGCGCAAGTTGCTGGCACGCAAACCGCGCTGGCAAATGATGGGCGACCGCGCGCTGGAGCACATTCGCAAGCATCCGGACATCTGGGTGCTGAGCTTCCGCTTCGTTTATGGTTTGCGCACGGTAATGCCGGTGGCGATCGGCCTGTCGGGTTATCCGCCGGGACGCTATCTGTTGCTCAACGGCATTGGCGCGGCGATCTGGGCCACAGCGCTGGCCGCCGCTGCTTATCACTTCGGCGCGGTGCTGGAAGGAATGCTCGGCAGCATCAAGAAATACGAGCTGTGGGTGCTGGGTGCGTTGCTGGTGCTAGGCGTCGGCCTCTGGATCCGCCGCCGCTTCAAGAATGCCCGTCTGGCCAAACAGGTTTACGAAGACGAGCAAATCGCCCTGGCGGCCAAGGCCGAACAGCTGAAAGCCGAGCAAGCCAACCCCGCCGAACCTAAGACGCCAGCCGAATAACCCGCTGGCGACTCATATACAGCCCGGCCACACTGAGCAGGCTGTAACCGAGCAGGCCCGCCCACATCACCGGGCTGGCCGGCCATAGCCCGACCAACGGCGCCAGCCACAGTAGCGGCACATTCAAGCTCAGCCGCAACAGCTCGATCTTCAGCGCCCACGGGCGATTCTCCAGGGCCACGCCCAACGCAAACACCCCGAACGCTACCGCGCCCCAGCCAAGCAACAACGCGGCGGCCGACAGGCTGCGTTCCAGATTCATCAGATAGCTGCCCAGCGCGATATACACGCAGAACTGAGCCGCCACATACACCTGCTGGCGACGCTCAAGCGGCACCTCGAACTTGCGGAAGCGGGCCAGATCCGGCTTGGTCATCGGGTACTTCGCCGCGACGTCCGCCGGTCGCCAACCGGTGCGCATGAACCAGATCCGCAACTTATCCCACGGCCTCTCGGCCCGCCGCGTGTCATCCCACAATTGCGCATAAAACTGCAGGTTGGCCCACAGCGGATTCCAGCTCGCCAACGCTGTGGTCACGCCGAAAATCACCGGCTCATTGTCATCCTCTTCCTGAAACGAGCCGAACAAACGATCCCAAATAATGAACACCCCGCCGTAGTTGCGATCCATGTAGAGAGCGTTCTGTGCATGGTGAGCCCGATGATTGGACGGCGTGACGAAAAACCACTCGAACCAGCCGAGCTTGGGAATGTGTTTGGTGTGGACCCAGAATTGATACAGCAGATTGAGCGCCGCGACGCTGACAAACACCAGCAACGGCACGCCGAGCACGGCCATCGGCAGGTAGAAAATCCAGCTCAGCAGAAACCCGGTGCTGGTCTGGCGCAACGCGGTGGAGAGGTTGTACTCCTCGCTCTGGTGATGCACCGAATGCGCGGCCCAGAGGATGTTGCGCTCGTGGCCCATGCGGTGCAGCCAGTAGTAGCAGAAGTCGTAGAGGACGAAGGCAAACACCCAGACCCAGACGCGATCCGCCGGCAGTCTGAGCCAAGCCAGATGATCCAGGGCAAAGGCATACGTCAGCAGCCCGACGCCTTTGGTCAACAACCCGGTCGTGGTCGACAAAACGCCGGTGCTGATGCTGTTCACCGCATCAGCGAGGCGATAGTTACTGACCCCGCGCCAACGGTCAGCCATCAGCTCCACGGCGATCAATACGAAGAAAAATGGCACCGCAAACAGAATGAAGTCCATGACGCGCCCTGACTCAAGTCTTGAAGACTGATCCTAGGTGTAGCCGCCCATAAACCCTATGGCAACGCGCGACAATTTAGTGGACATTTAGCGCCATGAATCTGGAGAGAAACCCATGAGCAAAAAAGTTGCAGTGATCCTGTCCGGCAGTGGCGTGTACGACGGCGCTGAGATCCATGAGAGCGTCATCACCCTGCTGCGTCTGGACCAACGCGGTGCACAGGTACAGTGCTTCGCCCCGAACATCGCGCAGTTGCATGTGATCAATCACCTGACCGGCGAAGAAATGCCCGAGTCGCGCAACGTGCTGGTGGAATCGGCGCGGATTGCTCGCGGCAACATCAAGGACATTCGCGAGGCTGACGTCGACGACTTCGATGCGCTTATCGTGCCCGGCGGTTTCGGCGCGGCGAAGAACCTGTCGAACTTTGCCGTCGAAGGCGCTGGCTGCAGCGTGCAGCCTGAAGTGCTGGCCTTGGCCGAGGCGTTTGCCGAAGCGGGCAAGCCGGTTGGCCTGATGTGCATCTCGCCGGCACTGGCGGCAAAGATCTACGGCCCAGGCGTGACCTGCACCATCGGCAACGACGCCGACACCGCCACGGCGATGAACAAAATGGGCGCGACCCACGAAGACTGTGCGGTGACTGAAATCATCGAAGACAAGGCGCGCAAACTGGTGACGACCCCGGCTTACATGCTGGCGCAGAACATCAGCGAGGCGGCTTCGGGGATTAACAAACTGGTCGACCGCGTGCTTGAACTGACGCACGAAAACGACGCCTGATCCCCCGCAGCACACAAAACCAAATGTGGGAGCGAGCCTGCTCGCGAACGCGGTGTGTCATTCAACCCTATGTTGTCTGATACAGCGCTTTCGCGAGCAGGCTCGCTCCCACAGGGGATCGAGGTTTTTCTCAGGGCATGCGGGTCAGGCGCGTGAGGATCCGGTCCAGCGCATTGGCAAACGCCTGTTTTTCGCGATCACCAAACGGCGCGGGCCCGCCGCTCATCTGACCTTGCTCGCGCAGATCGGTGAACAGATTGCGCACCGCCAGGCGCTCGCCCATGTTCTGCGCATCGAACTCCTTGCCGCGTGGATCCAGCGCTGCCACGCCCTTCTTCACCAGCCGATCGGCCAGCGGAATATCGCTGCAAATCACCAGTTCGCCCGGCACCGCGTGCTCGACCAGATAATCGTCCGCCGCATCCGGCCCGCTCGGTACGACGATCAGTTTGACGATGGCCAGCCCCGGTTTGATCTGCGGCTGCCCGGCCACCAGCACCACTTCGAACTGGCGCTTGAGGGCGAACTTCACCACCAGATCCTTCGCCGCCCGTGGGCAGGCGTCGGCATCGATCCATACACGCATTTTGTTTACCTCATAAAGCAAAAGATCGCAGCCTTCGGCAACTCCTACAGGTATACACCAACCTATGTAGGAGCTGCCGGAGGCTGCGATCTTTAAGGGAACACCCAATCAAGCAGCCGAAACCCGCCGCTTCTCCGCCACCCAACTACGCCCATACAACACCACAATCGCCACAATCGCCACGGCCTGCGCGGTCAACGAATACGCATCGGCATGAATCCCCAGCCAATCGAATTCAAAGAACGCCACCGGCCGGGTGCCGAAGATCCCGGCTTCTTGCAACGCCTTGACGCCATGCCCGGCAAACACCACCGACAACGCGCAGAGCAACGCGGCGTTGATGCTGAAGAACAGCGTCAGCGGCAGTTTCGCCGAACCGCGCAGAATCACCCACGCCAGACCGACCAGCAGCACCAGCGCCGTCGCGCCACCGGCGAGCACCGCGTCATGCCCGGCTGGGCCAGCCTGCAACCACAGGGTTTCGTAGAACAGGATCACTTCGAACAACTCGCGATACACCGAGAAGAACGCGAGGATCGCAAAACCGAAGCGCCCGCCACCGCCGACCAGGCTGCTCTTGATGTAATCCTGCCAGGCTGCGGCGTGACGGCGGTCGTGCATCCACACGCCGAGCCACAGCACCATCACACTGGCGAACAACGCTGTCGCACCCTCCAACAGCTCACGCTGCGAACCGCTGACATCGATGACATACGCGGCCAACGCCCACGTGCCGAGCCCGGCCAGCAACGCCAGACCCCAACCGACGTTAACGCTGCGCACCGCCGATTGCTGGCCGGTATTGCGCAGGAACGCGAGAATCGCGGCCAGCACCAGAATCGCTTCCAGACCTTCACGCAGCAAAATCAGCAAACCGGAAATGTAGCTCAGCGACCAGCTCAATCCATCGCTGCCGAGCAGACCGGCAGACTCTTTCAACTTGGCCTTGGCCGCGTCCAGACGCTGTTCGGCCTGCTCGACCGGCAAACCGTCCTGCAACGATTGCCGATAAGCCATCAGGGATTTTTCGGTGTCCTTGCGCACGTTGGCATCGACGTTATCCAGCGAACTCTCGACCAGTTCGAAACCTTCCAGGTACGCCGCCACCGAGAGGTCATAGGCCTGATCGTGTTCACCGGCGCGGTAAGCGGAAAGGCTCTTGTCCAGCGTCGCGGCGGTGTAATCGAGCAACTGCGCCGGGCCACGCTTGACCTGCGGCGGCTGGGCACGTTGCGCACGGAACGTCGCGGCGGCGGGCGCGCCTTCGGCAGCCTGCACTTCTGCCGGGGTCTGGCGTGCCAGATCGGCGATGTTGTAGGTTTTCTCGGACTTGACGGCAGCGGCATCGGCGCTGAACCCGGCGATGTAAGTCGCCAGGTCCCAGCGCTGACGATCATCGAGCTGGTCGGCAAACGCCGGCATGTCGGTGCCTTCGACGCCCTGGCCGAGGGTGTTGTAGATCGCGTAAAGGCTCAGGTGATCCATCCGCGCGGCATCACGCAGATTGGCCGGCGCCGGCGTCATGCCCAGACCTGCCGGGCCGTCACCCGCGCCGCTGTCGCCGTGGCACACCGAGCAATTCTGCGCGTAGAGCGGCGCGCCACGGGTCGGGTCCGGGGTGATGATCGGCGCTTGGCTGACTTCATACGCCACCGCCAGTTGCGCGCCCAGCTGCCGCGCCTGACGGGCAACTTCAGCGCCGTCCTGCTTAGCGGTGATTGCCGCATGCAAAGCACTGACGCCCTGCTCCAGCGCGGCTTTTTCAGGCTTGGCCGGCATGCCCGCGATCAGGCCTTGCAGCGCCCGGGTGAACTCCAGCTGCTCACGGTATTCGGAATCATCGACGACTGCTCCAGCCTCGACCGTCGGCGGATAATCCGCGCTGATGTAATCAAGCAGGTGCAGCGCTTGCGGAGCGCCCTCCACGGTATCGGCCAGCAGATTGAAGCTGCTTAGCGCGCACAGCGGGAACACCAGCCAGGCCAGAAATCGGGACGAGGCAGTCATGAACAGGTCTCAAATGGAAATGCGAAGTTACATATTGTTCACTTCGCCGGCATTTCCCTCAAGCTTTGTTGGCGCCTATCGCCAACAGTCATCGAGAAACAGAGCAGCACATTGCCACCACTGATCCTTATACTGCGTCCCGTCCGCCCCTTTGCGCCCAAGGAAGAAGCCACCGTCATGCGTCATTGTCTGCTGCTGTTGAGTGTGCTGCTCAGTGTCATCGTGCAACTCAACGGATGCGCCGCTTTCCGCGATTACGACCAGGAAATGCAGCAAACCACCGATCAACTGATGATGGGCAATGTCGCTGGCGCGCTGTACCTGATCGAGTGGAACAACCCGTGGGAATCCAAGGATCTGCTCTATTACTTCGAAAAAGGCGCAGTCCTCAGCGTCGGCAACATGCTGCCGGAGAGCCAGATCGCCTGGCGCAGTGCCGACCAGATGATTGTCCAGCGCGAAGACGCCGTGCGTTCCGCGCCGATGAAATTCCTCGGTCAATTGGGCACTGAACTGGGCGTCATGTTCGTCAACGACAAGCTGCAGCGCTACGACGGCTATGACTACGAAAAGGTCATGCTGACCACGCAAATGGCCCTCAACCAATTGTCCGTCGACGACTTCGAAGGCGCCCGCGCCGACATCAAGAAAACCCACGAGCGCGAAGCACTGATCGCCCGCGAGCGCGAGCGCCAGTACGAAGAGGTCGAAGAACAAGCCAAGGCTCAGGGCATCAAGGTGCATTACAAGGATTTGCGTGGCTACCCGGTCGCTCTCCTTGACGCGCCTTCGGTCATCGAGTTGAAGAACGGTTATCAGAGTGCGTTCAGCCATTATCTGGCGGGGTTCACCTATGAGGCATTGGGCGAGCGTGATCTGGCTGCGCCGGGCTATCGGCAGGCCATCGAACTGCGCCCCAACGTGCCTTTTCTCGAGCAGGCGCTGCGCGACCTCAATAAGCCGCCGACGAAGGCTGACGAGAGCGACGTATTGATCGTGGTGCAAAGCGGTCTGGCGCCCGCCCGTGCGTCGGTCAAAGTACTGATTCCGGTGCAGGTCAATGAAAACCTGGTCATCGAAGCGCCGATTTCCTTCCCGGTGATGGTGCCGGACACGGTCACGCCGTTTTTTGATTCCATCAAGATCGATGCGCGCAAACGCCCCTTGAGCCTCATCAACAGCGTGACCGACATGGCGACGCGCACCTTGCGCGACGACATGCCCGAGATCATTGAATCGGCGAGGTTCCGCGCCAACCTGGATGCAGTCGCGCAAGCTGATTTCAACACCCAGAACCCCACCAAGGCCTCACTGGTCGTGACCCGCAAAGATCCGCTCGAAGAGGCTGACACCCGCACTTGGCGCACCTTGCCCGACAGAACCCTGGTAACGCGACTGCGCCTGAAAAAGGGCAATCACACGATCAATGTGCCCAATTCCACCGGTACGCTGACCGTACGCATTGATCGTGATCACCAACTCATCAACCTGCGGGCATTCGGCGACCGGTTATTTATCATCGGCACGGCTTACGTGGCGCCGACGGAAACCGTATCGGGCTTGAAATAGGCATGCGTTGGCGCTTGAAGAAAATCAGGCAGACCGTCAATCTGCCGAGCATCGGCGCGCGCCCTGTCGTCCGCCCCGGAAAATCTGAAGAACGGAGTCTTTGCATGCGCTTCAACCTCATCGCCGTTGTCGCCTTCGCCCTGTTGGCCAGCGGCTGTGCAACGCCGCCACCGCCTCCGCCAGCACCGGGCAGCGCCGCGAGCAAAGTCGTGGCCATGGGTGAGCTGAAAAACATCGCCATCGGCAACATGCGTGTCGCCCGGGAAAACGGCTTCATGACCGTTGGCGTTCAGTTGAGCAACACCGACAAGCGCAACAAGACCTTCTATTACCGCTTCGCCTGGCTCGGCGCGGAAGGCTTCCCGGTCGCTGAAGAAGAAGTCTGGAAACCCCAGTTGATCTACGGCGGACAGAACAGCTTCCTCCAGAGCATCGCTCCCACTCCGAAAGCCGTGGATTTCCGTCTGGAACTGCAGACGCCTTGAGCCCGACACCCCATTTCGTTCCAGAGAGCATTGCCATGTTTGCACGCGTTTCCTGCCTCGCCGTTTTCGCCCTGCTGGTTTCCGGTTGCGTCGACAACTCGCCGACTCTGGGCAGCAGCAACATCAGTTACGGCGACCCTCGCGCGGTTGAAACCGTGACCAACGAATTCGGCTCCACTGACCTGCAGATGATCGCTGAGTCGATGACCCGCTCGCTGGCCCAGTCCGGGGTTCTGCAAGGACGTCCGGTGGTTCAGGTCTACGACGTGATGAACAAGACCAGCGAGTACATCGACACCCGCGAAATCACCACCAGCATCAAGACTCAGCTGATGAAATCCGGTGTGGCGCGCTTCGCCAGCGACAACACGGCGATGCAAAGCCAGATCGATCAGCTCAAACTGCAAAACCAGAGCGGCCTGTACAAGAAGAGCACCGTGGCCAAGACTGGCAACATGATCGCCGCGAAATACCGTCTTGAAGGTTCGATCAGTTCGATCGTCAAACGCAGCAGCGATTACAAGGACGTCTTCTACAAATTCAGCCTGCAACTGATCGATGTCGAAAGCGGTCTGGCCGAATGGATGGACGAAAAAGAAATCCGCAAAACCACGGAGCGTTGATCGATGCGCACATGGATTGGCCTGTTGACCCTGGCTTGCGCGTTCAGCGTGCAGGCGGCCCCGAAAGTTGCTGTTGCCGACCTGGCGTACGAAGAACGGGTGGAGCAATACATCCACACCATCTCGGCGCAGAGCAATCACCAGGAGAGTTATTACGGCGCCAGCGGTTCGTCGAGCTATGAAGAATACGAGACGCCCAACAGCTACATTCAGCAGACCGAACTGCGCCGGTTCACCGGCGACATCAAAGGCGAAATCCTCCGTACCGGTATGTTTCAGCTGATCCAGGGCAAACCGTACACGGCGTCGTCCAAGGGCGATGTCTATGATGTGATCAAGCGGATCAAGGCTGGCAGCTACAAGGGCGCCGACTATGTGCTGTTCGGCACGGTGTCCGACATCGACTTCACTCAGGACATGAACGAGCTGGCGAACACCGACAGCTATTCGGCGGTGCTGGCCCTGACCCTGGTTGCGGATTTCAGCCTGATCAACACCAAGACCTACGAAATCATCTCGGCCTTCACGGCGATGGGCGAAGCGCAGGACACCAAACTGGTCAACAGCCGGGATATCCACGTATCGCTGAACCGCCCGCGCGTGGTTCGCGATGTGTCCAAAGCATTGGGTGAGGATGTCGCCGGGCAATTGAGCCAGCAGCTCGGCGATGGCAGTTACGAGCCATCTCGCGAGCCGGCTCAGCGCAACAATCTGCCAGCAGATACGCCGCCGGTGATTCTGCGCTGAGTAACGCACAGGCAATAAAAAGGCGACCTCGGGAGGTCGCCTTTTTTCTGCCTGTGCGGTTTACGCGGCTGCTTTACGCAACGTCGCCATAAACGCCGCAGCGCCGATGAACAGCCCAGCAAACGTGCGGTTCATGCGCTTCTGCTGCTGCGGTGTGCGCAGCAGACGCAAGACCTTCGACGCCAGACCGGTGTAACCGGCCATCACAATCAGGTCGACACAGACCATGGTCACGCCGATCACCACGTACTGAATCAACAGCGGCGCATGCGGGTTGATGAACTGCGGCAGCACCGCGAGCATGAACACCAGTGCCTTGGGGTTGCTGATGTTCACCAGAAAACCTCGGAACACCAGCGCCAGCGGTTTGCCGATCGGTCGTACCGCCGCGTCATCGCTCATGTCCATGGGCTGCGCACGCCATTGCTTGATGGCCAGGTACACAAGGTAAGCAACGCCGAACCATTTGATCGCGTGGAAGGCAGTGGCCGAAGCAGTGAGGATCGCGCCAACACCGGCGCCGACAATGGCGATCTGCACGGCCAGACCGATTTGCAGGCCGAGGGCATTCCAGTAGCCGCGCCAGAAACCGTATTGCAAACCGCTGGACATCGACGCAATGGCGCCAGCACCCGGGGACAAACTGATCACCCAGCAGGCGGCAAAAAACGCCAGCCATGTTTGAAGCTCCATCGCACACCTCGACTCATGCTGTAACAAGTTGTCAAAGCTAATGCTGTTTGGGCCCAAAAGCAAAAGCTCCTGCTTGAAGCCCTACTTCTCGAAACCACTCGACGGAAACACATCATTCCCGCGCCAACGTCGCACCGAACGCTGGAAGAACAGACTATTGGGCACCTGCACCATCGCGCTGCCAGTCCCCAGCTCTTCAGCCTCGATCAACGTGGTGTAAAGCAGATTGATCGCCACCACCCGACCTTTGACGCCCGGTTTGTCCGTGGTGTCGACCAACTCAACGATATCGCCCAAACGAAACGGGCCAACCGTAAAGATCAGAATCGCGCAGAGCAGGTTCGACAGCACACTCCACATCGCGAAGAACGCGACCGCCGCCACCGCGACGAAACCCGACAGCGCCGTCCACAACACCGTGGCCGACACACCGAGGCGTTCCAGCACAAAGATCAGCGCGCTGCCCATGATCAGCCAGCGCAATACACCCCGCAGTGGCATCAGCAGTTGCGGCGGAAACGGATAACGTTCACCCAGTCGGGTCAGGCCTTTGGCGACAAAACGTTGCGTGAGATAGCCGGCCAGCAGGATCAACAGAATCTGCACCGCAAACCAGATCGGCTCGATCCAGACGGCGGGCAGCGGTCGCTGGAACGCTTCCATCAGGACAGCGCCTCCAGCTCCGCCTGCATGCTTTCCAGCGTCTCGAGGGCTCCCATCCACGCCTCTTCCAGCTCGCCTTCGCGAACCTTCAGTTTGGCCTGTTCGGCAAGTAGATCGCGCAACTCGTTCTTGCGCGCCGGCTCGTAGATGTCGCTGTCGCCGAGGCTGGCGTCAACCTTGGCGAGCTTCTCGTGCAGCTTGCCCAGCTCGGCTTCGAGCTTGTCGGCTTCACGCTTGTGCGGGGCCAGTTGCTGACGCAACGCAGCCGCTGCCTGACGCTGCGCCTTCTTGTCAGTTTTGTCCGGGTTGACCGGGCTATTGCTGACCGGCGCGTTGCGCTGACGGTATTCCACCAGCCAGCGCGCGTAGTCTTCAAGATCGCCATCGAACTCTTCGACCTTGCCGTCCGCGACCAGGTAGAAGTTATCGGTGGTGCTCTTGAGCAAGTGCCGATCGTGAGACACCACCAACACCGCGCCGCTGAATTCCTGCAGCGCCATGGTCAGCGCCAGGCGCATTTCCAGGTCGAGGTGGTTGGTCGGTTCGTCGAGCAGCAACAGGTTCGGGCGCTCCCAGGCGATCAGCGCCAAGGCCAGACGCGCCTTTTCGCCACCGGAGAAGTTCAGCACCGGCTCATCGATGCGCGCACCACGGAAGTCGAAGCCGCCGAGGAAGTCGCGCAGGGTCTGCTCGCGTTCGGTCGGTGCCAGACGCTGCAAGTGCAGCAAAGGGCTGGCCTTGGCGTCCAGCGAGTCGAGCTGATGCTGTGCGAAATAGCCAACCACGGTGTTCTCGCCACGGGTCAGGCGCCCGCCCAGCGGCGACAGCTCACCGGCGAGGTTCTTGATCAGCGTCGACTTACCCGCGCCGTTCGGGCCGAGCAGGCCGATCCGTGCACCCGGGGTCAGTTGCAGCTTGACCTTCTCGAGGATGGTTTTGTCGCCGTAGCCCAGACGCGCGTCGGACAGGTCGATCAGCGGGCTGGAGATCTTGGTCGACTCGCGGAAGACGAAGTCGAACGGCGAATCCACGTGGGCCGCCGACAGTTCTTCCATCCGCTCCAGTGCCTTGATCCGGCTCTGCGCCTGACGGGCCTTGGTGGCTTGCGCCTTGAAGCGGGCGATGTAGCTTTCCATGTGCGCACGTTGCGCCTGCTGCTTCTCGTAGGCCTGTTGCTGCTGGGCCAGACGCTCGGCACGGGCGCGTTCGAACGCGGTGTAGCCGCCGCGATAGAGGGTGATTTTGCGCTGATCGACATGCGCGACGTGATCGACGACTTCATCGAGGAAATCGCGGTCGTGGGAAATCAGCAGCAAAGTGCCCGGGTAGCTTTTCAGCCACTCTTCGAGCCAGATGATCGCGTCGAGGTCCAAGTGGTTGGTCGGTTCGTCGAGCAACAACAGGTCCGACGGGCACATCAATGCCTGCGCCAGGTTCAGACGCATCCGCCAGCCACCGGAGAAATCCCCGACCTGACGATCCATCTGTTCGTTGGTGAAGCCGAGACCGGCGAGCAACTTGCGCGCTCGTGCATCGGCGGTGTAACCGTCGGCGCTATCGAGTTCCGAGTGCAGGCGGGCCTGAGCGGCACCGTCATGCGCGGCTTCGGCGACGGCGAGGTCACGTTGCACCTCACGTAGACGCAGGTCGCCATCGAGCACATAGTCGACCGCAAGACGCTCGAGCGTCTCGATCTCCTGGCGCATGTGGGCGATGCGCCAGTCAGCCGGCAGGAAGCAATCACCCGAGTCGGGGTGCAGCTCACCCCGAATCAAGGCGAACAGGCTCGATTTGCCGGCGCCGTTGGCACCGATGAGGCCGGCTTTGTGGCCGGCGTGCAGGGTCAGCTCGGCGTCTTCTAGCAGACGTTGCGGGCCACGCTGTAAAGTCAGGTTCTGAAGTCGGATCATAATGGCGGCGGAGTCTACCAGCTTCGCTCACAACTGGCGCGAGTAGCACGATGTCCTCTGACCTATGGAGCTTTTCCCTTGCCACCTACGCCCGACCGGGTGTGGAAGACGCCTGCCTGCAACTGCAAACGGCGGGGGCCAATGTCTGCCTGTTGCTCTGCGGTTTATGGCTGGAACAACGCGGGGTAACGTGCGATGAACAGCGCGTAAGCGTGCTTCAGGCGCTGACCGAACCTTGGGATATCGAGGTGGTGCAGCCGCTGCGGTCGCTGCGCATGCAATGGAAAAACCGGGCGGTTGATGATGCGGTATTGAAAGGAATGCGCGAGCAGATCAAGTCACTCGAGCTGGAAGCAGAGCGAGCATTGTTGTCACGGCTTGAAGGTGTGGCGCAGACGTGGACGCGACACGACACAGGTTCGATGACCTGGCTGGAAGGATTGGCCGGCACGGCGGCCAGCCCGAACCGCGACGCGCTGCAAGTGCTGCGCGTCGCGGCAACCGGCGCTTAGGAAGCGCTGGTTGGGTTGTTGCTGGCGCTCGACGCGGCGGCTGGCGATGGCGCAGTCGAAGGGGTCGAGGTAGTTGCGGCGGTTGCCGGTGCAGCAGCTGCGGCCGAAGGCGCTGGTGCGGCAGGCTTGGCGGCTGGCGCGGTAGCCGGTTTGGCAGCAGCTGGTTTGGCGGCGGCTGGCTTTTTCACGGCCGGTTTTGCAGCCGGTTTGGTGGCTGGTTTCGCAGCGGCAGGCTTGGCGGCGGCAGTCGCCGGTTTAGCGGCAGCGGCAGGTTTCGCGGCTGGCTTGGCTGCTGGTTTGGCGGCGGTTTTTACCGCTGGTTTGGCAGCAGGTTTAGCGGCGGCTTTGGCAGCGGGTTTAGCTGCGGCAGGTTTAGCTGCGGAAGGTTTGGCAGCGGCCGTTTTAGCAGCAGGTTTTACTGCTGGTTTTGCCGCAGTCTTGGCAGCAGGTTTAGCGGCTGCGGTTTTCGCTGGAGCAGCTTTGGCAGCGGCTGGTTTTACCGCGATTTTGGCAACTGGTTTTGCAGCCGGTTTAGCCGCGGCTTTTGCAGCTGGCTTGGCAGCAGCAGTGCGGGCAGCTGGCTTGGCGGCAGCTGGTTTTGCAGCGCTGGTTTTAGCCGCCGGTTTTGCAGCGCTGGCAGCGGCCGGTTTTTTCGCTGCAGGTTTTGCAGCGGTTTTCGCAGCCGGTTTGGCAGCGGCTTTTACCGGTGCTTTTGCAGCAGGCTTGGCAGCGGTTTTCGCAGTCGGTTTAGCCGCTGCGGTTTTCGCTGCAGGCTTGGCGGCTGCAGTTTTCGCAGCTGCTTTTTTCGCCGGTGCCGCTGCCGGTTTGGCAGCGCGGGTGGACAGTACTTTGCCCACGGCTTCTTGCACGCGACCCACACCCTGGGCCAGTTTCAGGCTTTCCTGAGCATCGCGCTTGAGTTGCAGGATGTAGCCGCGCGTATCGGATTGACGATCCTTCAACGCATCGAGCAGGTCTTCGAGTTCTTTCACGGCGCCTTTGGCTTTGTTCTGTGCCTTGGCTTTACCGGCAGCGGCTGCGTCCTGCAATTTGGTGCGGGATTTGTGCAGTTTTTCTTGCGCCTTGCCGCGTTGCTTTTCAAGTTTGGCGAGCAGTTTTTCAGCATCAGCCAAGGCTTGCGAGCAAGCGTTTTCCAGATGCTCGAGCAGGCTGCCCGAGAGTTGTTGGAGTAAGTGCAACGGAGTATTTACAGGCTTCTTGGTGGCCGACATGGTTTACCTCCTGGCTGACGTGAGTGCGGCTCATACTAGACCTCTGCAGTTACCGCCGCTAGGTCATCTTGACAGTATCGATTACGTTGCGTTGCACCGAATCGAAAATGTTCTGCGTGAAGGTAAAAGCAGTTCACCGTTGCAGACGTTCGCACTGGCATAATCCCCCGCATCTCAGGACGGAGAGTGCCCATGTCGCGCTACCTTTTTTTATCCCTCTGCATGGTTTTTTCGGCAGCCCACGCCGACGAAAAAACCACCGCGAACGACGCTCATGATCTGGCCTACAGCCTCGGTGCGAGCCTGGGCGAACGACTGCGTCAGGAAGTCCCGCAATTGCAGATTCAGGCACTGGTCGAAGGTTTGCAGCAGGCGTATCAAGGCAAGCCGCTGGCCCTGAGCGAAGCACGCATCGAGCAGATTCTGGCGGATCACGAGTCGCAAAATGCCGAACAGAAATCACAGCCGTCGAGTGACGCCGCGATGGAAAACGAGCAGCGTTTTCTCACCGCAGAAAAAGCCAAACCGGGCGTGAAGGAATTGGCCGACGGCATCCTGCTGACCGAGTTGGTGCCCGGCACCGGTACGAAGGCCGGCCCCGATGGAAAAGTCCAGGTGCTGTATATCGGCCGCTTGCCGGACGGCACGGTGTTCGATCAGAACACTCAGCCGCAATGGTTCAACCTCGACAGCGTGATCGCCGGTTGGCGCACGGCGTTGCAAAACATGCCGGTGGGGGCGAAATGGCGACTGGTGATTCCCTCTGACCAAGCCTACGGCGCCGACGGTGCCGGTGACTTGATCGCACCGTTTACGCCCTTGGTATTCGAAGTCGAATTGCGCGGCGCGACGAGTTGATCAGGCAATAAAAAACGGTGCGCTTTGGGCGCACCGTTTTTTTGATCGGCAGAAAGAGTCAGGCCTGAACCGGATCTTCTTCCTTGTGTGCTGTATGCAGCACTTCAATCAGGCAATCTTCGAGTTCGAAGCGTTCGTGCAGCAGGCCACCGAGCTCCTTGAATTTCTCGGCGACACATTTGCCTTCATCGCACAGGTCATTGAACGCGAGCAGTTTCTCGGTAATCACGTCGATGCGCGGATAGATCGTCTCGGCGAGTTCCAGACCACGCTTGTCGTTGAACGCCTTGGCTTCCCCGGTCAGCTGTTCGTAGATTTCGAAATGCCCCGCCGACACGTAATCGACCAGCACACCGCAGAATTCCTGCAAGGGCTTGCGGCTTTCGGACAATGACTCAGGCTGCGCGCCGAGTTTGTCGTAGGCACCGATCAGCTCTTCACGCTCCTGCAACCAGCGGTCGATCAGCAGATGAACTCCACCCCAACGTTCCTGAGCATTCTGACAACTTTCGAGCATGGCAATCTCTCTTCCCTTGTGGGTCATGCTGCTCTACACCCGCGCCCCTCTTTTGATTTTGGCTGGGGGGACGGCCGGGCAGAGCGTCATCGAGCAACATAAATCCAATGACACGTGCGGGCCAGATTATGCCCGCACGCCTATGGCTTCAAGTTACGCAGGAGATAAAGTTCATACAAGTGTTTAATCCCTGATCAACGTCCGGTGCGACGCTTCGCCGCTGAGCGGTCGTTGCAGAGCGCTCCAGACCAGACGCAGCAATTGATAAACCGCAAAGATCGACATCGCGACAAAGAACAACAGGCTCCATTCCGGAATGCTCAGATCGAACAGCGTCCAGGAAATTTCCGCGCAATCGGCACTGCCCTTCAACATGCGCACGGTCGCGCACAACCACGGCAGGCTGCTGAACAGCGCTTCGGAGTCGGGCGAACAGTTGGCCAGTTGCGACAGGGTATCGCCCTGCAGCAACACCTGCTGCCAGGCCGCGATGGTGCCACCCAGGCTGGCGCCCAGCGCACCCACCCAATAGAGCGACAGCCCGACGCGGCGAGGGCCGTGCACCGCCGCCAGCCCGCAGCACGCGGTCAGCAGTGTCATGAACAGCCGCTGGACCAGGCACAGACTGCAGGGCGTCAGCCCGACCGCGTATTCGAGGTAATAGGAAGCTCCCAGGGCCAGAGCCCCTGCGGTGAAAGCCATGAAAAACAAGGAGCGTGAGCAGGCCAACGACATGGCTTATCCGTAACAGTAGAGACAGACAGTTACGGTAGAGGAAAGCGTGTCAGCCTTTCAAGGCGGGGCCCTGCCGACACTTCACCAGAGGTGTAGGGAAATCCCGACAGGATGGCGAGGAATTGGTGTAGCACCTTGTAGGAAACTGCGCGGGACGTTCGACCCAGGAAAATATTCAGGCACAAAACCTGTACGAGGGAGCGAACCCCCTCGCGTTTTCAGGCGTGAGCCGGCACCGGCAAAGGCGCGGCCAGCAGGCGTTCATCGAGCAGGCCGAGACCTTCCTGAAACAATTGATTACTGCGTTCGGTATCACCGAGTTGCGCAAGCAGACGCGCAAGCTCCGCACAGGCTTCCGGATTGCGCTGCACCCGCAGACTGCTTTCCAGATAGTCGCGCGCCTTGCCCCACAGACTGGTTTGTAAACACAGACGCCCCAGGGTCAACAACAAGCTCGGATCGCCCGGATGCTCTTTGAGCCAGCCCTCGGCAGTCTGCAACTGTCGCGCCGGATCACTGCCACGCACCAACCCATACAGACGTGCGAGATGGCTGTCGTACTTGCGCTTGAGGGCGCTGCGCAACACTTCCTCTGCCTCGACCTGAGCCCCGAGCTGACGCAACTGCTCGGCATAGGCCAACACCAGCGGCGCTTCCTGACGCTGCGCCGACGTGAGCTGCTGCCAGGCACGGTTGAGCGATTGCAATCCGACCGTACCGTCTTCTTCGCGCTGAGCCGCTAGCGACAGATTCTCGCCCCAGGCACGGCGTTCAAGCTCAGCCAGCTCAGCCGGTGGCAACACTTTGTCCTTGCGCAGTTCGGGGAGCAGACGGATCACCGAAGACCATTCGCCGCGCTGCTGATACAGGCGCTGCAACTGACGCAGCGTCTGCGCATTGTGCGGGTGACGGTCATGCATCGCCTGCAGCGTCACCAGTGCTCCGTCAGTGTCGCCACGATCGGTCTGCAGCTGTGCGTGGCTCAGGGCAATCGCCAGCTCGGCCTGCGGCTGACGCTCCAGTGCGCGCTCGAGCAAGTGATCGCACTCTGCGTAATTACCCTGCTCGTTGGCGGCACGCGCCGCGCCGAGGTAGTACAGCAGCGGCTGGCGCTCAGCTTCAGCCGCGCGGTACAAATGACGCTGCGCGCTGGCCCAGCGGCCTTCCGCCAGATCCAGCTGCCCATGTTCGATCGCCACTTGCACACGACGACTGCGATTGCGGCGCGACCATGGATTGACCACACCGCTGGAAGTCATGACCAGTTCGACCAGCACCTTGATGCCCCAGATCAGCAGCCATACCACCGCGATGGCCGCGAGAGTCGCCCACAAGCTCGCCTCATAACGGAAGCTCTGGTAGGCGATCAGCACGTAACCGGAATGTTGCGCCACGGCAAAACCCAGCGCCGCCGTCGCCGCGATCACCAGAAACAGGATCACATACAGGCGCTTCATGGCGTGGCCTCCTGCGCGGTGTTGGCGGCAGGTTTGGCGAAAGGTTTCACCGACTCTTCGGCGTTGACGTTACGCCGTTCCAGATAGGCTTGCACCGCACTGAGGGTACCAGCCAGATCCGGCGTATTGACCGTCACCGGTTCCTTGCTCAGCTCGCCGACCTGCTCCAGCATCACTTTGCTTTGTGGATTATCCGGATTGAAATTGCCCTTCAGCACATCGCGTGCTTCGGCCAGCGCCTGGGTATAGACCGGCGCCTGACCATTGAGGGCCGCCCACTGCGCTTGCTCAAGCGCAAGGCTCAGGGCCAGACGCACCTGACTCAGGCTCTGCCCGGCCAGCAGCGGTCGCACATTCTTGTCCGCGTTGAAATCGATGCGGATATATCGCGAAACCTTATCCCACCATTGTGCCCAACGACTTTCGCCATCGCCGTCGGCCGTCAGGCCCAACAGCGATTCACCGCGATCCTTGTACTCAGGCGCCAGCTCAGTCAGATCGATGACCTGATCACGCAGCGCGCCGAGGCGCAGGAACAGGCCGGTACGATCCGGCTGCGCAGTACTGCGCAAAGCCACCAGGGTTTTCGCCACTTGCTCGCGGGCAGCGAACGACCCGGGATCATTCTGCTCGCGAAGGATTTCGTCGGCGCCCTGCACCAGCGCCTGCGCGCTGCTGATGTCCTGCAATGCCGAGAGACGCAGGCTGGCCAGACGCAACAAGTGCTCGGCCTCAGCTAAACGCCAATCCTTGCGGCTGGCGCCAAGGACGGTTTCCAAACGTTGATTGAGGCGCTGCTGATCGCCCTGAAGCTGAGCGACCAGACGCTGGCGCTCGGCAAGTTCGTCGGCACCCGGCAACTGCGCGAGGCGTTCGGTCAGACGCTGTTCATTGAGCTTCAGGCTCTGCGCCTGATCGTTCAATGCCTGGACTTCACCGGACTGCTGTTGGGTGTTGGTCTGCAGGTGACGCACCTGCCAGACACCCCAGCCACCGATCGCGACGCCGGCAGCGCCGAGCAACAGGGCGACGATGGCCAGACCATTGCCTCGACGCGGCTCTCGGGCCGGCGGTGGCGTTTCAACCTGGGCATCGATCACAGGTTGGGCATCATCTTTAGGCAAGGCTGCTTCGCTCACGTATCCATCCTTTGCATTAGAAAACGGGCCGGGGATGCTCCCGCAGCGCCGTCAGCAAAGCCGCGGCACTCGCGCCGCGGCAATCCACAACTGTTTGGGCCCCGGCGGCACGTGCCTGCTCAGCGACCCTTGGGCTTGGAACAAACAACGGCAACTGCGCAATAAGCGGCCAGGCATCGCCGGCCATCTGCTGCAGGTGCTCAAAACCCTGTCCACTGCTGACCACCAGCCCGTTCAAGCGTTCCGCTGCAATCCGCCGTGACAGCTCCTGCGGCGGATAGGCTGGCAGGTCACGTCGATACAATTCCAGATACTCGACACTAGCACCTCGCTCCCGCAAGCGCTCGGCAAGCAACTCCCGACCGCCCTCGCCGCGCAGGATCAACACCTGCGCACCCGGCTGGCTGACGGCCTCACGCAGACGTGGTAATTGCAGCAACGCTTCGCTGTCATCCCCGTCAACCGGGAAGTGGGCGTCGAGGCCGTGTTCGAGCAGAATCTGCGCCGTCGCCGCACCGACGCTGAACCACGGCATCGTCAGCGCAACTGAGTCGTCGAGCAGATCCAGTGCAATACGCGCCGCTGGCTTGCTGACCACGATCACCGCATCACAACGCTGTAACCGCGCCATAGCCTGACGGATCTTCTCAGAGACCGGCAGCGGAACAATGTCCAGAAGCGGCAGACAGCTACCGAAAACGCCCTCCCCGGCCAACGTCTGCGCCAGCGCCGCACAGTCTTCCGCGGGGCGCGTCAGCAGCAGGCGCCAACCGGTCACTCGTGACCTGCCTCGCCGTAGACCGCTTTGAGAATGTCGTCCGCGCCCTGGCGCAGCAGGTCTTCGGCAACTTGCACACCCAGCGCTTCGGCCTCGGCGCGCGGTGCCCGGGCTTCGGCGCTGAGCAGCTTGCCGCCGCTCGGTTCACCGACCAGACCGCGCAACCACAACTGCTCGCCTTCGAGCACGGCGTAGCAGGCGATCGGCACTTGGCAGCCACCATTCAAATGTTTGTTGAGAGCACGTTCGGCGGTCACCCGCGACGTGGTGTCGGCGTGATGCAGCGGTGCGAGCAAGGCGTGGATTTCAGTATCGGCGCTGCGGCATTCGATACCGACCGCACCTTGGCCACCGGCCGGGAGGCTGTCATCGACGCTGATTGCCGAAGTGATGCGCTCTTCGAAGCCGAGGCGAATCAGGCCGGCGGCTGCGAGGATGATTGCGTCGTACTCGCCGGCATCAAGCTTGGCCAGGCGGGTGTTGACGTTGCCGCGCAGAAAGCGAATTTGCAGATCCGGACGGCGCGTCAGCAATTGGGCCTGACGACGCAAACTCGAAGTACCGACGATTGCGCCGGCAGGCAACGCTTCGAGGCTGGCATAAGTATTGGAAACGAAGGCATCGCGCGGGTCTTCGCGCTCGCAGATGCAGAACAGACCGAGGCCTTCAGGAAAGTCCATCGGCACGTCTTTCATCGAGTGAACGGCGATGTCGGCCTGGTTTTCCAGCAGGGCAGTTTCCAGTTCTTTGACGAACAGGCCTTTGCCGCCGATTTTCGACAGTGGCGAATCAAGCAGCTTGTCACCGCGACTGACCATGGGCACCAGCGTCACCAGCAGACCCGGGTGGGCCGCTTCCAGACGGGCTTTGACGTATTCGGCCTGCCAGAGGGCCAGCGCACTTTTACGGGTGGCGATGCGGATTTCGCGAGAGGACATGGATCAATCCGTACTGAATAGATACGGCGGATAATAACAGCTCAGCCAAATCCACTTTGACTTGAATCAGAGTCGGCGCGGCCTCCCTGGCCTTCGATGCCTGATGAAATGACGTCTGAACCGGCGCAAAAGACCGGGTTACAGGCCCTGCATCATTTTGCGCACGCCGGCGACATGCCGACGGCTAACGATCAGCGCATCGCCATTGAGCCCTTTGAGGAACAGCTGGAAATGCCCCAGCGGCGTGCGTTGCAGACGTTCGATGCGGTCGCGGGCGACCAGGGCGTTGCGGTGGATACGCACAAAGCGTTCACCAAATTCGTCTTCGAGGGCCTTGAGCGGCTCGTCGAGCAGCACCTCGCCGGCCTCGTGGCGCAAGGTCACGTACTTGTGGTCGGCAATAAAGTAGACCACCTGATCCAGCGGGATCAGTTCGATGCCTTTGCGGGTGCGGGCGCTGATGTGGCTGCGCGGGCCGGTACCACTTTCGGCAGCGGGACGGGTCAGGGCCGAGAGTTGCGCCCGGTTGGGACGTTCAGCCCGTTTCAGGGCGTCATGCAGATGTTCAGTTCGCACGGGTTTCACCACATAGCCCACGGCGCTGGCCTGCAGGGCTTCCACGGCAAATTCATCGGGGCTGGTGCAAAACACCACGGCGGGCGGCGTTTCTCGTTCGCACAGACGGGCAGCAACCTGCAGGCCATCGAGGCCCGGCATGCGGATATCGAGCAACACGATATCCGGTTTGTGGCTGTCGATCAGTGCCAACGCCTCCTCGCCATTCGTGGCGCTGGGCTCCAGAACTGTATAACCCTCGAGCTCGCTCACCATTCGGCTGAGGCGCTCGCGAGCCAGTGGTTCGTCATCAACGATCAGGACATTCATATTGCGCTGGATTCCTGCGTGAGTCTCGCACAAGGATAGCGTAGACAGGTGAAGTGACGTCCGTCACCGCGATCCACGCTAAGACTAGCCCGAGCGCCAAAAAGTGCCGTACGTCGGCCAGCAATATTTGCCAGTGTCCGGTCGTACTGCTCAAAGCCCGCTGTTTCTCGCGTTGTTCACGGGGATTGCCGAAGGACAACCGCACCCACCCCCTCTTCTTATAGTCGGCGGCCAGACCTTTGCGCGATCCGCAGTCACGCCGACCCTTATGTCCTACTGTAGACGTTCGTCGGAACGATATTGCTCAATCGAAAAATATCCTTGCGCAAATTCGCCGGCCCCAGCGCGGACTATGGCTGAGCCCATGAGAAAAAAACGTATCGACCGGTGTCAGCGACAGTCTGGGCAACCCTGTTATTATCCGCGCCAGCGTTACACGCCTTTTTTCTTCAAGCCGATACGAGCGAATTCATGAGCACTGACAAGACCAATCAGTCCTGGGGCGGCCGCTTCAGTGAACCCGTCGACGCCTTCGTCGCCCGCTTCACCGCCTCCGTCACTTTCGACCAGCGCCTGTATCGCCACGACATCATGGGCTCGATCGCCCACGCCACCATGCTGGCCAAAGTCGGCGTGCTGACCGATGCCGAGCGCGACAGCATCATCGATGGCCTGAAGACCATTCAGGGCGAAATCGAGGCCGGCCAGTTCGACTGGCGCATCGACCTCGAAGACGTACACATGAACATCGAAGCACGCCTGACCGATCGCATCGGCGTCACCGGTAAAAAGCTCCACACCGGGCGCAGCCGTAACGACCAGGTCGCCACCGACATCCGCCTGTGGCTGCGTGACGAGATCGACCTGATCCTCGCCGAGATCACCCGCCTGCAAAAAGGCCTGCTGGAGCAAGCCGAGCGCGAAGCCGCGAGCATCATGCCGGGCTTCACCCACTTGCAGACCGCGCAGCCGGTCACGTTCGGGCACCACATGCTGGCCTGGTTCGAAATGCTCAGCCGCGACTACGAGCGTCTTGTCGATTGCCGCAAGCGCACCAACCGCATGCCATTGGGCAGCGCCGCGCTGGCCGGCACCACCTACCCGATCGACCGCGAATACACCGCGCAACTGCTCGGCTTCGACGCCGTCGGCGGCAACTCGCTGGACAACGTGTCCGATCGCGACTTCGCCATCGAATTCTGCTCGGCCGCAAGCATCGCGATGATGCACTTGTCGCGCTTCTCCGAAGAGCTGGTGCTGTGGACCAGCGCGCAGTTCCAGTTCATCGATCTGCCGGATCGTTTCTGCACCGGCAGCTCGATCATGCCGCAAAAGAAAAACCCCGACGTGCCAGAACTGGTGCGCGGCAAGACCGGTCGTGTCTTCGGTGCGCTGATGGGCCTGCTGACCTTGATGAAGGGCCAGCCGCTGGCCTACAACAAGGACAACCAGGAAGACAAAGAGCCGCTGTTCGACGCCGCCGACACCCTGCGCGATTCGCTGCGCGCCTTTGCCGACATGATCCCGGCGATCAAACCGAAGCACGCGATCATGCGTGAAGCGGCGCTGCGTGGTTTCTCCACCGCGACTGATCTGGCGGACTATCTGGTACGCCGTGGTTTGCCGTTCCGTGATTGCCACGAAATCGTGGGTCACGCGGTGAAATACGGCGTGGACACTGGCAAGGATCTGGCCGAGATGAGCCTGGAAGAACTGCGGCAGTTCAGTGATCAGATCGAGCAAGACGTGTTTGCCGTGCTGACCCTGGAAGGCTCGGTGAATGCCCGTGACCATATCGGCGGCACTGCGCCGGCGCAGGTCAAGGCGGCTGTGGTGCGCGGCCAGGCGCTGATCGCCAGCCGCTAAAGATCAAAAGCTTCGCGAGCAGGCTCGCTCCCACAGTTGGAATTGTGAATACAGTCCAATGTGGGAGCGAGCCTGCTCGCGAATGCAATCTTCAGAACAGCAAAAAAATCACTTCTTGGCAGCGATCATCGCCAAAAACCCCGGCATCGCCGCGTCCTTGTCCGCCGCAATCTTCTGCACATGCGGATTCTGCTCAAGTCGCTCCAGCAACGCCTTCGCCTGCGGCATCTCTGCCAGCAAATCAATTCCGAACAGCTTCTGCCCGACCGCACAGGCCAGTGGCACGCTGTAAAGGAAATACAAATCGGCAATGCTCAGACTGTCGCCCGCCACGTACGGGGCGAATTTGCCGTGACGGCCCAGTGCGGCAAAACCCAATAGCAATTCGCTCTTGGTCTTTTCCTTGATCGCGTCCGGCAGGGTCATCCCGAAGAACGCCTCGCCATAACAAGCGCGTCCCGGCAATTCGATGTACAGCTCAATTTCCTTGGCAATCGCCAACACCTGCGCGCGCTCGAACGGATCGCTTGGCAGCAGCGGCGTGCCTTTCTGGGTTTGTTCGAGGTATTCGAGGATGATCGCGGTTTCGTTGATGAAACCAGCGTCCACGCCCAGCACCGGCACTTTGCCGCGCGGGCTGATGGCCAGTGATTCCTGGGTCTGCGCCGGGTAAAAGGTGACCTCTTCGAACGGCAGGCCTTTTTCCAGCAACGCCAGTTTGACCATGTTGTAGTAGTTGCTGACTGAGAATCCGTAGAGCTTGAGCATCACATAGCCTCCAGGCCGTGCGGGGTGGGCAGTGCCTGTTTATAGATTGATCAGGCCAATCCCGCCAGCAGCATCACGCCGCTGAATGCGGGTAAACTGGCGCCTTTCCTTGAGGAGCCTGCCATGAGCGAGCCGACAGACATCGACAATGACAACGACGAAGAAGAGTTCACCGAAGCGACGTTGATCGAAGCGATCGAGAACCAGATCGAAAGCGACAATCCGCCAGCAGCCAAGGCCACGTTCAACAAGCTGACGCTGGTGGGTGTCGAGCGTGAAGAGATCCTCAATCTGATGGCGCACGTACTGGCTTACGAGATTGACGCAATGCTGGATGAAGACCGCGCATTTGATACCGAGTGGTACGAAACGGCGCTGCGTGCATTGCCAGAGCTGCCACCAGAAAAGCAGTAGGCCAAGCACATTCCCCTGTGGGAGCGAGCCTGCTCGCGAAAGCGCGGCATCAGCAAAAACAACGCTGAATAACACACCGCTTTCGCGAGCAGGCTCGCTCCCACACAATTTGTCACCCATCCATCCAGCCAACTCCCCGGCCCCGACTACACTGGAATCGCCTCAAGACAAAATCCCTGATCTGAGCACTGGACATGCCGCAAAAGCGGGTTCACCTTAGGGGCGCTGTCGTCCAATTCCTAGAAAGTCTGGAGTCCTTATGTCGCTTACCCCTGAGTTGGTTGCCGAACTGGAAGTCCTCGCACTCTTTCCCCTGGACAGTTCCCAGGAAGGTTTGAAAATTCATCAGACCGCTGCCCCGAAACATATTTCTGCCGCCAAACGCCTCTTTGAAAAAGACCTGACCGATCAGCCCGATGGCGGATATCTGACCAGCCTCGGTCGCGATGCTGCACAAAATGTGCAAACCGTGCTGACCATTCTGAGAGAGCAAGAAACCGCCTGATTCCCCCTGACTTCGCCCACGGAAACTCCTGCCACGGGATTTCCGCGGGCCTGCCTGTTCGCCCACGATAGAAATCTGACGTCAAAAAAACAAAATCAGCTAAAAGTCCCGCCGCGCTAAGGCTAAACTGCCGGACATTCCGAGACCCTCTACGTCCGAGCCTGCGAGCCGGTTTGAGCTGACATGACGCGCACCCACGAAATCCGCCCCGACCTGGACGAAGGCATCGACCGCAAGGTCCTCAGCCAGCTGCGCGCGCGTTTTCTCAAACTCAATGAAGGACGCTTGAGCCGGGCACTCGAAGGTTTGTCGACACGCCAGCAGAGTGTACTGACGCTTCTGCCGCTGTTCTTCCACGTCAACCATCCGCTGCTGCCGGGTTATGTCTCAAGCAGTACGCCGGCCGGGGTGTCCAATTACGAACCGGACGCCGATACCCTTGCCGAAGCCCAGCGCCTGACCCGCTCGTTTTCTTACAAGCCACGCCACGGCAGCAATCCGCCACGACCGATTCACGGTCTGTTTCTGATGGGCAGCCTCGGCACGCTGGCGCAGGCCGATCAAAGCGACATGGACGTGTGGGTCTGCCACGCGCCGGACCTGAGCGAAAGCGAACTCAGTGAGCTGAGCAAGAAATGCCAGTTGCTCGAAACCTGGGCGGCGAGCCAAGGCGCCGAGGCGCATTTTTTCCTGATCGACCCGGAACGCTTCGTCAAAGGCGAACGCGACAACCAGCTCAGCTCGGAAAACTGCGGCACCACGCAGCACTATCTGCTCCTCGATGAGTTCTACCGCACGGCGATCTGGCTGGCCGGGCGCACACCGATCTGGTGGCTGGTGCCGGTTTACGAAGAAACCGCCTACGCCCAATACACCCACACCTTATTGTCGAAGCGCTTTATTCGCGCCGATGAAACCCTCGACCTCGGCCACTTGGCGACGATTCCGCCGGGGGAGTTCATTGGCGCCGGCTTGTGGCAACTGTTCAAGGGCATCGAATCGCCTTACAAATCGGTGCTCAAACTGCTCCTGACCGAGGTTTACGCCAGCGAGCATCCGCGAGTGCAGTGCCTGAGCTTGCGCTTCAAAAAAGCCGTGTTCGCTAATCAGCTCGATCTCGATGAGCTGGACCCGTACATGGTCGTGTACCGGCGCATCGAGGAATACCTCATCGCGCGCAACGAGCCGGAACGCTTGGAGCTGGTGCGCCGCGCGCTGTACCTGAAGGTCAACCGCAAGCTCACCGGCAACAGTCGGACCCAGAGCTGGCAACGTTCGTTGCTCGAACGGCTGGCCAGCGAATGGCATTGGGATCAGCGGCAACTCGCTCTGCTCGACAGCCGCAGCCAGTGGAAAGTCCGGCAGGTCAGCGCCGAACGCCGCGCGCTGGTCAACGAGCTGAATTACAGCTATCGCTTCCTGACACAGTTCGCCCGTACCGAACAGACGGTCAGTCTGATCAACAAGCGCGACCTCAACGTGCTCGGCCGCCGGCTCTACGCCGCGTTCGAGCGCAAGGCCGACAAGGTCGAATTCATCAATCCCGGCATCGCCCCGGATCTGGCTGAAGACACCCTGACACTGGTGCAGTCGCGCAACAAAAAGGAACCGGGGCAAACTCAGTGGGGCCTGTACAACGGCAGCCTGACGGCATTGGAGTGGGAACACTTCGCACCGATCAAACGCAGCCGCGAGTTGCTTGAACTGTTGACCTGGTGCCACCGCAACGGCGTGATCGACAGCAGCACACGACTGGCCCTGCATCCCGGCAACAGCGACCTGAGCGAGTTCGAGCTGTTCAACCTGCTTGGCAGCCTGCAACAGTGCATCGCCCTGCCCTTGCCCACCGTGGCCGAAGAGCCGCTGCTGCGCGCCGCCGTGCCGAGCGAAGTGCTGATGCTGGTCAACGTCGGCGTCGACCCGCTCAAGCATCACCGTGATCTGAACATCCTGATGACCACCGAGCGCACCGACTCGTTGAGCTACGCCGGCGTGCGCGAAAATCTCGTGCTGACCCTGGATCAGGTCACGCTCAATAGCTGGAACGAGGTGCTGGTCACCCGTTTCGACGGCCCGCACGCGTTGCTCGACTGCCTGCGCGACTACCTCAATAATCTGCCACGCGGGCCGTTGCAGCCGTCGTTGAAGGTGCGTTGCTTCTGCCACAACCGCGCGCAATTCATTGCCCGCCGCGTCGAGGAAATCGTCGACACCGCGCAGAATCTGCTGCTCAGTGAATTGAATCACCGCTACCTGATTCAGGTGCAGCAGCACTATCACGTATTGGAGTTGGTGCCGGGCCAGGTCAATCACATCGCCCTGGCGACCTTGCCGGCCCTGCTCGATTACCTCGGTGAGGAGCAGGCGCGCTATAGCCCGCTGCACCTGGACCCGATGGCGCTGGAGGACCACGACCTCGCGCTGATCCTGCCGATGGGCCAGCCGGAATGCATTCAGGTGTTCTACCGGATCACCGAGCAGCAGGCCGAGCTGTACGTGCTGGATGAATTCAACGCGCTCTGGCAGCAGCATTTGCCGTACCACGACGAGCAGAGCCTGCTGGTGCCGTTGCAACGTTTCCTGCAATCGATCCTGTTCCGCCGCGAAGCCGTGTTGCCGATGGACGCCTCCCCCGATGCGCGCCTCGAAACCTTGTATTACCAGTTATTGCCTTCGGGACCGGGGCGCGCGCGACGGGTCGAAGCGCGGCCAGCGCCGCAAACGCCAGTGAACAAGCCGTTCTACGACGTGCAGGCGATCGTCGGCAAGGCCGCACCGGGCGAAGTGCAGGTCACTTTGTATTGCAATCAACGGGAATTCAGCGAGCTGGAACATGGCGACCAACTGTTCAGCGTGGTCGCCCGGGAAATCGTCGAGCAGCGGCGTGAGAGCGAACGCTATCGCTGCTACATCACCGACCTCGACCTTTCAGGCCTGCTCGGTGATGGGCAGAGTTCGAGCAATTTGTATCTGCGCTACAAGGCTGACCTGGAGCGCGCCCTGAACGAGGCACTCGAACAGGTCTGAGGCGGGGTTACTCGGGGAAGGCGCCACCGTTGGCTGGCTGCGATTCGACTTCGAGCAAGGTCAGTTTGAGGGTTTTGCCACCCGGCGCCGGCCAGTCGATGTGCTGACCGACTTTCAGGCCCAGCAGCGCGCTGCCGACGGGTGCCAGGATCGAGATCTTGCCTTCATCGGCATTGGCATCCTTCGGATACACCAGCGTCAGGTGGTAATCCTTGCCACTGCCTTCTTCGCGGCAATGCACGCGGGAATTCATGGTCACGACATCGGCGGGCACTTCATCGTGGCCGACCACGGTGTCGGCGCGGTCCAGCTCGGTTTGCAGCGCAATCACGCCCGGCGCAGCCTGGTCTTTCTCATTCAGGTTGTCGATCAGGCGCTCCAGACGTTGCACGTCCAGACGGGTAAGGGTGATGGAAGGTGCGGTCATGATCCGGGCAGACTCCTTTCTTCTGCACACAAAAAAAGCAAAACCCCGCCAAAAAAGGCGGGGTTTTCACCAAGCCTCGATGGGTTGAGGCGTGTTCGGACACTATCACAGCTCAAAAAATATACAAGTCACGCCCCGCCGCACTGTTTGCGCTGCGATGCCTGCGCGCAAATTACCCGCCGCCGCTCATCGTCCGCCGAGCGCCATTCGCGGATATCTTCGACATGCCGGAAGCAGCCCAGACAGACCTTGTGCTCATCCAGCCGGCACACGCCGCTGCAGGGCGAAGGCACGGCCGGGCTGATGTTGCTGTAAAGCGGCTTCGGCGGACGAACAGGAGCGGTATCAGTCACGGAATCACAGGCCTTCGAAATCGAAATCGGCGCCGGCCTGCTGCTTGACGATGCGCTCGAGCATTTCGCCCAACTGCTCTTCGCTCTTGTCGCACATCCAGCGCTCGCTTTCTTCGTCGTAGTCGAAGTGAAAACCACCGGACACGGCCGCCAGCCACAGCTGACGCAGCGGCTCCTGACGGCTGAAGATCAGCTGCGAGCCGTTTTCGAACTTGACGGTGAGGACACCGGCCGAGTTCTCCATGTCGATATCCAGGTCGCTTTCATCAAAGATGTCTTCCAGTTTTTCCTGGGTTTCATCGACCAGATCGTGGAAACGGGCTTCGGACAAACTCATTGCGGCAACCTCAAAAAATGTTCTGATCAGGCTCAAGCGCCGAAAGATACGGACGCTGCCGGCCGATTGCAAAGATTAACGACCAAGCACCGGTAGGGCATCGAACACCCAACCCGGTGGGACGAGCCTGCTCGCGAATGGCCGGCACATTCAACATTATTGTTGCCTGACACACCGCTTTCGCGAGCAAGCTCGCTCCCACAGGGGTTTGCGCGCATACAGTGAGCCCCGCCGGACGGGAACCCCCTCGCATAGGCAAGCTGCCGGGTGGCCGGTATACTCCGGCGCAATTAACGCATTTTCAAGGATTTCGCCATGAAGCGCCTGATCTCTTCCCTTGCTGCGCTCGTCGCGGTTGCCTGCCTTGTTTCGGCCTGCGGTCAAAAAGGCCCGCTGTACCTGCCCGATGACGATCAGGACCCGGCCGAGCAAGCCAAATCGTCGCAACAAAAGCCTGCCTCCAAGGCACACAAGCACGACGTTTACCAATAAGGGATCGCCATGGACGCTTTTAACTACCGTGGCGGGGAACTGTTCGCGGAAGGTGTGGCGCTGTCCGCCATCGCCGATCGCTTCGGCACGCCTACTTATGTTTACTCGCGCGCGCACATCGAAGCCCAGTATCTGGCCTACGCCGATGCGCTGGCCGGCATGCCGCACCTGGTCTGCTTTGCCGTCAAAGCCAACTCCAACCTCGGCGTATTGAATGTCCTGGCCCGTCTCGGCGCCGGTTTCGACATCGTTTCCCGTGGCGAGCTGGAACGCGTCCTTGCCGCAGGCGGCAGCCCTGACAAGATCGTCTTCTCCGGTGTCGGCAAGACCCGTGACGACATGCGTCGCGCGCTGGAAGTCGGCGTGCACTGCTTCAACGTAGAGTCCACCGACGAGCTCGAGCGCCTGCAAGTGGTCGCCGCCGAGCTGGGCGTTCGCGCACCGGTTTCGCTGCGCGTGAACCCGGACGTCGATGCCGGCACCCACCCGTACATTTCCACCGGTCTCAAAGAGAACAAGTTCGGCATCGCCATCGCCGACGCCGAAGACGTGTACGTGCGTGCCGCGCATCTGCCAAACCTGGAAGTGGTCGGCGTCGACTGCCACATCGGTTCGCAACTGACCACGCTGCCACCGTTCCTTGATGCGCTCGACCGTCTGCTGGATCTGGTCGACCGCCTCGGCGATTGCGGCATTCACCTGCGCCACATCGATCTCGGTGGTGGTTTGGGCGTGCGCTACCGCGATGAAGAGCCGCCACTGGCTGCCGACTACATCAAAGCCGTGCGCGAGCGTCTGAACGGTCGTGATCTGGCGCTGGTGTTCGAACCGGGCCGCTTTATCGTTGCCAATGCTGGCGTACTGCTGACTCAGGTCGAGTACCTCAAGCACACCGAACACAAAGACTTCGCTATCGTCGACGCGGCAATGAACGACCTGATCCGCCCGGCGCTGTATCAGGCGTGGATGGACGTTACCGCGGTTAAACCGCGTGACACCGCTGCGCGCAAATACGACATCGTCGGCCCGATCTGCGAAACCGGCGATTTCCTCGCCAAGGACCGCGAACTGGCCCTGGCCGAAGGCGATCTGCTGGCCGTGCATTCGGCCGGTGCCTACGGCTTTGTGATGAGCTCCAACTACAACACCCGTGGCCGTGCCGCTGAAGTGTTGGTGGATGGTGATCAGGCTTTTGAAGTGCGTCGCCGCGAAACCGTGGCTGAGCTGTTTGCCGGCGAAAGCCTGCTGCCGGAGTAACCCATGCTGCTGCGTTTTACCAAAATGCACGGCTTGGGCAATGACTTCATGGTTCTCGACCTGGTCAGCCAGCACGCGCATATTCAGCCTAAGCACGCCAAGCAATGGGGCGACCGCCACACAGGCATCGGTTTCGACCAGTTGCTGATCGTCGAGGCGCCGAGCAACCCGGACGTGGATTTCCGTTACCGGATCTT
This sequence comes from Pseudomonas sp. WC2, assembly GCF_050586545.1. Taxonomy (NCBI): domain Bacteria; kingdom Pseudomonadati; phylum Pseudomonadota; class Gammaproteobacteria; order Pseudomonadales; family Pseudomonadaceae; genus Pseudomonas; species Pseudomonas sp. WC2. Next base: position 31,311 of record NZ_JBOBDR010000023.1, on the reverse strand, counting down.
CAACTCCGACGGTTCGGAAGTTGAGCAGTGCGGCAACGGCGCGCGCTGCTTTGCGCGCTTCGTGCTCGACAAGCGTCTGACCGCCAAGCGGCAGATCCGCGTCGAGACCAAGGGCGGCATCATCGAACTGGACGTGCGTAACGACGGCCAGATCGGCGTGAACATGGGTGCTCCGCGTCTGGTGCCGGCGGATATTCCGTTCGAAGCGCCAGCGCAGGCGACCAACTATCAGCTGGACGTCGACGGCACCACGGTCGAACTGGCCGCTGTGTCGATGGGCAACCCTCACGCGGTATTGCGCGTGCAGGACATCAACAGTGCGCCAGTGCATGAGTTGGGGCCGAAAATCGAACACCACCCGCGCTTCCCGGCGCGAGTGAACGTCGGTTTTCTCCAAGTCATCGACCGCAACCGTGCGCAATTGCGCGTGTGGGAACGCGGTGCCGGGGAAACCCAGGCCTGCGGCACCGGCGCGTGTGCAGCGGCTGTCGCTGCGATCAGCCAGGGGTGGATGGATTCGCCGCTATTGATCGACCTGCCCGGCGGGCGTCTGTCCATTGAATGGGCGGGCCCTGGCCAACCGGTGCTGATGACCGGTCCGGCAGTGCGTGTATACGAAGGACAAGTACGTCTTTGAGTGAGCAGAAACCATGACCGATAAGCCTCAGGTACCCGCCCGACAGTCCGACGAATCAGCGTCCGAGAGCCTGGAGGCGGCAGCGGTTGCCGCATACCTCGAGGCGCATCCGGACTTCTTCGTCGAGCACGAAGAACTGCTGCCCGCCCTGCGCATCCCGCACCAGCGCGGCGACACCGTGTCGCTGGTCGAGCGGCAGATGGCCATCCTGCGCGACCGCAACATCGAGATGCGCCATCGCCTTTCGCAGTTGATGGACGTCGCCCGCGACAACGATCGCCTGTTCGACAAGACTCGCCGCCTCATTCTTTCCTTGATGGATGCCAGCAGCCTGGAAGACGTGGTGATCAGCGTCGAAGACAGTCTGCGTCAGGACTTTCAGGTGCCTTTTGTCAGCCTGATTCTGCTCGGTGATAACCCGGCCCCGGTTGGCCGCTGGGTCACCCACGCCGACGCCCAAGTCGCTATCGGCGGTCTGCTCACCGAAGGCAAAAGCGTCAGCGGCACCCTGCGTGAACACGAGCTGGACTTCCTCTTCGGCGAAGAACAGCGCAAGCAGATCGGCTCCACCGCCGTCGTCGCGGTCAGCCATCAGGGTATCCACGGGATTCTGGCAATCGCCAGCCGTGACCCGCAGCACTACAAGAGTTCGGTGGGTACACTGTTCTTGAGCTATATCGCTGAAGTCATGGGCCGCGTGCTGCCACGGGTCAACAGCTCCCTGCGCTCGGTACGCTGAACATGGAACGACAACTGGACGCTTACTGCGAACACCTGCGCAGTGAGCGACAGGTGTCGCCGCACACGCTGTCGGCCTACCGTCGCGACCTCGATAAAGTCCTCGGCTGGTGCGTGAAACAGAACATCGGCAGTTGGGCAGCGCTGGACATTCAGCGTCTGCGCAGCCTGATCGCCCGTTTGCATGCGCAAGGTCAGTCCTCGCGCAGCCTCGCCCGACTGCTATCGGCGGTTCGCGGGCTCTATCACTATCTGAATCGCGAAGGCCTTTGTGACCACGATCCGGCCACCGGTCTGGCTCCACCGAAAGGCGAGCGTCGCCTGCCGAAAACCCTCGACACTGACCGTGCGCTGCAACTGCTGGAAGGTGCGGTCGAGGATGATTTTCTGGCGCGGCGTGATCAGGCGATTCTGGAGTTGTTCTATTCCTCGGGCCTGCGCCTTTCCGAGCTGACCGGGCTCAATCTTGATCAACTCGACCTCGCCGATGGCATGGTCCAGGTGCTCGGCAAGGGCAGTAAGACCCGTCTGCTGCCGGTGGGCAAAAAGGCCCGCGAAGCCATCGAACAATGGTTGCCCTTGCGGGCGATGACCAACCCGGCGGACGATGCGGTGTTCGTCAGTCAGCAAGGCCGGCGCCTCGGCCCGCGCGCGATTCAGGTGCGGGTCAAACTGGCCGGCGAGCGCGAACTGGGGCAGAACTTGCACCCGCACATGCTGCGGCACTCCTTCGCCAGCCACTTGCTGGAGTCTTCGCAGGATCTGCGCGCGGTGCAGGAATTGCTCGGCCATTCCGACATCAAGACCACGCAGATCTACACCCACCTGGACTTCCAGCACCTGGCGGCGGTCTATGACAGTGCCCACCCACGGGCCAAACGCATGAAAGGCGATGATTCATGAGCATCCAGTTGATCACCTTCGACCTCGACGACACGTTGTGGGACACCGCGCCAGTCATCGTCAGCGCCGAAGCGGTATTGCGCGAATGGCTGAGCGAGCATGCGCCGAATCTGGGTGCGGTGCCGGTTGAGCATTTGTGGGCGATCCGCGAGCGGGTACTGACCAATGAACCTGGGCTGAAACATCGCATCAGCGCGCTGCGTCGGCGGGTGTTGTTTCATGCGATGGAAGACGCTGGATACGCCCACGGTGAAGCCACCGACTTGGCAGACAAGGGTTTTGAAGTATTTCTGCACGCACGGCATCAGATCGAAGTGTTCCCTGAAGTGGAGCCGGTGCTGGAGATTCTCGCCAATCATTACGCCCTTGGCGTGGTCACTAATGGCAACGCCGATGTGCGGCGGTTAGGCCTCGCGGATTACTTCAAGTTTGCGTTGTGCGCGGAAGATATCGGCATCGCCAAACCGGATGCGCGATTGTTCCACGAGGCCTTGCAGCGCGGGGGCGCTACAGCCGAAACCGCCGTGCATATCGGTGATCATCCGGGGGATGACATTGCCGGGGCGCAGCAGGCCGGGTTGCGGGCGGTCTGGTTCAACCCGGCGGGGAAAGCATGGGAAGCGGATCGCTTGCCGGATGCCGAGATCCGCAGCCTGACCGATTTGCCAGCGGTGCTTGCCCGCTGGAATGCCTCCTCGAAATAATCCACTTCCCCCCCTGTGGGAGCGAGCCTGCTCGCGAAGGCATTCTGTCATTCAATACTGATGTTGACTGACCCACCGCTTTCGCGAGCAGGCTCGCTCCCACAGGGAATTGCGTTCGTTTTGCTAACTTTATTCCAGGCATGAAAAAGCCCGCAGCGACGGCGGGCTTTTTCAGCAAGCCAGCGGCACGCCTCAGATAGGGCGGCTGCCGTACTTGTTGTCCGGCTTCTTCGGAGGATCGGCGACCACATTGGCCTCCACTTCCTGAACCTTGCCGCCGCGAGACAGGAACTCTTCCATGGCCTTGGCCAGGGCGTCGCGCTCCTTGTTCTTGGCTTCAATGCTCGGCAACTCGTCTACCGACACCGCAGCCTTGGCTTTGCCTTTGGCAGCCGGGGCTGGCGTATCTTCGCCGCCATCGTCATCAGCAACGTCTTCCGCTGCTGCTTCCAAGCCTTCCTCGGCCTCGTCTTCGTCGCCTACTTCGAGGTCGTCGTTTTCCAGATCATCGTCGCTCATGTTCTACCTCATGACTTGCGAAAAGCAGATTAGTTATAGACCAGCTTTGGCAACTGTCGAAAGTCGCCGTTAAAAAATCAGTAACCATTGATGACCAACGGTTTACGCCCCTTCACCGTGCAAGGTGGCGAGGACTTTTCGGGCACCGCCATGATCACGGTGCTCGCCCAGATAAACGCCTTGCCAGGTCCCCAGTGCCAGCCGACCTGCCGAAACCGGCAGACTGATCTGGCAACCAAGCACGCTGGCCTTGAAGTGCGCCGGGAGGTCGTCCAGGCCTTCGTCGTTATGCTCATAGCCGTCTGTTCCTTGTGGGATCAGACGATTGAAAAATCGTTCGAAGTCGCGACGGACCGCCGGATCGGCGTTCTCGTTGATGGTCAACGACGCCGAGGTATGCTGCAGCCACAAATGCAACAGACCAACCCGGCACTCCCTGAGTTCAGGCAGGCCGGCGAGTAACTCGTCCGTTACCAGATGAAAGCCCCGGGGCCGTGCCCGCAGGGTTATCAGAGTCTGTTGCCACATACAGTTCTCCGCACGTTCGGGGCGCATTCTAGCGCGCTCTGGGAAAAAACAAAGGCCCTAATATTCGCTCAATGATGTAAGCCTTTGGCCGGTGAAAAACCGCCGTCGTAAACACGACTAAAGGCGTACGAAAAATCCTTTCAGCCTGTCGCTTAATGACAAATCCCGGACAAAAAAATGCCCGGCGAACCGGGCAATTTTTTTCAGTGCGCGTACTTACAGGTTGTAGCCGCGTTCGTTGTGTTGTGCCAGATCGAGACCGACCGACTCTTCTTCTTCGGTCACACGCAGACCCATCACGGCGTCCAGAACCTTGAGGATGATAAAGGTGACGATCGCGGTGTAGATCACCGTGAAGCCCACGCCTTTGACCTGAATCCAGACTTGCGCACCGATGTCGGTGACGGTGCCGAAGCCACCCAGCGCCGGCGCAGCGAACACACCGGTGAGGATCGCGCCGAGGATACCGCCGATACCGTGTACGCCGAAGGCATCCAGGGAATCGTCATAACCGAGTTTGCGTTTCAGGGTGGTGGCGCAGAAGAAGCACACCACGCCTGCTGCCAGACCGATCACCAGCGCGCCCATCGGGCCCACGGTACCGGCAGCCGGAGTAATTGCCACCAGACCGGCAACCACACCCGAGGCGATGCCCAGTGCGCTTGGCTTGCCGTGGGTGACCCACTCGGCAAACATCCAGCCCAGCGCGGCAGCAGCGGTAGCGATCTGAGTCACGAGCATCGCCATGCCGGCGGTGCCGTTGGCGGCGGCGGCGGAACCGGCGTTGAAGCCGAACCAGCCGACCCACAGCATCGCCGCGCCCATCAGGGTGTAACCAAGGTTGTGCGGAGCCATCGGGGTGGTCGGGAAGCCTTTGCGCTTGCCCAATACCAGGCAGGCAATCAGACCGGCCACACCGGCGTTGATGTGCACCACGGTGCCGCCCGCGAAGTCGAGCACGCCCCAGTCCCACATCAGGCCGCCGTTGCCGGACCAGACCATGTGCGCGATCGGTGCGTAAACCAGGGTGAACCAGATGCCCATGAAGATCAGCATCGCGGAGAACTTCATCCGCTCGGCGAATGCACCGACGATCAGCGCCGGGGTGATGATCGCGAAGGTCATCTGGAAGGTGATGAACACCGCCTCAGGGAACAACGCCGCAGGACCGGTCAGGCTCGAAGGCGTGACACCGGCGAGGAACGCCTTGCCCATGCCGCCGAAGAACGAGTTGAAGTTGACGACGCCCTGCTCCATGCCGGTGGTGTCGAACGCAATGCTGTAGCCATAAATGACCCACAGGATGCTGATCAGACCGGTAATGGCGAAGCACTGCATCATCACGGAAAGAATGTTTTTCGAGCGAACCATGCCGCCGTAGAACAGCGCCAGGCCGGGGATGGTCATGAACAGCACGAGGGCTGTCGAGGTGAGCATCCAGGCAGTGTCGCCGGAATTGAGGACTGGGGCCGCCACTTCGTCTGCCGCCATTGCAAGGCTTGGCATTACGATAGACAACAGGGCTCCTAGCCCTGCGAATTTACGCAGAGTCATATTGTTTTCTCCTGGGGCGTTGGGGTTTGTGGCGGCGCTTAAATCGCGTCGGTATCGGTTTCGCCGGTACGGATGCGAATCGCCTGTTCCAGATTGACCACGAAGATCTTGCCGTCACCGATCTTGCCGGTGTTGGCTGCCTTGGTTATCGCCTCGATAACCCGGTCCAGATCCTTGTCGTCGATGGCCACGTCGATTTTCACCTTGGGCAGAAAATCGACCACATATTCCGCGCCGCGATACAGCTCGGTGTGACCCTTCTGCCGGCCGAAGCCTTTGACTTCAGTAACGGTAATGCCCTGCACGCCGATTTCGGACAGCGACTCGCGCACGTCGTCCAACTTGAACGGCTTGATGATGGCAGTGACTAGCTTCATGAAACTCTCTCCCGAATTGGTGGACTTGCCCCAGGAAAACAAACCCGACTCAAGTCTAAGCGCAGTGCCTGGCTTTGTAACGCATCGTCGGCCTTACCTGCCCGACTGACGCCAGCTAACCGCTGCTGACGAAACTCCCCGCTCCGTCTGCCGCACTGCATTCGTCACAGCGACTGCATCAGTGCATGGGTCGAAGGTGACTAAGCAGAAAGCTTGCCATCTCGCCAAAAACCCCTGATTTCAATCCCTTGGCCGCTGCTGCAAGCGCTTGCACGCAAAAGGCCATCCGGATACGCACAATAACGGTGCGCCGCCGTCCGTCCGCTTGCGCGAAAAGCGTGCATCCCTGACCGCGTAAATGACTATAGACACTGCGTGATACACTGCCGGCCATTGTTTCCAGGACATCCATCATGCTCGCGCCCAAAGACTTCCTCGACGCCCTGAGCGGCACCGCCTCCCGCCTGTTCAACGGCGACACCCCGCTGCCGAAAGCCGAAATCGAAAGCCAGTTCAAGATGCTGCTGCAAAGTGCCTTCAGCAAACTGGACCTGGTGAGCCGTGAGGAATTTGATAGTCAGATGGTGGTGTTGGCGCGTACTCGCGCACGACTGGAGAGCCTTGAAGCGAAAGTTGCTGAGTTGGAAGCAAAGCTCACTGCGCCCGAGCAATAACGGGCGACTGTCTGCCCCGCGTCAAGTGTGGAGGCGGGGACAGAGCGCGGTAAGCTCAGCTGATGCAGTAGAGCTTCGAAAGCAAGTAATCGACCATGACCTTCAGCTTCTGTGAACCATGCCGGTTTGGCTGATACAGCAGCCACGCCATGCCTTGCGATGCTCCCGAATAACGCCAGTGGGGCAGAACCGAATACAGACGCTTGTCCCTCAGCGCCTGTTCAGCAATCGCTGACGGCACACAGGCAATACCCAAATCACTCAGGGTTGCTTCGAGAACGGCCTCACTGTTCCTTTTCGGCTAATCAGAAAGTTAACAATTCGTTGCAGCGCTAGAGATCCTATCCAGCTTTGCAACGCTGATATACGCAAGTAAGGGAACTACAGTCATTCGCCAAACGAGGTAATTCGGTACGTTCGTACACATTGCGTAGTGCCATCAGCGATACCCGCCTTCGGCAGGCTGACTTGGCAATATCTGGAGATATATCCAAACGTTTCAGATACCGCAGAGCGCCCCGCCGCACATCTACGCTGGTTAAACCGCAGGAAGCGGTTTGCGAACAACTCAAGGAACACCATGTCCCTCTCCATCGTCCACAGTCGCGCCCAGATTGGCGTGGAAGCCCCGGCCGTCACCGTCGAAGTCCATCTCGCCAACGGTCTGCCCTCACTGACCATGGTCGGCCTGCCAGAAGCAGCCGTGAAAGAAAGCAAGGATCGGGTGCGCAGTGCGATCATCAATTCCGGGCTGCAGTTTCCGGCGCGGCGGATCACCTTGAATCTGGCACCGGCGGATCTGCCGAAGGATGGCGGGCGCTTTGATCTCGCAATTGCCTTGGGGATTCTGTCGGCGAGTGTGCAAGTGCCGACGCTGACTCTCGATGATGTGGAGTGCCTCGGCGAATTGGCATTGTCCGGAGCAGTGCGGCCGGTGCGCGGGGTGCTACCGGCAGCATTGGCGGCGCGCAAGGCGGGGCGTGCGCTGGTGGTGCCGCGGGCGAATGCCGAGGAGGCCTGCCTGGCTTCGGGGTTGAAGGTGTTTGCGGTGGATCATCTGCTCGAGGCGGTGGCGCATTTCAATGGGCATACGCCGGTTGAGCCCTATGTATCCGATGGATTGATGCACGCCAGCAAGCCTTATCCCGACTTGAATGAAGTGCAAGGGCAAGTGGCGGCCAAACGAGCGTTGCTGATTGCTGCTGCGGGTGCCCATAACTTGTTGTTCAGCGGGCCGCCGGGGACGGGTAAGACATTGTTGGCGAGTCGCCTGCCGGGGCTGTTGCCGCCGCTGGCCGAGAGTGAAGCACTGGAGGTGGCGGCGATTCAGTCAGTCGCCAGTGGTGCACCGCTGACCCATTGGCCGCAGCGCCCCTTCCGTCAACCGCACCACTCGGCATCCGGGCCGGCACTCGTTGGTGGCAGCTCGAAACCGCAACCCGGCGAAATCACCCTCGCCCATCACGGCGTGCTGTTTCTCGATGAGCTGCCGGAATTTGATCGCAAGGTATTGGAGGTTTTACGCGAGCCTTTGGAGTCAGGGCACATCGTGATTTCCCGAGCCAAGGATCGCGTGCGCTTTCCGGCACGTTTCCAGTTGGTCGCAGCAATGAACCCCTGCCCCTGTGGATATCTTGGCGAGCCGAGCGGCAAGTGTTCGTGCACACCAGACATGGTGCAGCGCTACCGCAACAAGCTGTCGGGGCCGCTGCTGGACCGGATCGATTTGCACCTTACCGTGGCGCGGGAAGCCACGGCGCTGAATCCTGCGATTAAGCCCGGCGAGGACAGCGCCAGCGCTGCCGCATTGGTGGCCGAGGCGCGGGAGCGCCAGCAAAAGCGCCAAGGTTGTGCCAATGCGTTTCTCGATCTGCCGGGTTTGAAGCAGTACTGCAAGTTATCCACAGTCGACGAAGCCTGGTTGGAGTCGGCCTGTGAGCGTTTAACGCTATCCCAACGCTCGGCCCATCGCCTGCTCAAGGTCGCCCGGACACTGGCAGACCTTGAGCAAGTCGATGCAATCAAACGCGAACACTTGGCCGAAGCGCTGCAATACCGGCCAGCGACACCTTAATGCTCGGTCAGATCAACCAGCGGCGTCTGCCGCACTTCGGTGTCGCGTCCGGCCTGAATTTCGGTCACACGCTTCAAGGCGTTATCCACAGCACCTTTGTCCGCGAGCAGGCTGTAGCTTATCTGGAACTGTTTGTGTTCTTTGGGTGCGATAGTCGGCACCAGATTCAGCGGACGCTGATAGCGGCGGTTATAAGAAAAGCTGGTACCCGGTTCCAGCCCGGTGACATAGCCCTGACCTTGGGTATCGGTGTTTTTCCACAGGGAAAACACCGGCAACTGCTGGGTGTTGAAGCCAACAGAAACACCGAGACTGCCGGCCTTGTTATGCAGAACAGTCAGGGTTTCGCCTTGGGCGTCGGCATAGGGCACGACGTTGTAGACGGTTTCGTCGTAATCCTTGGTCGGCCCGCGATACGTCTGCCAGTCGGCAAGTTCGCCCTTAGCCTTGTCGTTGAACGGCGAGACCTGTTTGACCGGTGCCGCAAACCGCGCGCCCTGCTCGAGAAACGGCGTGCTGAAGTTACTGTGATACAGCGCTTGATATTCCTTTGGATAGTCGCCGTTGTTGGTCAGCGTATCGTTCAACGCGAACGTTGTGCTGCCCGGCACCGTAACGAGTTCGGTCACGACAGAGAAATCGACCTTCTTGAACGCCTGCTCTTTCAGCTCGCCACGCAGGCTGATGGCGTACGGCGGGTTTTCGTCGATGTGCAGGGTGACCTTGCTGGCCGGAATGTTCGCGGCGCGACCGTGCAGGGTCAGCAGTTCACCGTTGTCCATGCCCGGATGGCCGACCCATTCGTAACCGCAGCGGGTCACCAGCTCGTTGAAGCCTTCCAGCCAGCCCAGACCACCACGGCCATTGAGCTCGATAAAGGCCGGATTGACCACTTCCTTGACCGGCGAATCCCAGCCCATACGCACATCCCCGACCTTGGCCTGCAGGACATTCATGCCACGGGTCGGCACCACCGAGAGCTTCATCGCGCCGTTATCGATGTCGACGATGCTCACACCCTCCTGCCGACCACCATGCAAGGTGCGCAGGGTTACAGAGAAGGCTTTATCGGTTTTGACACCCAGTTGCTCACTGGTCACGGTCCAGTTTTGCGCAGGCTTGTCGGAGTCGAGCAGGACGTAATCCCAAGCCATGGCCTGGGAAGCCGCTGCCATCGTGGCGAGGGCGACAGCGAGTTTGAGCGAAGTCATGAGCGTGCCTTTTATTGGATTTGTAGGTTTTTTATAGCGCTGATGAATCGTTTCAGCAAGCGTAAAAAACCCTTATCAATGCCGTCCTTTAGTCAGTGGCAAAATAATCCCGAGCGAGGTTGGCATTCTTCAGCTAGCCTCGTTCGGTTTTGGCCTATCGGCTGATTGACGGCGACATCATAATGACATTAAGGTCGCCAGCTAAATGCAGGAGCAAGGCACAGGCATTTCCGCCTGTCATTGCGCAACGGAACATATGGAGTATGGATGCGCGGGGCACTACTACGCAGCGGTAAGAGCGGGTCATTCACTGCCTTGGGCGAAACGGGCCAACCGGTTTACCGGGCGGCGCTGCAATTGCGCGAAGCGATTCGCCGCAAGAATCCCGAACTGGTCGATCACTTGGCCATTCCTCAGAGCGATGAACTCGGTAATCAGATCGACTGGTATAGCGGCCTCGACGGTGATGTGATCCCGTGGAGCAGCGCGACCGAAGAAGAGCGCGCGCCTGCCCGCCGCCAATTGGAAGCCTTGAAAACTGCCCTCGAAGAATTGAGCCAGCGTTTCCTCGGCACTGATTCGGACGAGCCGCAGCAAGGCGACAAAGCCGTGTTCGGCAAGTTGCTCAAGCGCGTCATCCACTTCCCCGACGAAAACTTCGTTTATCTGGTGCAAGGCAAACCCGTGCTGACCTTCTGGGGTTTCGAGCACGCCGGCGCCGATCGCAATCGCGATCCGTTGCACTGCCTCTATCAGGTTCCTCCGGTTTTCACCTTGCCTCCCGAAACGCCAGCGCCAGTAACGGCCCCGATCGCGCCGGTGGTTCCGGTCGTGACGCGCCCATGGTGGCGACGCTGGTGGTGGTGGCTGTTGCTGCTACCGTTCCTGTTGCTGCTGTTGTGGCTGTTGCTCGGCTTGCGCGGCTGCGTGCCGATTCCACTGGTGGCCGTCGACTTGCTGCCCGAGGGCGTCGTGCCTGTTGAAAGACAGGTTGAACCGCTGCCCGTCGGCACCGCGACCACGCTCAATGGCGTCCCGGTGACCGGCACCGGCGCGAACGTCGACACTGGCGCAGCCGTGCTCGGTGCAGAGGGCACACAAGGCGCAGAAGTGCCGGCACTCGACGGCAACGAACCAGCCGCAGAGAACACCGGCGTGAGCCAGGACCCGGCTGCGGAAACGCCTGCGGATGCTGCGCAAAATCCGACTGCCCCACCTGCCCCAGCGCAAGCAGAAGCTGACAAAGCCGCCGCAGCCAAAGCAGGCCCGGCCCTGAGCATTCCCCCCGATGCCGCTGACGGCGCCGCCAATTTCCTCGATGGCCAGTACCGCGCTGGCGCCGGCATTCAAGACCGCCGCACCGGCAAACCGCTGCGCCTGGAATACCAGTTCAAGGATGGCAAAGGCGAAGTGACGGTGCATCAGGCTGATGGCTCGAAATGCAGCGGCCCGGTCGCCGCCTCCATGAAGGGCGGCAGCCTCGCCATCGACAGTCAGGGCCAGGCCGTTTGCGGCGATGGCAGCACCTACGACATGCCCAAGGTCAACTGCCGCAAGGGAGCGACCTCGGTCGCCGATTGCACCGGCGGTTATGGCAAAGATCAATTCCCCATGTCCATGCGGCAGACGGGCGAATAAGTACGGAATAACGCGAAATGTTGCCTGAAGTCACCCAGTTCGAAGACACCGTCACGCTCGTCAGCGACACCGGCATCCAGTTCATGGATTTCGCCCTGCGCCTGGACCCTCGCAAGGAACCGGCGGGCGAATTCGCCCCGATGATCAGCGGGCTGGTCTGCCGGTTGATGTACAACGAAGAGAAAGACTTCTACTTCTACGAGCCCGAGCCGGAAAAGGTCGAGAAGGCCAAACCGGCCTTCAGCCTCGACATGAAAAGCAGCCTCGACCTGCTCAACGGTGTCTGGCTGCCGATCCCGTTTTTCCGCTTCATGCCGCCGCACCGCTTTGACGAGGGTCCGAGCAACTGGTCGCGCATGCGTCTGGTGAAACTCGACACGCCCGACATCGACGGCAATACCCATCGCCTGACCATGGCGTTCGACAGCCGCGTGATGCCCAAGCGTGACGGCACCGCGTACCTTGCGCCAAACGAAGAAGACATCAGCTCCGGCGTGTCTTTCAAACTGGCGACCAAGGCCAGCGAAACCCGCTGGTTCCTCGCTCAGCCGTGGGTCAACGAGTGGCTGCTCGAGTTGTTCAACGAAGGCAACAGCCATCGTTCGCGCGAAGAAATCGACATCGACATTCGCGCTAACCATCACCTGGCGCATTACCTCAACGTGCTCAGCCTGCTGGGCAAACCGTCAACCGCGATGCAGTCGACGGCGCGACCGAAAGTCGATATTCCGGAACTCAAAGTGGTCGCCAACGACAGCAATGGTCAACCGATCCTGGTTGACCTGGTGCTTGACGTCGGCAACTCGCGCACCTGCGGCATTCTCATCGAAAACCACGGTCAGGCCGGCTCCGGCCTCAAGCACAACTACGTGCTGGAATTGCGCGACCTGATCACCCCGGAACACACCTACAACCAGCCGTTCGAAAGCCGTGTCGAATTCGCTCAGGCGAACTTCGGCAAGGACCATTGCTCGGTGAAAAGTGGTCGGCACGACGCGTTCCAGTGGGCGACAATCGCCCGCGTCGGTAACGAGGCCGGACGTCTGGCCAGCCGTCGTCGCGGCACCGAAGGCTCGACCGGCCTGTCGAGTCCGAAACGTTATCTGTGGGACGAAAAAGCCTACGCACCGGGCTGGCGTTTCAACTGCTCGTACGTCAAGACCGACAACGAGCCCTACGCCACCGCCGCGCCGTTTTCGCACCTGATCAACGAGACTGGCGAAGCGCTTTACAGCCTTGACGAAGATGACCGTCTACCGGTGTTCATGCCGCGTTACTCGCGCAGCTCGCTGATGACCTTCATGCTCGCCGAAGTGCTGGCGCAAGCCCTGTCGCAAATCAACAGCCCGGCCCAGCGCTCGCGTCAGGGCCACACCCGCTCGCCACGTCAGCTCAACAGCATCACCCTGACCGTGCCGCCGGGAATGCCTCAAGCCGAACGCAGCATTCTCAACGAACGCATGCTGCAGGCCATCGGTCTGGTGTGGAAAAGCCTCGGCTGGCACGCCGGTGAAGAAGACCCGCACCAGACCGAAAGCGCCACTCCGCGCACGCCAATCCCGAGCATCCGCGTCGAATGGGATGAAGCCTCCTGCGGCCAGTTGGTCTATCTGTACACCGAGGTCAACGAGAACTTCGCCGGTCACCCGGAAGAGTTTTTCGACACCATCGCCCGCCCTGACAAGACCGACCGCGAACGCATTACCCTGGCGACCATCGACATCGGCGGTGGCACCACCGACCTGGTCATCACCGATTATCGCCTCGACCGCGCCGGCAATACCGGCAGCGGCAGCAACGTGCACATCGTCCCCGAGCAGCGTTTCCGCGACGGCTTCAAAGTGGCCGGCGACGACATTCTGCTCGACGTGATTCAAGACTTCATTCTGCCGAGCTTCGAGAAAGCCCTGCAGAACGCCGGGGTCAGAGCACCGGACTCGCTGATGTCGCGACTGTGTGGCGACGAATCGGTCAGCGCCCAAGACGTGATCCTGCGCCAGCAACTGAACCTGCAAGTGTTCTCGCCCCTCGGCCTGGCGCTGCTCAAGGCCTACGAACACTACGACCCGCAAGTCCCGCAGGAAGCCACACCGCAGAGTTACCGGCAGCTGCTCGGCGACAACGCGATCAGCCAGACCGTGCTCGAATACGTCAACGCTGCCGTACGCCGCGACGTGGGCGGGCAGAGTAATTTCGACCTGTATGAAGCGCAGATCAGCTTCGATCTGCAAAAGCTTCACGCCGCGTTCCTCAACGACCAGATCAATATCACCAAGATCCTCGGTGCGTTGTGCGAAGTGGTCGCGCAATACCCGTGCGACGTCCTCCTGCTGACTGGCCGCCCTTCGCGGCTGCCGGGCATTCAGGCGTTCATCCGCAAGGTCTTGCCGCTGCCACCGGGGCGCATTCTGGCCTTGCAGAACTACCGCACCGGCGGCTGGTACCCGTTCCACAAGAACGGCCGCATCGACGATCCGAAAAGTACCGCTTCGGTCGGTGCCATGCTGTGCCTGCTGTGTGCCAATCACAGCGTGCCGAATTTCTACTTCCGCTCTTCGGCGCTGAAACCGTACTCGACGGTCAAGCACATCGGCGTGATCGACCTGAACAACGTGATCAAGGATGCCGACGTGCTGTACCGCGACATCCAGTCCGAAGACTACAAGATCAAGTTGCCGGAAATCGGCGTGGGCGATGACGCCGACACGCCGCAGCTGGAAATGCGCGGCGACCTGCGCTTGGGCTTCCGTCAGTTGGCGGCTGATCGCTGGTCGGCCTCACCGCTGTACACCTTGCGCTTCACCAAATCGGGCCGGGACAAGTTCTCCCGCGCGGTCGGTGAGAACGGCAGTGCGCCGCTGCTCAAGGTGCGGTTCGAGGTCAAGACCGCCGACAAATACACGAAAACACAGGATCTGGTCAGCGACCGCCTCTCGGTGCGTGCGATCGAATCCAACAGCAGCAACGTCAGCTTCAACCCGCGCAGCGACCTCGAGCTGGAACTCAACACCATGCTCGATGCCGGCCTGAGCGAGACCAAGTACTGGCTCGACAGTGGAAGTGTGAAACGCAAATGAACGACCTGACCCCCGAGCAACGCCAGCTCTCTGCCCAATGGGCTGCGGTTTATGAAGGTGCCGGTCAGGCACTGGACTGGATTGGCCAGACGCGTGTCAACGCGCCACGTCTGGACAGCGAAGCCGACAACCTGAACATCCGCCTGCATCGCGCCCGCAACCTGGCTCACAGCCTCGGTCGCGTGGCCTGCACGCCGATGACCATCGGTTTCTTCGGTCTGTCCCAGGCCGGCAAGTCCTACCTGATTTCGGCGTTGGCGGCCGGTCAGAACGGCAAACTGGAGACCGATTACGGCGGCCAGCGCCTGGACTTCATCCGCCACATCAACCCGGTCGGTGGCGGCAAGGAAGCGACTGGTCTGGTGACCCGCTTCAGCCGTCGCGCCACGCCGAGCGAGGATCCGCAGTTCCCGGTGGAGCTGACGTTGTTCAAGGAAATCGAGCTGGCGAAGATTCTCGCCAACTCCTGGTTCAAGGACTTCGACCTTGAACGGATTTCCTACGAGATCGACGAAGAACGTATTCAGCGCGTGCTGAAACCGTTCGAAGGCCGCGAGAACGGACCGCTGCAACCGGGCGTCAACGCTGACGATCTGGTGTCGCTGTGGGATTACCTGCGGGACAACTTCCGCAACTCGGTAAAAAAACTCGAACACCTGTACTGGCCGAAAGCGCTGCAACTGGCGCCACGGCTGAATTATCAGGAGCGTGCCGAGCTGTTCGCCATCCTCTGGGGTGAGCAACGCGAACTGACCCGCGTGTATCAGCAACTGGCCGGGGCGCTGCACAAACTCGGCTTGCCCGAGACCGTGTTCGCCCCGCTGAAAGCTTTGGTGACGTTCGAGAACGACACCTACAGCCAGCGCGACAGCATCATGAACGTCGACATTCTCGAGCGCTTCGGCAGCCCGGCAGATTTGCCGGTCGACGTGCGCCCGCAAGTCAGCGGACGCCTGCAAAACAGTCAGGGCATCCCGGTCGCGCAACTGGCGGCACTCACGGCAGAAATGACCTTCGGCCTGATCGAGCCGCCGGCAGACGACATCGTCAATCAGGTCGACCTGCTCGACTTCCCGGGCTATCGCGGGCGCAAAAAACTTCACGAGATTGCCGACTCCAGCGATCCGGAATCGGCGACCAAGGACAACTCGGTTTCGCAACTGATTCTGCGTGGCAAGGTCGCCTACCTGTTCGAACGCTACACCGACAATCAGGAAATGAACGCGCTGGTGGTCTGCACCGGCTCGACCAAACAGAGTGACGTCAACGACGTCGGCCCGGTGCTGACGCGCTGGATCGAAAAGACCCAGGGCGCCGATGCTGCCGAGCGCAGCAAACGCGCGACCGGACTGATCTGGGCGCTGACCATGCTCGACCTGCGGGTGACCAACTCGCTGAGCCTGACCGCCGATCAATACGACGAGAGCTGGAACGGCATGGTCAAACTGACCATGCTCGAGCGCTTCGGCAGCCTCAACTGGATGAACGACTGGGCCGGCACGCCGTTCCAGAACACCTTCCTGGTGCGCAAACCGCGGATGGACGCGGCGTTTATCGTGCAGGACGCCAGTGGCGCCGAAACCGGCCTCAATAGCAATTATCAAAGCCGCGTCGAAGCGCTGGGCAGCAGCTTCGCCAGCAACGCGCTGGTGTGCAAACACGTCGCCAACCCGGCCAAGGCCTGGGCGGAAATGCTCAAAGATGATGACGGTGGTATCAGCCACTTCAGCGGCAGTTTCACCGGCGTGGCCAACATCGAATTCAAACTGCAGCGCATCCGCGAGCAGCTGAACGAATGCCTTGAAGGCCTGACCACTCATGGCCTCAGCACTTGGTATCACGCCGACGGCGACGGCGCGGCGGCGGCCAAGAAAGCCCAGGCGCAGATGATTCTTTCCGGTCTGGGCCGGCGTCCGGCGGTGCTCGGCGAGTTGATCGATCAGCTCGACATGAGCAGCGAAGAAGTGCGCGACCTGTACCTCAGTGGCGTCTACGAAACCGATGACGAGCCGGCGGCCAGCGATGAGCCGGTCAGCGCGTCGCCAAGCCAGAGCTTGTACGGCAACGACGCCGGTTTCGATTTCGACTTCGGTGGCGATCTGGGTCAGGAAAGTGCTCCGCTCAGTAGCAAAACCAACGCCGCGCCGGAGCTGCAAAGCAACGAGCACCGCTTCGCCAAAGCCGCGTTCAAAGCCTGGATCGCCCACCTGCGCGAACTGACCACCCGGCAAAGCCTGCTAAATCTGTTGGGCCTGGAGAAAGCCCTGCTGGAAGCCGTGGTCGATGAATTGATCACCGCCGGCTACCGCCATGATTTGCCGGGCCAACTGAGCCGCGCGGTACTCAAGCGCGCGCAAAGTGGCGCCCGTCGCGATCAACTGGTCGAACGTCAGGTGCTGGAAGTGCAACGTGTGCTGCGCGACTTCGTCTCTTGGTTCGGCTACATCCAGAAACCGGTGAGCGAACGCCCTAATAGCCGTGCCGGTGCCAAGGCGCCGCTGTTTTCGTTCTATGCCGACATCGGTCCGGGACAGGTTCCGGTGCTGCCGGCACAGCCGTCGAATCAGGCGCAGCTGTTTCTCGGCGACTGGCTCTCGGGCCTGGCCTACATCACGCTGGACAACGCCGGCCATGGTGCCGGTCGCGAAATCACCCCTGAACAGAACGAACGGCTGGGCCAAGTGCTCACCGCGTTCGCAGCGAGATAAGCAATGCCAATTCGTGTCGACCTGCTCGCGTTAGAGCCCAATGTCCCTGGCCGCGCCTGCCTGACTGTAAAAAAATGGACAGGCGCCGAGGAACAGCTGGAGTTTTCCATTCAGCGTAACCAGGACAGTTTCTATCTCCAGGAAGGACAAGTCTGGAGCAACAACCCGTTCTGGTTTCAGGTGTCGCGTTTCGACGTTGCCGCCAGCGGTGAAGCGCTCGAAGCCCAGGTTGGCCCGGAAGTCGTCGATCCATTGCTGGAAGGCGGCGCCAATTCGCAATTTCGCATCGAACTGCGCGAGCAGGGGCCGGGGCATACCGACGTCGGTGTCGTCCGCCCGGGTGTCGGGCTGCTGCCGTCCACCGCCGGCGGTGAAACCCGCTCGACTTACGGCGCCGCACAGCTGAGCACGCCGAAAGCTCCGGAGCCGGAGATTCCCGAATTGCCAGAGCTGGTGCTGCCCGACCTCGAGGCGCCCGTCGAACCTGAGCCGATTACCCCTGAGCCCGTCTACACCCCGCCGCCGGCGCCGGTGAAGAAGAGCAACAAAGGTCTGATCGGCCTGATCATTGTGGTGTTACTGCTATTGGCAGCTGCCGCCGTTTTCTGGTGGATGAAACGCACCCCGGAACCTGCCGCTCCAGCGGTCGCCGCAACGCCAACGGCGAGTGCCGATGCCGAGGCCTGCACCCTGGAAAGCATGAACAGTGTGCCCGAGCTGACGTTCGTGCAGACCTGCATCAAAGCCGCACCCGACAGCGCCAAGCTGCTGGAGATCATCAACCAGGCCAAGGCCGGCAAACACTGCGGTGTCGCCCAGCGTCTGTACGCCAACCGCGCCCAGGCCGGTGACGCTCTGATCGCCAACGCTTACGCCCACGAATACGATCCCAAGTACCTGAAAGCCAGCGATTGCTTCCCTACAGCAGACAACGCCACGGCGGCGTACTGGTACGAAACCATCCTGACCCAGGACCCGAACAATGCCGAAGCCAAGCAGCGTTTCGAGGAGTTGCAAAAGTGATGCGCGCGTCCATGAATCGTTTCCTGCTCAGCGGCGCCGCATTGCTTGCACTGTGCATCGGCTCGTTGGCCCAGGCCGATGAAAAACCGTTGATCCAGGCGGGCAAAAAGACTTTGTTCCAGCGTGTACTGACCACTCCGGGCTGCAAGATCAGCCCGACGGCGGGCGGTGCGGCTGGCGATGAACAACCGGTGTTCAGCCGTTTCTACGTCTACGAACGCGCTCAAGCGAGCAACGCCGAGTGGCTGAAAGTCGGCCCCGACAGTTACGGCAAAACCATCGGCTGGCTGCCCGCCAGTTGCACCACCGACTGGAAAATGCAGCTGACCCTGGCCTTCACCAACCCGGCCAACCGCGACCGTCTGCTGTTCTTCAAAGAACGCGCCACGGTCGAAGGCATCCTTGATGCGCCGGACCCGGTGAGCAAAGTCGCCCCACTGCGGGCCACGCTGAAGAAAGGCCAACAGGCCCCCGGCGTCCTGGCCGAAGAACCTGAATACTTCGTCGACCTGCAAAAGCAGTTCTACCTGCTGCCGGTACTCAGCGGCGAAGAAGTCATGACCGAAGCGGGTTTCCGCACGCGGCTGCTCAATGTTGCATCGGTCAGCAAGGCCGAGGACAAAAACGCCAAAGGTGCTGCCGCTGGCGGCGCAGCCGCGGGCAAGGAAGCCGAAGACAAGGCCACCAGCCAATTGAAGGAATTCAGTGCGGCAGTGGTGTTTGTCATCGACTCGACGATTTCCATGGACCCGTACATCGACCGTACCCGCGAGGCGATCCGCAAGGTCTATCAGCAGATCGAATCGCAAAATCTAGGCAAACAAGTGAAGTTCGGCCTGGTCGCTTTCCGTTCCAGCACCGATGCGGTGCCGGGGCTGGAATACACCACGAAGATGTACGCCGATCCGACCAAGGTAAAAGACAGCGCGGACTTCCTCGCCAAGGTCGCCGACCTTAAGCAGGCCAAGGTTTCCAGCAGCAGCTTTGACGAAGATGCCTACGCCGGTGTGATGCACAGCATCGACAAGGTCGACTGGAGTCAGTTCGGCGCGCGTTACGTAGTGCTGATCACCGATGCCGGCGCCATCGAAGGCGACGACAAACTGTCGAAAACCGGTTTGAGCGCTGCCCAGGTCCGCCTCGAGGCGGCCAATCCGGGCGTGGCGATTTACA
The DNA here is from genome assembly GCF_050586545.1 of Pseudomonas sp. WC2. Taxonomy (NCBI): domain Bacteria; kingdom Pseudomonadati; phylum Pseudomonadota; class Gammaproteobacteria; order Pseudomonadales; family Pseudomonadaceae; genus Pseudomonas; species Pseudomonas sp. WC2. Next base: position 11,773 of record NZ_JBOBDR010000023.1, on the reverse strand, counting down.
CCCTGCACCTGAAAACACCGGCGGGGATCAAAGACCACGCCAAAGCCGAGGCGCAGTACCAGAACCTGTCGACTTACCCGGGCACCAACACCTCGCTGTACTACCCGGTGAACGCGGGCGACATTCAGGAGTTCGGGCGCAAGGTCGACACCCTGGCCGCCGCCATCACCTCGCAGGTAAAAGCCGCCTACATGGGCGAAGACGCCATCGGCAGTGCGGCGAACGCCAAGCAGGATCCGGCCGAGAAGAAGATGCTCGACGACGCCGCGCTGATCGGCCACGCCATGCAACTGGCGTATCTCGGCGAGAAGACCAACAGCAAGGCGCCACCGGTGTTCAAGGCGTGGATCACCGACCGCGATCTGATCAAACAGAACATCCCGACCACCGACGTACGCGTGCTGCTGACCAAATCCCAGCTCAGCGATTTGAGCGACGTGATGAAGCAGATCCTCGACGCGGCCAACGAAGGCCTGATTTCGCCGACGGAGATGTTCGATCGCCTGCGCTCGGTCGCTGCGACCATGGGCGCCGACCCTAATCAGCTCAAGCAGAACGGCAATGCCAAACTGGCGGACATGGGCGTGCTCGGCGAGTACCTCGAAGACCTGCCCTACCAGAGCGAAGTGCTGAACCTCGACGAAGAGACCTGGAAGAGCTGGGACGGTCTGGCGCAAGAGAAATTCATCCGCACGCTCAACACCAAACTGCGCCACTACCAGCGCTACAACGCTGACGTCGACCGTTGGGTGGCATTGGCCAAGGACAGCGATGCGCGGGACAACGTTTACCCCGTGCCTCTGGAAATGATGCCTTAACGAGACGCTGATGCTCGATATCAAGAACCTGCTGGTGCGCCGCGGTGAAGGCGCGCTGGCGCATCACGTGCGTCTGCCGCAATTGCAGGTCGGTGCCGGGGAAATCCTCGCCATCACCGGTGAAAGCGGCAGCGGCAAAAGCACACTGCTCGAAGCGATTGGCCTATTGCTGGCGCCGGTCGAGCTAGAACGCTTTCGCCTGGGCAAAACGTCGGCGGCCACACAACCGGTACAAGACATTGCTCGCCTGCTGGCCAGCGATGATCAGCCCGGACTGGCGACGGTGCGTTCGCGGGATTTGGGCTTCATTCTGCAAAGTGGCGGCCTGCTGCCGTTTCTCAGTGTGCGCGACAACATCAGCCTGCCACGGCGCTTGCTGGGCATGCCGGCGCACAGCGCTCACGTCGATCACGCGGTCGAGGTGCTGCGCCTGCAAGGTTTGCTGGATAAGAAGCCGCAAGCCTTGTCGATCGGTGAACGCCAGCGGGTCGCCTGCGTACGGGCGATTGCCCATGAACCGCTGCTGCTGTTGGCCGACGAGCCGACCGCCGCCCTCGACCCGCACAGCGCGCGCCGCTTGTTCGAATTGTTGCTGAGTCTGGTGTCGAGCATGGGTTTGAGCGCCCTGGTGGTTTCCCATGATTGGGCCTTGCTCAAGGATTTCGGTTTGCCACGGCTCGGCGCCATCAGCCGTCAGGGAGAGACACTGTTTGAACCGATGGACTGAGCGCCTGCGCCTGCTGACCACGCTGGCCCTGCAAGACCTCTGGCACGACCGCAAGGTGTCGTTGTGCATCGCCGCCTCGCTGGTGGCGGTGATCGCGCCGCTGTTGCTGTTGTTCGGGCTCAAGCACGGGGTGGTCAGTCAGTTGCAGGATGAACTGCTGCGTGACCCGCGCAATCTCGAAGTGAAGATGCTCAGCAACGGCAACTACGACAGCGCCTGGATCGAACGCCTGCGCCAGCGCCCGGAAACCGGATTTGCCCTCGGCCAGACCCGCTCGCTCAACACTCAGGCGGACTTGTTTGTCGGCCTGCAAAAGTTTGTCGAAGGCGCGGAAATCATCGCCACCGAACCCGGCGACCCGCAGCTGAACCTGCCGCAATTCAATCCTGTCGGCAATCAAGTGATCCTCAGCGCCCGCGCCGCGCAACGCTTGCAGGCCAAGGCTGGCGACCGTGTGCAATTGCGCGTGCTGCGCCGGCTGGAAGGCGTCAACGAACGCGGTGAAATCACCTTGAACGTGCTCGCGGTGCTCGATGGCGCACGCTTCGGCCGCGCCGCCGGATTCGTTGCGCCGCCACTGCTGCTGGACCTCGAACGTTTTCGCGACGGCTATCAGGTCGCTGCATTCGGCACTACCACCGGCAAGCCGCAAGGCAATCTGCAACCTCTGTATGCACGTGCTCGGGTGTATGCGCGGGACATCGATCAGGTCGCGCCGCTGGAACGCTGGCTCAACGAACAACACATCGAAACCTCGAGCCGACTGGCCGACATCGACAACGTCAAAGCGATCAACCATGTACTGGGTTTGATCTTCGGCGTGATTGCTTTGGCGGCGCTGATCGGCTGCGTGGCGTCGATGGTCGGGGCGTTTCTGGCCAACATCGACCGCAAGCGCAAAAGCCTCGCGGTGCTGCGCCTGCTGGGTTTCAACCGTGCGGCGGTCGGCGGCTTCGTGATCACCCAGGCGCTGCTGTTGAGCCTGGCCGGTTATCTTGGCGGGCTGGGGTTTTATGCCGTCGGTAGCCATTTGTTCGACTACTTGCTCGGCAGCAGCCAGGCCACCGGCACCTTCGTTTGTCACATCACTTTCTGGCATGGCCTCGCCGCCCTGCTCCTGACCTTTGTGGTCGCTGCACTGGTGGCCATGATCGGCGCCGTGCGAGCCATCACCATCCAACCTGCGGAGAGTCTGCGTGAGCTATAAACATTTTGGCTTGCTGTTGCCCCTGAGCCTGGGCTACCTGCTCGACGCCTCGGCGGCGGGCTGGGAAGAGAAGTATTACAACCCGATGCCCGAGGCCAGCGACGTGGTCCTGCCGATGCCCTGCGAAGGCTCGATGGTGTTTCGCAAGGTGTTCATCCCGGTCGCCGGACCGCTCGATGACTACCCGATCAACATCGGCCAGGACGGCGCCGAGTACGGCTACGTCGAGCAGACTCGGCCAACCTTTATCGCCGGCAGCTTCACCGGTGGCAAAAGCGATAAATCCCGTTACTACCTGATGGCCAAGTACGAGATGAGCCAGCTGCAATACGCCGCGCTGACCGAAGACACCTGCCCCACCGCCGCGACCAAAATGCGCCTGCCGCAAGTCGCCGTGAGCTGGGTGCAAGCCATCGATGCCGCCGACAAGTACAACCTGTGGCTGCGCAAGAACGCCGCCGACAAGTTGCCGAAAGAAGACGGCGCGCTGGGCTTTCTGCGCTTGCCGACCGAAGTCGAGTGGGAGTTCGCCGCACGCGGTGGGCTGGAAGTCGGCGCCGCAGAATTCCGCGACACGCACTATCCAATGCCGGACGGCATCAACGCCTATGAGTGGTTCGCCGGGGCGCAATCGTCCAACGGCAAACTGCAACTGACCGGCCTGCAGAAGCCCAACCCGCTGGGCCTGCACGACATGCTCGGCAACGTCGACGAGATGATGTTCGAACCGTTTCGCCTGAACAAACTCGACCGTCAGCACGGCCAGGCCGGCGGCTATGTGGTGCGCGGCGGCAATTACCTCACCGCTCAGGCAGACCTGCGCACCGCACTGCGCAAGGAGCAGCCGTACTACAACGCCGACGGCCCAGCGAAGAACAAGACCAGCGGCCTGCGTCTGGTAATGGTCTCGCCGACCCTGACTTCACGCGAGCGAGTCGCCAGCATCGAGAGCAGCTGGAAGAAACTCGGCACCGGCAGCAAGGAAACCGAATCGGCGGACAAAGGCACCGTGCAGTCCCTGAATACCCTGGCCTCGGGCGTCGAAGACAAAGCCCTCAAGGAAAAACTCCAGGCCCTGGAAAACCAGTTGCGCGCCAGCAATCAGCAGCAGGAAGAAACCCGCGATCAAGCGATTCGCGCCAGCCTCAACCTCGGTGCCTTCCTCTGCACCAAGATGCTCGATGACGGCCAGTACGTGGATTTCCTGCAGAAAAACTACAAGCTCAACTGCGAGTCCGCCGACAAGGACGCCAGTTGCGACATGCGCAAAGGCAAGCTCGACGAGCAGAAGGATCGCCTGCACAAACTCAGCCGTTACTACGCCAGCAGCCTGGTGGAATCGGCGACGCTGTACGGCCAGCCGCTGCTCGAAGCACAGGTGCCGGTGATGGAAGAAATCATCACCCGCAACAAACAGTTGCAAGACCTCAAACCGTATTTGCGCACGCACTGGGCGAACCAGAAGACCTTCCTGCAAAAGCAGAAGATCGACACCGACGCCTGGCTCAACAGCTGCAAAACCGTATCCCAATAACAACGCACCACAACACTGTCATCAAGGAGCTTCACCATGTCGCGCAGCCTCTGGACTCGCTTCAAGCTACAAATCGCTTTCGTTGTCACTGGCAGCCTGCTGCTGACCGGCTGCGCCAACACCGGCAGCTCGATGCTTGGCGGTAGCGACGGCGCCGACCCACGCCTGACCCAAGGCAGTGACGCGCAGTTCTTCAGCAAGTCCGGCTATCAGGCCTGCGCCGTGGGTGCCGGCGTCGGCATTCTCGGTTGCGCGCTGTCCAACAGCAGCAACAAGGCTGTATGCGCCATCGCCGCCGGTATCACCGCGTGCGGCGTGGCCATGGGCGCCAACTACTACCTGGATCAGCGTCGCAGCGAATACTCCGACACCACCACCCGTCTGGCGAAGATGAACAGCGATGTCGAGCAAGACACGCAAAACGTGGTTGCCCGTACCGCCACCGCGCAACAAGTGATCAACGACGATCAAGCGCGCATCGCCCAGATCAAGAAAGACATCGCCAACAAGAAAGTCGACAAGAACAAGGCGCAAACGCAAATCGCCGAGATCGATCAGAACATCGCACGCCTGCGTAAAGACCTCGGCAACATGCGCACCAAGGTCACCGAGTACACCAAAGTGGCTGATGCCGAACGTGCTGGGGGTGCCAGCGCCGAGATGAAGCAGGTGGACGTGAACATCCTGAAGATGAACGAGAAGGTCGCCGCCCTGCAAAAGGAAGTCGACGGTCTCTACAGCCAGCGCTCCGCGATCACTCTGGGCTAAGCACATGACGCTAAAACAGCTGGCGGTCCTGACCGCCATCCTGGCGTTGGGCGGTTGCGCCACCAAGCCAGGCGAATGCGATGCGACCAATCGCGACAGCAGCATGCTGACCAAGATGAACTGTGACTACTCCGGTGGTTACAGCGATCAGGTCAAGCAGAAGGAGCAGGCGCTGGCCGAGTCGCGCCAGCAGAACGCGATGTTCCGACAGGTCTACCAGAACATCCAGGCCCAGCAACTGAACACCAAACTCGATCTGGCCAGCCAGCAGAAATCCCAGGCTGAGCTCAACCAGTCGCTGGGCAAGTTGCTGACTTCGCTCAAGGGCCGACGCGGTAATGAAGGCTCGGTGCAGAAGCAGATTGCCGATCTCGAGCAGCAGCTCAAGGCCTCGCAGGCAGCGCCAACCGCCAAGGCTTCACCGGCGGCGCTGGCAGCCAAGCAGGAACAGCTGAAAACGCTGCAGAAAAAGGTCAATCAGTTGCAGTTCAGTCTCGGTTACGAAGAGTAACTGTTCACCCCGCAGGCCTGCCGTCGCAGGCCTGCAGCTTTTTCAGGAATCGTCGTCATGCAGCGGGTCATCAGGGATGCGCACGCCACACCGGAGGGGATGAGTGCGCTGCAGGCCAAAGTCGCCCTCATTCAGAAACACTTTCCACCCACCACCGCGAGTCTGTTCGCCATCCCCCGGATGGGCAGTGGCGAGGTGCTGGAATGGTGGACCGAACTGGGTGGCCAGCCCACGCCCTATGCCGAGCTCAATGAGGACGCGCAGCGCCGCTTGCTGCAAACCTATGAGGTGCGCCAGACCTCCCTCGAACAATTGGCCGACGAATTGCAAAAACGCGGGCAGCCCGGGGTCGCGGATGATCTGCGCAGCCTGCTCGGCAGCCCGGAGCTGGACAAGCTCTACAGCCTCAACGGCGAGCCGCTGGTAGTGCGCTGGAACCAGCGACCGCCGCGTCCGATCGTGCCGCCAGTGGTGCCGCCCGTGCCATTGGCGCCGGTAGTGCCGCCTTCGCGCCGTGGCTGGTGGATTGCCGCCGCGCTGTTGGCCCTGCTGTTGCTGCTTTTGGCGCTGTGGCTTTGGTGGTTCCTGCACCGTGAACCCGCCGTGGTTGCTGTTCCGCCGGCGGCACCGATCGTGGCCCCGGTGGAACAACCGGTCGAGCCCGTGCCCGAGCCTGTTGTGGAACCGGAACCTGTTCCAGAACCAGAGCCAGTGCCAGAGCCGGAACCCGTTCCGGAGCCCAAGCCCGTCCCGCCACCTAAACCCGTAGTGGTCGCTCCCCCGCCGCCGACACTGGACAACTTCGCCTGCCGTAAAAAAGCCCCGAATGCGGTGATCCCGCAATTCGTCGTGGTGCTCGATACTTCAGGGTCGATGGAGCTCAACACCCGAGCGGTGAAAGCCGACGAAGACTGGTTTTTTGGCAACAATCTCAACAAGTACACCGACCCTGAACGCACGATGCGAATCTTCGAGAAACCGAGCCGCATGAACGTGGCGCAGGATTCGCTGGCAGGGATGATCAACGCGTTGGACCCGAAGATCGACACGCGCCTGATCACCTTCGCCGGGTGCGAAAGCACGCCTGACCAAGGGGTGTTCAAGTTTGGTGACCGTCAGCGCCTGATCAACGGGATTCGTGGCCTGGTGCCCAACGATGGCACACCGTTGGCCGATAGCCTGGCCAAGGCAGCGAGCACCGTGGACGGGCGCAACAACGACGCGGTGATCGTGATGTTCATCGACGGCGAGGACGGTTGCCAGAAGGACGTTTGCGCAGTGTCGCGACGCATTGCCCAGGAGCAACCGCGGTTGCGGGTCAACGTGGTGAGCATTGGCGCCGGCGGACCGTCGCAGTGCATTGCGAAAAACACCGGTGGCCGGGTTTACGCGAGCACCAACGCGGCCGAACTGGCCAAGCAGTTGAAACTGGCGAGCAAGGAAGTGTCCAGCAACGCCAAATGTAATTGAGCCGCTGAATTGCGGTGACTGCAATCGCGAGCAGGCTCGCTGCCACAGGTGGACATTAATCCAATGTGGGAGCGAGCCTGCTCGCGAAAGCTATTTCAAAGGCGCATCAACGAAAACGATCAACCTCAGACCGCAAATCCGCCGCCAGCTTCTCCAGCTCTTTCGCGGTGACCGCGAGGTTCGACACCACCTCACGCTGCTCACTGTTAGCCAAAGCAATGCTCTGCAAGTTGCTGCTGAGCAAGGTCGCGGTGCTGCTCTGCTCCTGAGTTGCGGTGGTGATCGCAGCAAACTGCTGACCTGCCGAACGGCTCTGCTCATCAATCCGCGCCAGCGCCGAGGCGACATTGGCGTTACGCGACAAGCCTTCCTGCATCAGCACATTGCCCTGTTCCATGGTGCTGATCGCATTGCCGGTTTCCTGCTGGATGCTGTGGATCATGCTGGAAATCTCATCCGTCGCCTGACGGGTGCGTGAGGCCAGACTGCGCACTTCATCGGCAACCACCGCGAAACCGCGACCTTGCTCACCGGCGCGCGCCGCTTCAATCGCAGCGTTGAGCGCCAGCAGGTTGGTCTGCTCGGCAATCGAGGTAATCACACCGACGATGCCGCCGATTTCCTGAGAACGCTGGCCAAGGGTGTTGATCACCGTGGCGGTGCTGTTCAGCGCGCCGGCGATCTGCTCCAGCGACGACGAAGCTTCTTGCATCGAGCTGCGGCCGATCTGCGTTTGCTGGGCATTTTCCTGGGCCAGACGCTGGGTCGCGCCCATGTTGTCGGCGATGTTCAACGACGTGGCGCTGAACTCTTCCACCGCACCGGCCATGCTGGTGATTTCGCCGGATTGCTGCTCCATGCCTTCATAGGCACCACCGGACAAACCGGACAGCGCCTGTGCACGGCTGTTGACCTCTTCCGAAGAGCGGCGGATGTGCTCGACCATCGTCGACAGGGCCTGACTCATCTGATTGAACGCGCGGGACAGCTGACCGATTTCGTCGTTGCTGGTCACGTTCAAGCGCACGCTCAGGTCACCGGCACCCAGGGCTTCGGCCTGACGCACCAGATCACCCAACGGTTGCAGCTTGGAACGCAGCAGCCACATCGCCGAGCCCACCGCCAACAGCATCGCCAGCAGGCTGCCGATCGCCAGTTGCGTACCGACGCTCCAGGTCACCGCGCGAATCTCGGCTTTCGGCATGCTCGCCACCACCGACCACGGACCACCGTCGAACGGTACGGCGACGCTGTAGAAATCTTCGGACTTGTCGCCCCAGAATTGACCTTTGCCCGGCGTCTTCGTCAAACCGTTGATTACCGGGATCGCTTGATCCAGCGCCTGCACGCCCGCCGGCGGGACCAGCCATTTGTTTTGCTCATCGAGCAGCGCCAGCGAGCCGGTCTGGCCGATGCGGAAGCGCTTGAGGTTGTCGAACTGGGCGTTCTGCGCGTCGGTGTAATCAAAACCGACGAACAACACCGCAATCACCTTGCCGCTGCCATCACGCACCGGGGTGTATTGGGTCATGTAGGAACGATCGAACAGCAAGGCGCGACCGACGTAGCCTTGCCCCGCCATCAGTTTCGCGTAGGCCGGGTGTGCGTGATCGAGCAAGGTGCCGATGGCGCGGCTACCGTCCTGCTTGGTCAGGGAGGTGCTGACGCGGACGAAGTCTTCGCCGCTGCGCACGAACAGCGTGGCGACGCCGGCGGTCATCTGCTTGAACTCGTCGACTTCCTTGAAGTTGTTGTTCAGCACTTCGCTGCCCAAATGCAGGCCCGGAGTCTGGGTGCCGGCGACATTCACTGGTTCATCGGCGTGAATGCTCAGGCCGGCGCTGAAGCGCTTCTCGAACAACCCGCTCAGACGCTGGGTGCTTTCCCGCAGCGTGCCGTGGAACGTGCTCAGTTGGTCGGCCAGCAGCCGCGCCTCACTGGCCAAATGCTCTTCACGGGTAGCGAGGTTGGCGGTATCCAGCGAACGCAGGGCGAACACCGTACTGCCACTGATAACTATCGCCAGTATCACAGCAAGGGCAAGGCCCAGCTGCGAGGCGATCCGAGCGCGAGGTTGAGACATGGACAGCTCCTGGCCGAGCGACGGGATCCTCCTTGATCCCGACTCGGATAATTTTCTAATAATGGGGGTGGATCGTGGATACCGGCACGACGGTTCCACATGCTCGTAGTCGGCGGTAAATCCGAATACTTGAGCGCGCAACGTGGGTATGGCGCAAGGCCGCCATTGTGGCGGCTCCAACGTTTCAGCTCAAGCGCGCGACCGCCGGCAGCTCCATGGCGCGGACTTCGCCCTGCAGAAAGTCGCTGAGACGGCGCAAACGTTCACCGCCCGGGCGGGTTTTTGGCCACACCAAGTAATAATTCAGTCCGCTGGCGACGGCGGTCGGCCACGGCAGACTCAGTCGACCTTGCGCGACATCCTCGGCCACCATCAGCAGATCACCCATCGACACACCGTAACCGCGCGCTGCGGCAATCATGCCCAATTCCAGCGTGTCGAAGACTTGCCCGCCCTTGAGCGAAACCTGATCGGACAGCCCCATGTGCTCCAGCCAACTGCGCCAGTCGCGGCGATCCGGCGTCGGGTGAAGCAGTTCAGTGGAGGCCAGCCGGGCCAGATCCCACGGTTGATCGTTGAGCAGGTTCGGCGCGCCGACCGGAATCAATTCTTCGGGAAACAACAGGCTCGCCTCCCAATCCGGCGGGAAATGCCCGTCGCTCAGCAACACCGCGCAATCGAACGGCTCATCGTTGAAGTCCACCGAATCGACGTCCATCCATGCGCTGGTCAGTTGCACTTCGTTGCCCGGCTGCAAATGGCGGAAGCGACTTAGGCGCGCCAGCAGCCAGCGCATGGTCAGGGTCGACGGGGCTTTCATGCGCAGGATGTCGTCTTCGGCGCGCAAGGTATTGCAGGCCCGCTCAAGGGCGGCGAAACCTTCGCGGATGCCGGGCAACAACAAGCGGGCTGACTCGGTGAGCTGCAAATGGCGACCGCTGCGGTGAAACAGCTTGCACGCAAAGTGATCTTCGAGCGTACGAATGTGCCGGCTCACCGCACTCTGGGTGATCGACAATTCCTCGGCTGCACGCGTGAACGAGCTGTGTCGTGCGGCAGCTTCAAATGCACGCAGGGCATACAGGGGAGGAAGTCGACGGGACATGCACAAGGCTCCTGCAGCGGGATACAGCGAAATAGGTAATTTAGACCAGGGATGAGTTTTACTCATGCCACCCATCCTTTTTATCCCTTTGTGCAATGCCTGCCAAGCGCCGAGAATCGACGCTCCCCTGTTCCCTCTGAAATCGAGTGGTGATGACCATGCAACATCCTGTGCGTACCGAACTCTGGGCCATTCTGCGGCTGGCAGGGCCGTTGATCGCTTCACAGTTGGCGCACATGTTGATGGTGCTGACCGACACCCTGATGATGGCGCGACTCAGTCCCGAAGCGCTGGCCGGCGGCGGACTGGGCGCGGCGACTTATTCGTTTGTGTCGATTTTCTGCATCGGCGTCATCGCGGCGGTCGGCACGCTGGTGGCGATTCGCAAGGGCGCTGGCGACATCATTGGCGCCGCGCGCCTGACTCAGGCCGGATTGTGGCTGGCGTGGCTGATGGCGCTGGGCGCCGGCTTGCTGCTGTGGAACCTGAAACCGGTTCTGCTGCTGTTCGGCCAGACCGAAACCAACGTCAACGCCGCCGGGCAATTTCTCATCGCCCTGCCCTTCGCCCTGCCCGGCTACCTGAGCTTCATGGCCCTGCGCGGCTTCACCAGTGCGATTGGCCGGGCGACCCCGGTGATGGTCATCAGCCTCGCTGGCACGGTAGCGAATTTCCTGCTCAACTACGCGCTGATCACTGGCATGTTCGGCCTGCCGAAAATGGGCCTGATGGGCATCGGTCTGGTCACGGCGATTGTCGCCAATTGCATGGCGTTGGCACTGGCCTGGCACATTCGCCGGCACTCGGCCTATGACGCCTATCCGTTGCGTGCCGGGTTGTCGCGGCCTAATCGGCAGTATCTGAAAGAACTCTGGCGCCTCGGTCTGCCGATTGGTGGCACCTACGCGGTGGAAGTCGGGCTGTTCGCGTTTGCGGCGCTGTGCATGGGCACCATGGGCAGCACGCAGTTGGGCGCACACCAGATCGCCCTGCAGATTGTTTCGGTGGCATTCATGGTGCCGGCAGGAATGTCGTATGCGATCACCATGCGCGTCGGCCAGCATTACGGTGCCGGGCAACTGAGCGATGCGCGGATGTCCGGGCGGGTCGGCATCGTCTTTGGCGCCGTGGTCATGTTGGGGTTTGCGATGGTGTTCTGGTTGCTGCCCAATCAGTTGGTCGGGTTATTTCTCGATCACAATGATCCGGCGTTTGCCGAGGTGATTCGCTTGGCGGTGAGCCTGTTGGCGGTGGCGGCATGGTTCGAGTTGTTCGACGGCACGCAGACGATCGCCATGGGCTGCATCCGTGGGCTCAAGGATGCGAAGACCACGTTTCTGGTCGGGCTCGGCTGCTACTGGCTGATCGGCGCACCGGCGGCGTGGTGGATGGCGTTCCACTTGAACTGGGGGCCGACGGGCGTCTGGTGGGGATTGGCGCTGGGCCTGGCCTGCGCGGCGGTGAGTTTGACGCTGGCGTTTGAGTGGAAGATGAAGCGGATGATTCGGCTGGAGCCTGCTACATCACGCTTTGAGGTCGTTGGCGCGGAT
>NZ_JBOBDR010000022.1:0-104421 GCF_050586545.1 Pseudomonas sp. WC2 | reverse complement strand
AGGCGTGCGTCCTGTGAAATTCCTTACAGGGATCGATGTAGGAGCTGCCGCAGGCTGCGATCTTTTAAACGGCCTCCACAGAATCCTGCTGGCTTGAGCCGAAGGTGAGGTATTCAACCAGTTCCGCCAGCGGCAGCGGCCGGCTGATCAGGAAACCCTGCACCTGATCGCAGCCGAACCCGCGCAGCAGTTCCAGTTGCTCCGACGTCTCGACACCTTCGGCAACCACTTCCAGATGCAGGTTGTGCGCAAGATTGATCATCGCGTGCACCAGTTTGCGGTTCTCTTCACGCTGCTCCATGCCGCCGACAAAACTCTTGTCGATCTTCAGCAAGGTGATCGGCAGGCTGTTGAGGTGGACGAACGACGAAAACCCGGTGCCAAAGTCATCCAGCGAGAAGCGCACACCGAGGCGGCCGAGGGCGTCCATGGTTTGCTTGACCAGATCGCTGCGGCGCATCACCGCGGTTTCAGTCAGTTCGAATTCCAGCCATTGCGCCTCGACGCCACGCTCAGCGATCAAACGGCTGAGGGTCGGCAACAATTGGCTGTCCTGAAACTGGCGGAACGACAGGTTGATCGCCATGTGCAGCGCCGGCAACCCGTGCTCGCGCAGCGCCTGCATGTCACGCAGGGCCCGGGAAATCACCCAGTAACCCAACGGCACAATCAAGCCGCTCTGCTCGGCCAGCGGCACGAACTCGCTTGGCGGCAGCAAACCACGTTCGCCATGGCGCCAACGCACCAAGGCTTCGAGGCCGACAATCTGGCCATCCTCAAGATTCAGTCGTGGCTGGTAATGCAGTTCCAGCTCATCGCGACGCAAGGCCCGGCGCAACTCGCTTTCAAGGTCAGCCATGCTCCGCGCATTGCGGTTGATGCGTTCGTTGAAGATATGAAAAGTGCAGCCTTGAGTGCTTTTGGCCTGCTGCATGGCGATATGCGCGTGCCACATCAGCGGATCGGCCCCACCCTGCGCGCGGGCATGGGCGATGCCCAGGCTGGAGCCGATCAGCAGGCTTTCACCATCGACCCAATACGGTTCGGCGAGCGCTTCGGTGATGCGCTCAGCGATCCACTCGGCGCGTTGCGGCGCACGGCGAGTGTCGATCAGCAGGGCGAACTCATCGCTGCCCAGCCGCGCCAGTTGATCGCCGGCCTCGAGCTGACTTTTCAGCCGCGCGACGACTTGCAGGATCAAACGGTCGCCGGCCTGATGGCCGAGGGCGTCGTTGGCGTGGCGGAAGTTGTCGAGATCGAGATGACCGAGGGCGAGGCCGCGACCATCGCCTTCAGCGAGGCGTGCCGTGAGCAAGGTCTGGAAACCCTGACGATTGGCGATGCCGGTCAGCGGATCCTGTTCGGCGAGGCGTTGCAGGGTGTTTTCCAGAACGCCGCGTTCGCGCACATGGCGCAGGCAACGGCGCAGCGTGTCGGCATCGAGGGCGTCGAATACCAGCCAGTCGCTGACGCCAACCGGCGCGGCGTCCGGTTCGTGTTCCAGCAACAATACCGTTGGCAGGCTGCAGCGGCCGGGTGCCGGTTGCAACGCTGGAAGGGTCAACAACACCGCGTGGCGGTTGTCTTCGAACAAACTGCTGACCGACTCCCAGCTCGGCGCGCTGATCAGCACCGCCGCGCTCCCCATCGGAGCCAGACACTCGCGCAATAACGCTGTCCACGCTGGCTCTTCGGCCAGTAGCAGCAAACGCAAGGGTTCGACAGGCGTAGACAAGCTAGCTCCCTAGACTCTGCAATGGTGTGGGCGGGGCATTATGCCGTTGCGCCGTTCAATGACCAAATGACAACGGTTATCAAACCGTTATTTTGTGTCACGAATGAGAACATTAGCCGCAAAATCACCGCGCATCCTGCGTGAAAGTAACAAAACCGGCAAATTTGAATCGCGTGGTACGTCACAAGTCGGACAGAGCAGCACAATTCTCAGAGCCTGTTAAAATGCCGGCCCATTTCGTCAACGACTCCCGAATTTTCGTATGTCCCGACTCAATCCCCGGCAGCAAGAAGCCGTGAACTACGTCGGCGGCCCTCTATTGGTGCTCGCCGGTGCTGGCTCCGGCAAGACCAGCGTGATCACGCGCAAGATCGCGCACCTGATCCAGAACTGCGGCATCCGCGCCCAGTACATCGTCGCCATGACCTTTACCAACAAGGCCGCGCGCGAGATGAAAGAGCGGGTCGGCACCCTGCTGCGCGCCGGCGAAGGACGCGGGCTGACGGTCTGCACCTTCCACAACCTCGGTCTGAACATCATCCGCAAGGAACACGCGCGGCTTGGCTACAAACCCGGTTTCTCGATCTTCGACGAGACCGACGTCAAGTCCCTGATGACCGACATCATGCAGAAGGAATACGCGGGCGAAGACGGCGTCGACGAGATCAAGAACATGATCGGCGCCTGGAAAAACGACCTGATCCTGCCGCCTCAGGCGCTGGAGAACGCGCGCAATCCCAAGGAACAGACTGCCGCCATCGTCTACACCCACTATCAGCGCACGCTCAAAGCGTTCAACGCAGTGGACTTCGACGACCTGATCCTGCTGCCGGTAAAGCTCTTCGAAGAACACGCCGACATCCTCGAAAAGTGGCAGAACAAGGTGCGCTACCTGCTCGTCGACGAATACCAAGACACCAACGCCAGCCAATACCTGCTGGTAAAGATGCTTATCGGCAAGCGCAACCAGTTCACCGTGGTCGGCGACGACGATCAGTCGATCTACGCCTGGCGCGGCGCGCGACCGGAAAACCTGATGCTGCTCAAGGACGACTATCCGTCCTTGAAAGTGGTGATGCTCGAACAGAACTATCGCTCGACCAGTCGTATCCTGCGCTGCGCCAACGTGCTGATCTCGAACAACCCGCATGAATTCGAAAAGCAGCTGTGGAGTGAGATGGGCCATGGCGACGAGATCCGCGTGATCCGCTGCCGTAACGAGGACGCCGAAGCCGAGCGCGTGGCCATGGAAATCCTCAGCCTGCACTTGCGCACTGACCGCCCGTACAGCGATTTTGCGATCCTCTATCGCGGTAACTATCAGGCCAAACTGATCGAGCTGAAGTTGCAGCACCACCAGGTGCCGTATCGCCTGAGCGGCGGCAACAGCTTCTTCGGCCGCCAGGAAGTGAAAGACCTGATGGCCTACTTCCGCCTGATCGTGAACCCGGATGACGACAACGCCTTCCTGCGCGTGATCAACGTGCCGCGCCGGGAAATCGGCTCGACCACCCTGGAAAAACTCGGCAACTACGCCACCGAACGCAAGATCTCGATGTACGCCGCCACCGACGAAATCGGTCTGGGCGAGCATCTGGACAGCCGTTTCACCGATCGCCTGTCGCGCTTCAAGCGTTTCATGGACAAAGTCCGCGAGCAGTGCGCCGGCGAAGACCCGATCTCGGCGCTGCGCAGCATGGTCATGGACATCGACTACGAGAACTGGCTTCGCACCAACAGCTCCAGCGACAAGGCGGCCGACTACCGGATGAGCAACGTCTGGTTCCTGATCGAGGCGTTGAAAAACACTCTCGAGAAGGACGAAGAAGGTGAGATGACCGTCGAGGACGCCATCGGCAAATTGGTTCTGCGCGACATGCTCGAGCGTCAGCAGGAAGAAGAGGACGGCGCCGAAGGCGTGCAGATGATGACCCTGCATGCGTCCAAGGGCCTGGAATTCCCTTACGTGTTCATCATGGGCATGGAAGAGGAAATCCTCCCGCACCGTTCCAGCATCGAAGCCGACACCATCGAAGAAGAACGACGCTTGGCCTATGTGGGCATCACCCGCGCCCGTCAGACGCTGGCGTTCACCTTCGCCGCTAAGCGCAAGCAGTACGGCGAGATCATCGACTGCGCGCCGAGTCGCTTCCTCGATGAGCTGCCGCCGGACGATCTGGCCTGGGAAGGCAACGACGACACCCCGACCGAAGTCAAAGTCGTGCGCGGCAACAGCGCATTGGCTGATATACGCGCGATGTTAAAGCGCTAGAATTGACCACTTTTTTTACTAGACCTTCGGCGCACCAAGCGCCAAAAGAGGACAGCTTCATGGAAGCATTGCACCAGAAAATCCGCGAACAAGGCATTGTGCTTTCCGACCAGGTCCTGAAGGTCGACGCCTTCCTGAACCACCAGATCGACCCGGCCCTGATGAAGCTGATCGGCGACGAATTCGCCGCGCTGTTCAAGGATTCGGGCATCACCAAGATCGTCACCATCGAAGCCTCGGGCATCGCCCCGGCGATCATGACCGGTCTGAACCTCGGCGTGCCGGTGATCTTCGCCCGCAAGCAACAGTCCCTGACCCTGACCGAAAACCTGCTGTCGGCGACCGTTTACTCGTTCACCAAAAAGACCGAAAGCACCGTGGCCATCTCCCCGCGTCACCTGACCAGCAGCGACCGCGTGCTGATCATCGACGACTTCCTGGCCAATGGTAAGGCTTCGCAAGCGCTGATCTCGATCATCAAACAGGCCGGCGCGACCGTCGCCGGTCTGGGCATCGTCATCGAGAAATCGTTCCAGGGCGGCCGCGCCGAGCTGGACTCGCAAGGCTACCGCGTCGAATCGCTGGCCCGCGTGAAATCGCTGAAGGATGGCGTCGTCACCTTCATCGACTAACCAGCAACACCGCAATACCCTGTGGGAGCTAGCCCTGCTAGCGATGGCGTCGTGTCAGTCAATATCTTCATGACTGGTTGACCGCTATCGCCAGCAGGGCTGGCTCCCACAGTTCGTTTTGGGGTGGGCGGTTATTGTGCGGTGGCTTTTAGGCCGGTGAGGAGCAGGCGTTGGAAGAGGTCTTCTTTCAGGCCTTCCGGGTTTGTGAGTTGCATGCGCTCAAGGTGTTCGGGGTAGAGCGATGCCTCGGGGGCGTCGAGGGCTGCTTTGCCGAGTTCGAGGATTTCGGTGAGTTTGAACTTGCTCTTCAGCCAGTTCAGCGCGCGCAGCAGATCCCGTTCGATTGCGGTGAAATCACAGCCCAGCGGATACTCCGGAAACAGGTTTGGATGCCGCGCAGCAATGGCTTGCAAGCGCTGCGGCGTGTTGTCGGCGAAGCGTGGATCGAGGCGGAAATCCTTCGGCAGTTTGCCAACTTTCTGCGCTTGTTCGATCAGGCCCTGCTGGAATCGCGAGTCGCTGATATTCAGCAGCGATTCGATCACCGCCGCATCGGATTTGCCGCGCAAATCAGCGATGCCGTACTCGGTCACGACGATGTCGCGCAGATGCCGTGGAATCGTGCAGTGGCCGTATTCCCAGACGATATTGGAACTGACGTCACCACCGGATTCGCGCCAGCTGCGCAGAATCAACACCGAACGCGCATCGTGCAGCGCATGGCCCTGCGCCACGAAGTTGTACTGCCCGCCGACGCCACTGAGCACGCGCCCGTCTTCCAGTTGATCGGCCACGCCCGCGCCAAGCAAAGTCATGGTGAACACGGTGTTGATAAACCGCGCATCAAGTCGCTGCAAACGCTTGAGCTCTTCCTGCCCGTACAACTCGTTGATGTAGCTAATGCGAGTCATGTTGAATTCAAGGCGTTTGCTCACCGGCAGCTCACGCAAGCGCTCGTAGAAACTGCGCGGGCCGAGGAAGAAGCCGCCGTGCACCGAGATGCCGTCAGTTTGCGCTGCCTCGTCGAGGGTGCCGGCGTTGGCCTGTTCCTGGGTCGGAACATCGGGATAAACCTTGCGCCGAATGATCCCGGCATCCGCCAGCACCAGCAGGCCGTTGACGAACATTTCGCTGCAACCGTACAAACCTTTGGCGAACGGCCCGGTGCCGCCCTCGCGGTTGATCAATTGCGCCCATTGGCTGAGGTTGATGTCATCGAGCAACGCCTGGTAACCGGC
This sequence comes from Pseudomonas sp. WC2, assembly GCF_050586545.1. NCBI lineage: Bacteria > Pseudomonadati > Pseudomonadota > Gammaproteobacteria > Pseudomonadales > Pseudomonadaceae > Pseudomonas > Pseudomonas sp. WC2. The sequence goes on along the minus strand of NZ_JBOBDR010000022.1, from coordinate 98,544 downwards.
GTTATCCGCCTGACGTGCGAGCAATGCAGCCGTCAGCGCGTCGCCCATCGAGCCGATGCCGATCTGCAACGTACCGCCGTCGCGCACCAGCGCACTCGCATGTAATCCAATGAAATGGTCCTGAAACCCCACCGGCATGTTCGGCGTGGAAAACAGCGTGCTGCTGTCCTTCGCGTCGATCAGCAAGTCGAAGGTGTCGATATCCACTTCAGCATCGCCGGGCATGTACGGCAGATCGGTGTGAACCTGGCCGACCAGCAAAATGGTGTCCCCGGCTTCGCGACGCTTGGCGATCATCGGCAACAGGTCGAGGGTGATGTCCGGGTTACAGCTCAGGCTGAGTCGATCCGGATGCTCGCTGCTGCTGGCCAACAACTGTGCCACCAGATTCAGCCCGGCGGCGTTAATGTCGCGGGCGGCGTGGCTGTAATTGCTGCTGACGTAATCTTGCTGGGCCGGCGCGCTGTTGAGCAGGCTGCCGGGCTGCATGAAAAACTGTTCGATACGAATGTTGGCAGGCAGGCTGTCGCGGTGCAGGTCGGCGAGGAAATCGAACTCCGGGTAATCACCGAAGACGCGCTCGACGAAGGGTTCGATAAAGCGCTTTTGCAAACCATCACCCAACGCCGGGCGGCCGAGGCAAAGCGCGGTGTAGATCGTCAGTTGCCGCTCGGGCAGGCCTTTGATCCGCCGGTACAGCGCGTTGACGAAATGATTGGGTTTGCCCAGGCCCAGCGGCATGCCCATGTGAATATGCGCCGGCAACCGCGCCAGCACGTCGTCCACTGCCTGTTCGATCGAACACAACTGCACCATCTGAAGCCTCCTGCCCGTTCCGTGAATAGAGGTAGACCGAGCTTGCCGCTACTTTGCTGCAATGAACAGCCTCAGGCGCAATTCACAGCCACAAAAAAACCGTCCGGAGACGGTTTTTTGCGTGAGAAGCGCGGCTTATTTCAGGCCAGACATCTTCTCGATTGCACCTTTGAGCTCGGCATCCGAGCAATCGGCGCAGGTGCCTTTCGGTGGCATCGAGTTGATACCGGTGATGGCTTTGGCGAGGATACCGTCGAGGCCGCCCTGGTGATCGGCGCGTTCTTTCCAGGCCGCGGTGTCACCGATTTTCGGCGCGCCCAACAGGCCAGTGCCGTGGCAAGCGTTGCAATGTTTGGCAATCACTTCATCCGGAGTTTTCGCACCGCCACCGCCGCCAGCAGTCGCCGCCACTTCCATCCCTTTGCATTCCTGCCCTTGAACACACACCTGGCCGACCGGCTCGAGGCGCTTGGCAATGTCGTCATTCGTCGCAGCTTGAGCGCTGACAGCCCAGAGGGCCAATACGGTTGCTGGTGCAGCCAGCATTTTCATAATTAGATTCACGCGTTCACCCTCAATGGTGGCTATTCACGCCTGCGGCCACGGTTCGCAGGCGGGCGCAAGTATAGCGGGTAGGCCGCTACACTGAAACAACCCCATGATTAAAGGGGTCTTGTTGCGCATCGGTAAAACTGTCCGGGTGCCTTCGGCGTAATGGCCTGGCGCCTCTTGATTTAGAAATTCGCCGGCGTGGCTGCGCTGATTAGTCGCGCAGGCAAGTCGAACGGATTACGGAAACGATGCGGCTTGGTACTTTCAAAGTAGTAGCTGTCGCCGGCTTCGAGAATAAAAGTTTCCAGACCCACCACCAGTTCCAGACGACCTTCCACCAGAATCCCGGTTTCCTCGCCTTCATGGGTGAGCATTTCTTCGCCGGTGTCAGCGCCCGGCGGGTAGATTTCATTGAGGAATGCGATGGCGCGGCTGGGGTGCGCGCGGCCGACCAGTTTCATGGTCACGGCGCCGTCGGAAATGTCGATCAGCTCGTTGGCCTTGTAGACGATCTGGGTCGGAACTTCCTGCAGGATTTCTTCAGAAAAGAACTCGACCATGGACATGGGAATGCCGCCCAGTACCTTTCTCAGCGAACTGATCGAAGGGCTGACGCTGTTCTTTTCGATCATCGAAATGGTGCTGTTGGTGACGCCCGCGCGTTTGGCGAGTTCACGCTGGGAAAGCCCTTTGAGCTTGCGGATCGATTGCAGTCGTTCACCGACGTCCAAGGCGCGAGCCTCCTGATGTTGTAAGAATATTGAGCGTTATCATGGCGACAGCGTTCAGTATTTACAACACTTGGCCCCCGCAGCGGCGTCAACCCTCGGAATAGAGCCTCGGCACTCGACGCAGGTTGCAGAAGATCTGGTACGGGATGGTGTCGGCCCACTGCGCCACTTCACTGGCGAGGATGTTTTTGCCCCACAGTTCGACAGTCGAACCCAGGTCTGCTTCCGGCACGTCAGTCAGATCGATGCAGAGCATGTCCATCGACACGCGACCGAGAATGCGACTGCGTTTGCCAGCCACCAACACCGGCGTGCCGGTCGGCGCCTGACGCGGGTAACCGTCGGCATAACCCATGGCGACCACGCCAATGCGCATCGGTTTGTCGGTGATGAATTTGGCGCCGTAGCCTACGGGCTCACCGGCCGGCAGTTCGCGCACGCTGATGACTTTCGATTCGAGGGTCATCACCGGTTGCAGGCGATCGGCGACGGCGTTGGCTTCTTCGAACGGCGTGGCGCCGTAGAGCATGATGCCCGGGCGCACCCAGTCGCTGTGAATCTGCGGCCAACCGAGCACGGCGGGCGAGTTGCGCAGACTGACCTCAGCCGCCAACCCCTGACGCGCCGCTTCAAACACCGCGACTTGCTCGGTGCTGCTCTGCGCGTGCAACTCATCGGCGCGGGCGAAATGGCTCATCAAGACGATCTTTGCCACTTTGCCGCTGGCCAACAGACGCTGATAAGCCGCCGGATAATCCTTTGGGTGCAGACCGACGCGGTGCATGCCGGAATCGAGCTTCAGCCACACGGTAATCGGTTTGCTCAGTGTTGCCTGTTCGATCGCTTCGAGCTGCCACAGCGAATGCACCACCGTCCAGAAATCATGCTCGACGATCAACGCCAACTCATCGGCCTCGAAGAAACCTTCGAGCAGCAACACCGGCGCACGAATGCCAGCGGCGCGCAGCTCCAAAGCCTCTTCGATGCAGGCAACCGCGAAACCATCAGCCTCGGCTTCCAGTGCCTGGGCGCAACGCACCGCACCATGGCCGTAGGCGTCGGCCTTGATCACCGCAAGCGCCTTGGCGCCGGTGACTTCGCGGGCAATTCGGTAGTTGTGGCGCAGGGCTTCTAGGTCGATCAGGGCACGGGCAGGACGCATGGCGGCAGACTTCTAGGCGGTCATGGGAAGAAAAACCGGCGCCGACTGACGACGTGAACCGCCAACAGCGCCGGGAGAGGGATCTTTACAACGGTCTAAGGCAGCGCAGCAACGATAGAGATTTCCACCAGAATGCTCGGCTTGGCCATTTTCGCTTCGACGGTGGCGCGGGCCGGAGCAGCGCCTTTTGGCAGCCACTGATCCCACACCGAATTCATCCCGGCGAAGTGCGCTTCGATATCGTTCAGGTAGATCGTCGCCGACAACAGGTGTTGCTTGTCGGTGCCGGCCAGATCGAGCAAACGCTCGATATTGGCAAGAACTTCGCGAGTCTGCTGTTCAATTCCGCCGTCAAAGTCGTCGCCGACCTGCCCCGCCAGATACACGGTGCCGTTGTGGCTGACGATCTGACTCATGCGCTCATTGGTGAGCTGGCGCTGGATTGCCATGTTTTGCGGACTCCTGAATTTTGTTGCCGTAACGGGAAATATCGAGGCCTTCGGCGCTGATCTGCGGCTTTTTCTTCGCCATCAGGTCGGCCAGCAAACGACCGGAACCGCACGCCATGGTCCAACCGAGGGTGCCGTGACCGGTGTTCAGGAACAGGTTCTTGAACGGCGTAGCGCCAACGATCGGCGTGCCGTCCGGGGTGGTCGGACGCAGGCCGGTCCAGAAACTCGCCTCGGCCAGATTACCGCCCTGAGGATAAAGGTCGTTGACGATCATCTCCAGGGTTTCGCGGCGACGCGGGTTCAGCGAAAGGTCAAAACCGGCGATCTCGGCCATGCCGCCGACGCGGATACGGTTGTCGAAACGGGTGATCGCGACCTTGTAGGTCTCGTCGAGAATGGTCGAGGTCGGGGCCATCGCCGGGTTGGTGATCGGCACGGTCAGCGAGTAACCCTTGAGCGGATACACCGGGGCCTTGATGCCCAGCGGCTTGAGCAATTGCGGCGAGTAGCTGCCGAGGGCCAGCACGTAGCGGTCGGCGGTTTCCAGCTTGCCGTCGATCCACACGCCGTTGATGCGATCACCGGCGTAGTCGAGTTTCTGGATGTCCTGGCCGAAACGGAATTCCACACCCAGCTTCACCGCCATTTCGGCGAGGCGGGTGGTGAACATCTGGCAGTCGCCAGTCTGGTCGTTCGGCAGGCGCAGGGCACCGGCGAGAATGTCAGTGACGCCCGCCAGCGCCGGTTCAACGCGGGCAATGCCAGCGCGGTCGAGGACTTCAAACGGCACGCCGGATTCTTTCAGCACGGCGATGTCTTTGGCGGCGCCATCGAGCTGTGCCTGAGTGCGGAACAATTGAGTGGTGCCGAGGCTGCGGCCTTCATAGGCGATGCCGGTTTCGGCGCGCAGTTCGTCGAGGCAATCGCGGCTGTACTCGGACAGGCGGACCATGCGCTCCTTGTTCACCGCATAACGGTTAGCAGTGCAGTTGCGCAGCATCTGCGCCATCCACAGGTATTGATCGATGTCGGCGGTGGCCTTGATCGCGAGAGGGGCGTGGCGTTGCAGCAGCCACTTGATGGCCTTGAGCGGCACGCCCGGCGCGGCCCACGGCGAGGCATAGCCTGGCGACACCTGGCCGGCGTTAGCGAAACTGGTCTCCATGGCTGCGGCTGGCTGCCGGTCGACCACCACCACTTCAAACCCGGCACGGGCCAGATAGTAAGCACTGGCGGTACCGATGACGCCGCTACCCAAGACCATTACACGCATTTTGTATCCCTCATCGCGGCAGGGCCGCGCACGTCTGTTGTTAGAGCAATGATGGGCGCAGTGTAAAAAAGAAATGCCAGTGCTTTTCACTATATAAGCGCCTATATTTGGCGACAATTCTCGGCAAAAACCCTTTTCACGGAGGCGCATCCCCTATGCGTACCAACACTCAGACCAAACGTGAGCTGGACAAGATCGACCGCAACATCTTGCGGATCCTGCAGGCGGACGGGCGGATTTCCTTTACTGAACTGGGCGAAAAGGTCGGGCTCTCGACCACGCCGTGCACCGAGCGCGTGCGGCGTCTGGAGCGCGAAGGCATCATCATGGGCTACAACGCCCGCCTGAATCCGCAGCACTTGAAGGGTAGCTTGCTGGTGTTTGTCGAGATCAGCCTCGACTACAAATCCGGCGACACGTTCGAGGAGTTCCGCCGGGCGGTGTTGAAGTTGCCGCACGTGCTGGAATGCCATTTGGTGTCAGGGGATTTCGACTATCTGGTGAAGGCGCGGATTTCCGAGATGGCCTCGTACCGCAAGCTGCTGGGCGACATTCTGCTGAAGCTGCCGCATGTGCGGGAGTCGAAGAGCTATATCGTGATGGAAGAGGTGAAAGAGAGTTTGAACTTACCTATTCCGGATTGAAGATCGGTGGTGCTCCATTGATGATCGTTCCCACGCTCTGCGTGGGAACGATCATGAAACGCTACGACTAAACCAACACCTGCCGATGCGCCGCCATGTATTCGAAAATCTGCTTCTCCACCCGCGGATGAATCAGCTCCACCGGCCGCCGCTCATTCGGGCAAGGCAAGGTTTTGGTCGTGCCAAACAACCGGCAAATCAACGGCCGCTCTTCATACACCGTGCAGCCATTCGGCCCCAGGTGCACACAGTTCAGCTCTTCCATCGCCGCATCCTGCTCGGCGCGGGTCTTGCGCGGCAGGCGGGCCATTTCTTCCGGCGAGGTGGTCACAGGGCCGCAGCAATCGTGGCAGCCGGGAACGCACTCGAACGAGGGGATCTGCTGACGCAAGTTGCGGATTTTCTGGCTGTTGCAGCTCATCGAAGCGGTGACCAACGCGGAATAGGCGACAATTGTGCCGCAAAAGCCGTGATCCAGACACCGCAGGCCGACCAGTGTTGCCCCCGTTCGGGCGTGCGGCTTATGCTCCGTCAAATTTTCTCGACACCCCCCGCCTCAGGATCATGCCCATGAACGCCCGCGCCAACTCCCCCGCGAGCCAACCCCACGTTGCCTCTTACTACGCCGCCAGCAGCCTGCCGCAACCGGATCACCCGTCGCAGCAAGGTGAGGTGGTGGCGGACGTCTGCGTGGTTGGCGGCGGCTTTTCCGGGTTGAACACGGCGCTGGAACTGGCCGAGCGCGGCCTCAGCGTGGTGTTGCTCGAAGCGCACAAGATCGGCTGGGGTGCCAGCGGACGTAATGGCGGACAGTTGATTCGCGGGGTCGGTCACGGTCTCGATCAGTTCGCCAATGTCGTCGGCAGCGATGGCGTGCGCGCGATGAAACTGATGGGCCTGGAAGCGGTGGAAATTGTCCGCCAGCGCGTCGAGCGTTTTCAGATTGCCTGCGACCTGACCTGGGGCTACTGCGACCTCGCCAACAAACCTGCCGACCTCGAAGGTTTTGCTGAAGACGCCGAAGAGTTGCGCGACCTCGGTTATCGCTACGAAACCCGACTGTTGCAAGCCAACGAGATGCACACCGTGGTCGGTTCCAAGCGCTACGTCGGTGGCTTGGTCGACATGGGTTCAGGGCATTTGCATCCGCTCAATCTGGCCCTGGGCGAAGCGGCAGCGGCGCAGCAACTGGGCGTCAAACTGTTTGAACACTCTGCCGTCACCCGCATCGACTATGGTCCCGAAGTCAAAGTGCATACGGCCCAGGGTTCGGTGCGCGCCAAGACGCTGGTGCTCGGCTGCAACGCTTACCTCAATGATCTGAATCCGCAGCTCAGCGGCAAAGTCCTGCCCGCCGGCAGCTACATCATCGCTACGGAGCCGTTGAGCGAAGAGCAGGCGCACAACCTGCTACCGCAGAACATGGCGGTCTGCGACCAACGCGTGGCGCTGGATTACTACCGACTCTCGGCGGATCGACGTCTACTGTTCGGCGGTGCCTGCCATTATTCGGGGCGCGACCCGAAAGACATCGCCGCGTATATGCAGCCGAAGATGCTTGAAGTGTTCCCGCAACTGGCGGGGGTGACGATTGATTATCAATGGGGCGGGATGATCGGCATCGGCGCCAACCGCTTGCCGCAGATTGGCCGGCTCAATGATCAGGCAAACGTGTATTACGCCCAGGCCTATTCAGGCCACGGGGTGAACGCCACACACCTGGCGGGCAAGTTGCTGGCCGAGGCGATCAGCGGGCAGCACAGCGGCGGGTTCGATCTGTTTGCCAAGGTGCCGCACATCACCTTCCCGGGCGGCAAGCATTTGCGCTCGCCGTTGTTGGCGTTGGGGATGCTGTGGCATCGGCTGAAAGAGTTGGTCTGATGTATTTGCATCGTATCTGACGACGCCTTCGCGAGCAGGCTCGCTCCCACAGGAGATCTGCGGTGGATGGGAAGTTTGTATCCACTGAAGATCAATGTGGGAGCGAGCCTGCTCGCGAAATGGCCCGCAAGAACAATACAGATCTCAGATCCGCCAGAACGGCTTCAACCCCTCCTCCTGCGCTTGCTCACGGGTCAGCCCGATGTCCTTGAGCTGATCCGCCGTTAGCGCCAGCAACGCCTTGCGCGTGTGCAGGCGATGCCACATCAGACCCCAGCGGCTCAGGCTGGACGGTGCATTACGCAGGTTCTCATTGCGCGCACGATCCTTCTGCCCTGCCGCCAGTTCCTGACTGTGTAACGTCAGCCGCACATCGCTCAAGCCGTTCATTTTTGTCGCTCCTGTTTACTTGGGTAGCCAGAGATTCCATGATGCGCGGGCGAACAAAACCGTTACAGATTCAAAGCAACTGTATTAACGCCATACAGATTCGCCGCTTTGAACACTGAATTGTCGATTTCTGCAGCATCTGTACTGGTTTGACCCATCACCTGCACCGAGGCAGTGCCATGACCCTATACGTGAACCTCGCCGAGTTGCTCGGCACGCGCATCGAACAAGGTTTCTATCGGCCCGGCGACCGCCTGCCGTCAGTGCGAGCGTTGAGCGTCGAACACGGGGTCAGCCTGAGCACGGTGCAGCAGGCCTATCGCATGCTCGAGGACAGCGGCCTGGCCACGCCGAAACCCAAGTCCGGCTATTTTGTCCCGGTCGGGCGCGAGCTGCCGGAGTTGCCCGCCGTTGGCCGTCCGGCGCAACGGCCGGTGGAAATTTCGCAGTGGGATCAGGTGCTGGAATTGATTCGCGCAGTGCCGCGCAAGGATGTCGTGCAACTGGGGCGCGGCATGCCCGACATCAGCTCGCCAACGATGAAACCGCTGCTGCGTGGGCTGGCCCGCATCAGCCGCCGCCAGGACATGCCCGGTCTGTATTACGACAACATCCACGGCACCCTCGAGCTGCGCGAACAGATCGCCCGGTTGATGCTCGATTCCGGCTGCCAGTTGAGCCCCAGCGATCTGGTGGTGACCACCGGTTGTCATGAAGCGCTGTCGACCAGTATTCATGCGATCTGCGAACCGGGCGACATCGTCGCAGTGGATTCGCCGAGCTTTCACGGCGCCATGCAGACCCTCAAAGGCCTCGGCATGAAAGCCCTGGAAATCCCCACCGACCCACTCACCGGCATCAGCCTCGAAGCGCTGGAACTGGCGCTGGAGCAATGGCCGATCAAGGTCATCCAGCTCACGCCCAACTGCAACAACCCGCTCGGCTACGTCATGCCGGAGTCGCGCAAACGCGCCCTGCTCAACCTCGCGCAGCGCTTCGACGTGGCGATCATCGAGGACGATGTGTATGGCGAACTGGCCTACACCTACCCGCGTCCGCGCACGATCAAGTCCTTCGATGAAGACGGCCGCGTGCTGCTCTGCAGTTCGTTTTCCAAGACCCTGGCACCGGGGCTGCGGATTGGCTGGGTCGCACCGGGACGCTATCTGGAACGGGTGCTGCACATGAAATACATCAGCACCGGATCGACAGCACCGCAGCCGCAAATCGCCATCGCCGAATTTCTAAAATCCGGCCACTTCGAGCCACATTTGCGGCGGATGCGCACGCAATACCAGCGCAATCGCGACTTGATGATCGACTGGGTGACCCGCTATTTCCCCGCCGGCACTCGCGCCAGCCGTCCGCAGGGCAGCTTTATGCTGTGGGTGGAATTGCCGGAAGGTTTCGACACGCTGAAACTGAATCGTGCCTTGCACGATCAGGGCGTACAGATTGCCGTCGGCAGTATCTTTTCCGCCTCGGGCAAATACCGCAATTGCCTGCGGATGAACTACGCTGCGAAACCGACAGCGCAGATCGAAGAAGCCGTGCGCAAGGTCGGTGCGACGGCCATTCAACTGCTCGCCGAAGCCGACTGACCTTTTTCCAGAGACCAGCGTCCATATGCCGACCTCAGCCGCCAACCGGAACGATCCTACGTGAGCTTCAGACAGCCCCTACTCGCTTTGCTGTTATTCACCTCGTTCCTCAGCGGCTGCGCCAGCCTTGATGTGCCGCGCGAGCCGAGCGAGGCCTTGCCGGCGTCCAACTCCAGTTTTGGCCGCTCGATCCAGGCCCAAGCGGCGCCCTATCAGGGCCGCTCCGGTTTCCGTCTGCTCTCCAACAGCACCGAATCCTTCACCGCCCGCGCCGAGTTGATCCGTCATGCGCAGGTGAGCCTCGATTTGCAGTACTACATCGTTCACGACGGCATCAGCACGCGGATGCTGGTGGACGAATTGCTCAAGGCCGCCGACCGCGGCGTGCGTGTGCGCATCTTGCTCGACGACACCACCAGCGACGGCCTCGACCAGATCATCGCCACGCTGGCAGCGCATCCGCAGATCCAGATTCGCCTGTTCAACCCGTTGCATCTGGGCCGCAGCACCGGCGTCACGCGCGCGGCCGGACGCCTGTTCAACCTGTCGCTGCAACACCGTCGCATGCACAACAAACTGTGGCTGGCGGACAACAGCGCGGCCATCGTCGGCGGGCGCAATCTGGGCGACGAGTATTTCGACGCCGAGCCGAACCTGAATTTCACCGACATCGACATGCTCAGCATGGGACCGGTCGCCGAACAGCTCGGGCACAGTTTCGACCAGTACTGGAACAGTGCGCTGAGCAAGCCGATCGACGAATTCCTCTCAAGCAAACCGACCGCCAAGGATCTGCAAAATACCCGCACGCGGCTGGAAGAATCCCTGGAAGAAACCCGCAAACAGAATCACGCGCTGTATCAGCAGTTGATGACTTTCACCACCGAGCCGCGCATGGACATCTGGCGCAAAGAGCTGATCTGGGCGTGGAATCAGGCGCTGTGGGATGCGCCGAGCAAAGTGTTGGCCAAGGATGAGCCGGATCCGCAGTTGCTGCTGACCACGCAACTGGCGCCGGAGCTACGTGGCGTGAGTAAAGAGTTGATCATGATCTCGGCGTACTTCGTGCCGGGCCAGCCAGGGTTGGTGTATTTGACCGGGCGCGCCGATGCCGGGGTTTCGGTGAGCCTGCTGACCAACTCGCTGGAGGCCACTGATGTGCCGGCGGTGCATGGCGGATATGCGCCGTACCGCAAGGCGCTGCTGGAGCACGGGGTGAAACTCTACGAACTGCGGCGCCAGCCTGGGGACGGTGGTGGCAGCGGGCCGCATGTGTTCTACAGCAAGTCGTTTCGCGGCTCGGATTCAAGTTTGCACAGCAAGGCGATGATCTTTGATCGGCAGAAATCGTTCATCGGCTCGTTCAACTTTGATCCGCGTTCGGTGCTGTGGAACACCGAGGTCGGGGTGTTGGTCGACAGCCCGGAGCTGGCCGAGCATGTGCGTGAGCTGGCCTTGCAGGGTATGGCGCCAGCGTTGAGTTATCAGGCGAAGTTGCAGGATGGCCAGATTGTCTGGGTCACTGAAGACAATGGCCAGATGCATACGCTGACCAAGGAGCCGGGGAGTTGGTGGCGACGGTTTAATGCGTGGTTCAGCACCAGCGTCGGCCTGGAACGCATGCTTTAAAAAGCAAAAGATCGCAGCCTTCGGCAGCTCCTGCAGGTGGAATGCATTTCAACAGCAGGAGCTGCCGAAGGCTGCGATCTTTTGATCTACGCAGGCTCGGTCACTGGGCCAAACGCACCCTGACGCAAAAGCAGCAGAACCAACCCAAACGCCCCGATCGCCATCAATAACGGCAACGCATGCCCGTTGATCCACTGGCTCCCCGCCCCCGCCGCCAACGGTCCGATCAGACAACCCACGCCCCAGAGCTGCGCAATATGCGCATTCGCCCGCACCAGCGCATCGTCGCGATAACGTTCGCCAATCAAAATCAGCGACAGGGTAAACAGCCCGCCGGCACTGGCACCGAACAGCACCCAAACCGGCCAGATCAGCAGCGTATCGAGCAATAGCGGAATTGCCAGACTTGAGAGCATCAACACCACCGCGCACCCGGCGAACAATGTGCGCCGCGACAGGTAATCAGCCAACGCACCAATCGGCAATTGCAGCAGCGCATCGCCGACCACCACGGTGCTGACCATCGCCAAGGCGATTTCAGCGGTGAAACCCTGTTGCAGGCAATACACCGGCAGCAACGTCAGGATCATCGCCTCGAACGCGGCGAACAATGAGACCGCCCAGGCAATCGCCGGCAGCTCGCGAGCGAAGCCCCACAGGTCGCGGAACGTCACGCTGCTCGCTTCACTGCTCGGCGCACCGCTGCGACCGAGCAACAGCAAGGGCGAGACCAGCAACAGGCCGACGCCGACCCAGAAACCGTAATCATGCTCGGTGCCCAGCGCGCCCAGCAGTAACGGCCCCGACAGTTGGCTCAGCGCATAACTGCTGCCATACAGCGCCACCAGTCGCCCGCGCCAATGCTCGACCACCAGTTGATTGATCCAGCTCTCGCCGAGGATGAACACGATGGTCAGGATCACCCCGATCATCAGGCGCAGCACCAGCCAGATCGGGTAGCTCGGCAACAGCGCCAGCAAACCGATCGACAGCGCCCCCGCCCACAGGCACAAGCGCATCAGGTTGGCCGTGCCGAAGCGCGCGGCCAAGTGACTGGAAATCTTCGCGCCCAGCAATACGCCAATCGCTGGCATCGCCGCCATCACACCAATGGCGAAAGAGCCGTAACCCCAGCTCTCCAGGCGCAAGGAAACCAGCGGCATGCTGACTCCCAGGGCCAGACCCACACTCAAGACAGACGCCAACACGGCGAAATACGTCGCCCAACGCATGGTCCACGCTCCTGTGGATAATTATTATGTGCACCACAAAACCACTGTGGGAGCGAGCCTGCTCGCGAAAGCGGTTTCACATTCAGCACATGGGCTGACTGATACACCGCTTTCGCGAGCAAGCTCGCTCCCACAGGGGATCTCTGTATGGTTCGGGAGCCTGATTGAGTCAGGCTCCCTTAACGGCTTACAGCTTGATCCACGTCGCCTTCAGCTCGGTGTACTTGTCGAACGCGTGTAGCGATTTATCGCGGCCGTTACCCGACTGTTTGAAGCCGCCGAACGGTGCGGTCATGTCGCCGCCGTCATACTGATTGACCCACACGCTGCCGGCACGCAGGGCCTTGGCGGTCAGGTGCGCCTTGGAGATATCCTGGGTCCACACTGCGGCGGCCAGGCCGTACGGCGTGTCGTTGGCGATCTGGATGGCTTCTTCGGCAGTATCGAAAGCGATGACCGAGAGCACCGGGCCGAAGATCTCTTCCTGAGCGATCTTCATCGCGTTGCTCACACCGTCGAAAATCGTTGGCTCAACGTAAGTGCCACCGGTTTCCTGAAGAATGCGCTTGCCGCCGGCGACCAGTTTGGCGCCATCGGTATGACCGGATTCGATGTACGACAGCACAGTGTTCATCTGCTGGGTATCGACCAGCGCACCGACGTTGGTCGCCGGATCCAGCGGATTGCCCGGTTTCCAGGTTTTCAGCGCCTCGATCACCATTGGCAGGAATGTGTCCTTGATCGAGCGCTCGACCAGCAGACGCGAACCGGCGGTGCAGACTTCGCCCTGGTTGAAGGCGATGGCGCTGGCGGCGGATTCAGCGGCAGCTTGCAGATCCGGCGCATCGGCAAAAACGATGTTCGGGCTCTTGCCACCGGCTTCCAGCCAGACGCGTTTCATGTTCGATTCGCCAGAGTAGATCATCAGTTGCTTGGCGATCTTGGTCGAACCGGTGAACACCAGTGTGTCGACATCGTTGTGCAGGGCGAGCGCCTTGCCGACGGTGTGACCGTAGCCCGGCAGTACGTTGAGCACGCCCTTCGGAATACCGGCCTCAACGGCCAGCGCAGCGATGCGAATAGCAGTCAGCGGGGATTTTTCCGACGGCTTGAGGATTACCGAGTTACCGGTCGACAGCGCCGGACCGAGTTTCCAGCAGGCCATCATCAGCGGGAAGTTCCACGGCACGATGGCGCCGACCACACCGACTGGCTCGCGGGTTACCAGACCGAGTTGATCGTGCGGCGTCGCTGCCACTTCATCGTAGATCTTGTCGATCGCTTCACCGCTCCAGCTCAACGCTTGCGCAGCGCCAGGAACGTCGATGTACAGCGAATCGCTGATCGGCTTGCCCATGTCGAGGGTTTCGAGCAGGGCCAGTTCTTCAGCGTGCTGTTTCAGCAGGCCGGCGAAACGAATCATGGTGGCTTTGCGTTTGGTCGGCGCCAGACGCGACCACACGCCGGAATTGAAGGTAGCGCGGGCATTTTCCACGGCGCGCTGGGCGTCGGCGGCGTCACAGCTGGCAATCTTGCCGAGCAGACGGCCATCGACCGGGCTGATGCACTCAAAGGTCTCGCCGGAGACGGCGTCGGTGTATTCGCCATTGAGGTAGGCGCGGCCTTCGATCTTCAGGTCGCGGGCGCGTTGTTCCCAGTCGGCACGAGTCAGGGTGGTCATTGAAGTGTCCTCCTCTTGTTGAATACGAGCGCCGCGCGATCTTCGCCAGCGTCCTCAGGAATTCTGCACGGCCAGCCGTTTTTTCGGCCAGAGGCACCCGCCACCCTAAACCAGGCACCGGGTTTGTTTCAATATATTTGACATAAGGTGGCCATACGGCCTTGCGGTGTTGATTTTAATCAACATAGACTTTGGCCCTTTCCAGCCAATCGCGCCGTATTCACGGGGGATAACAACAATGAACATCCAGAACGTCGTCGACATCAGCCTGACCAGCAGCGAAGCCGAACGCTATCGCCCGGATCCGGCCAAAGTGCTCAAGGGTGATCCTGAACAGGCCGTGTTCCATCAATACGACAGCCCTTGTGGGCAGATGGGCGTCGGCGTGTGGGAAGGTGCGGTCGGGCAGTGGACGGTGAACTACACCGAGCATGAATACTGCGAGATTTTGCAGGGCGTTTCGGTGCTGCGGGACAGCGATGGCAATGCCAAGACGTTGCGTGTGGGCGACCGGTTTGTGATTCCGGCGGGGTTTCGTGGCACTTGGGAAGTGCTTGAGGCTTGCCGCAAGATCTATGTGATCTTCGAACAAAAAGACTGAGACCGTATAACTATTTACCGCACCCCGCAGTTCTGGTCGGCGGATTATCAATCGGCATCTCGATTCACGAGGTGCCTTGATAACCACTTTGCCGCAAGGAATGCAGCATGCCCAACGCCACGACTTACACCAATGCACAAATACTCGATCTGTTGAGCCCCATCATCGGCCTGACCTATTCCGAAAAACTCCAGCAGTTGATCGAAAACATCACCCGACGCCCGGTTCGCGCCCTGACCCAAGACAGCGAGATGACCCTTGATATGCGTTCCGACCGTATCAATCTGTTCCTGGACAACGCTCACAACATCACCCGAATTGCTTTTTTCTAAGCGCTGGATCTATTTGCCGCAAGGAATGCAGCATGCCCAATACCACGACCTACACTGATGCCCAAGTACTCGACCTGATCAACTCGGTCATCGGTGCGCAATACTCCGAAGCCTTGCGCCAGCAAGTAGAAGACACCACCGGACGTCCTACCCGCCCATGGGGCAACTATGTGGGGACCTATGACGCACGCGCTGAACGCATCAACCTGAACGTCAACGCCGATGACAGGATCATCTCGATCTATTTTGGCTAACCGCCAGTTAAGCGCTGCCGGGACGGTTTTTTTCAGGCAACAAAAAAGGCCCGTATCGTGAGATACGGGCCTTTTTCGTAAGTCAGGAAAAATCAATTACTTGATTTTGCCTTCCTTGTACATCACGTGCTTGCGAACAACCGGATCATATTTCTTGATCTCGATTTTGTCCGGGGTAGTACGCTTGTTCTTGTCGGTAGTGTAGAAGTGACCAGTACCGGCGCTCGAGATCAAACGAATCAATTCACGCATGATTAGCTCCCTTAAATCTTGCCATCGCGGCGAAGTTCGGCGAGCACGACAGTGATGCCACGCTTGTCGATGATACGCATGCCTTTGGCAGATACGCGCAGACGCACAAAACGTTTCTCTTCTTCAACCCAGAAGCGGTGATGCTGCAGGTTCGGCAGGAAACGACGACGGGTTTTGTTGTTTGCGTGGGAAATGTTATTCCCAGTCACCGGACCCTTACCGGTAACTTGACATACTCTCGACATGCCTCAGCCCTCTAAAACCACATGCCCAACCCGGCATGGGTTGGCCGCTTAATCTCTCAGTCATTTGGCGCCAGGCGCCGCGTTTCTTTAGAGGTCTTACCGGCTACACCTACAGTGAAGGAACCGGGCCCCTAGAAAAGAGCGCTGCTTTATACCAGAAAGACTGAGGTGCAACAACTTTCCGTGTGCAATCAATCCACAAAAAGGCGTTTTTCCAGCCTGCGAACGCCTTGGATAAAGGCTGGCACAGACTTTTACCACTCGTCGCAGAAAATCACTTCTACGACGGTTGCAGACTTTTTGCGCGGCACCGCGGTCTGAAAAACTGCCATCACTGTGCCCTTAAAATGCAAAAAGGGGATAGTCATTTGTAATCCAGCCCTCTAGGGTAGGCCTTTTCCAGACTGCACTTGCAGATGGGCCTTCGATCTGTAAAAGGAAACCGACCATGCGCCTCGCTGCCCTACCCCTGTTGCTCGCCCCGCTCCTGCTGAGCCCACTGGCCCAGGCCGCCGCGCTGAGCGTCTGCACCGAGGCCAGCCCGGAAGGGTTCGACGTGGTGCAATACAACTCGCTGACCACCACCAACGCTTCAGCCGACGTGCTGATGAACCGACTGGTGGACTTCGACACCGCCAGCGGCAAAGTCGTCCCGAGCCTGGCCGACAGCTGGGAAGTCAGCACCGATGGCCTGGCGTATGTGTTCAAGCTGCACCCGCAGGTGAAGTTTCACACGACCGAATACTTCAAGCCGACCCGCGAGCTGACCGCCGAAGACGTCAAATTCAGCTTCGACCGCATGCTCGACCCGGCCAACCCGTGGCACAAAGTCGCCCAGAGCGGCTTCCCGCACGCACAGTCGATGCAGTTGCCGGCGCTGATCAAGAAGATCGACGCACTTGATCCGCTGACCGTGCGCTTCACCCTTGATCATCCGGATTCGACCTTCCTGGCAACCCTGAGCATGGGCTTCGCTTCGATCTATTCTGCCGAATACGCTGACAAACTGATGAAGGCCGGCGCGACCGACAAGCTCAACAGCCAGCCAATCGGCACCGGCCCGTTCGTGTTCACCCGTTTCCAGAAAGACGCCGCGATCCGCTACAAGGCCAACCCGGATTACTTCGGCGGCAAGCCTGCGGTCGATCCGTTGATCTTCGCCATCACCCCGGACGCCAACGTACGCCTGCAAAAGCTGCGACGTAACGAATGTCAGATCGCCCTGTCGCCGAAACCACTCGACGTACAGGCCGCGCTGAAAGAACCGACGTTGAAAGTCGAAAAGACTGACGCGTTCATGACCGCTTTCGTCGGCATCAACAGCCAGCATCCGCCGCTGGACAAGCCGGAAGTGCGCCAGGCGATCAACCTCGCCTTCGACAAGGCCAACTACATCAAAGCTGTGTTTGAGGACACCGCCGAAGCGGCCAACGGCCCTTACCCGCCGATCACCTGGAGCTACGCGAAGAACCTGCCGGGCTACCCGCACGATGTCGCCAAAGCTAAGGCGTTGCTGGCCAAGGCCGGGTTGAAGGACGGTTTCCAGACCACTATCTGGACGCGTCCTTCCGGCAGCTTGCTGAATCCGAACCCGAGCCTGGGTGCACAGATGCTGCAGTCAGATCTGGCGGAAATCGGCATTCAGGCAGAAATCCGCGTGATCGAGTGGGGCGAGCTGATTCGTCGCGCCAAGGCCGGCGAGCATGATCTGCTGTTCATGGGCTGGGCCGGCGATAACGGCGACCCGGATAACTTCCTCACGCCGCAATTTTCCTGCGCGGCGGTCAAGTCGGGCACTAACTTCGCGCGTTACTGCAACGCTGATCTGGACAAGCTGATCAGCGCCGGCAAGACCACCAGCGAGCAAGGCGTGCGCACCAAGCTGTACGAGCAGGCACAGACGCAGATTCAGCAGCAGGCGTTGTGGTTGCCGCTGGCGCACCCGACGGCTTACGCATTGACGCGTAAAGATGTGCAGGGTTACTCCGTGAGCCCGTTTGGGCGGCAGGACTACTCCAAAACCAGCGTCAAGCCGTAAGCGGCAAGCCTCAAGCTAGAGCCCTCCGCGCATGGCTCTAGCTTGCCGCTTGTAGCTCGACGCTTGTCGCTGCTTTTTCACATCCAGCCACACTCCGCCATCGACAGCGGCTCGCCGTCACCGACGATGAAGTGATCCAGCACACGCACATCAATCAACTCCAGCGCCTTCTGCAGACGCTTGGTCAGCAATCGATCAGCCTGACTGGGGTCAGTGTTCCCCGACGGGTGGTTGTGGCACAGGATCAACGCCGCCGCGTTATTGGCCAAACATCGCTTCACGACCTCGCGGGGATGCACGCTGGTGTTGTCGATCGAGCCACGGAAAAGTATCTCGAAATTCAGGACTTGATGTTTGGAGTCGAGAAACAGGCAACCAAACACCTCATGCGGCTCGTGACGCAGCATCGATTTCAGATAGTCGCGAACAACCTGAGGGTTTTCCAGCGCCGGTTTCTGCCGTGATTTCTCAGCCAGATGCCGCCTGTTCATTTCCTGAGCCGCTTGCAGTTGCGCAAACTTCGCCGGCCCGAGACCCAATTGTTTGCTGAATGCGTCCTGATCGGCCTCAAGCAGCAAACGCAGGCTGCCAAATTGAGTCAACAGGTTGCGCGCCAGATCCACAGCACTTAATCCGGGCAACCCGGTACGCAGAAAAATCGCCAATAACTCAGCGTCCGAAAGGCTCGCTGCCCCATGTTCCAATAACCTTTCCCGCGGGCGTTCCGCCGCAGGCCAATCGCGAATACTCATACACATTCCCTGTCTGTGGGCGCCGCTGTTCCGTAGCGGTCGCTGTGATATCTTAGCCCATCTTTTTTGCGGGCGAATTCACTCTGGGGAGGGGGGTTCGCCACGTATGTCACCCACGAAATGAAAGGCAGACCTATGCAGCGGCTGTATCGGAAACGCATCGTTCTGGGCGTCGGCGGCGGCATCGCGGCCTACAAGAGCGCAGATCTGGTTCGTCGCCTGATCGACCAGGGCGCTGAAGTGCGCGTGGTCATGACCCATGGCGGCGCCGAGTTCATCACCCCGCTGACCATGCAGGCCCTGTCCGGCCACCCTGTACACCTCGACTTGCTCGACCCGGCCGCAGAAGCCGCGATGGGCCATATCGAGCTGGCGAAATGGGCCGATCTGGTGCTGATCGCCCCGGCCACCGCCGACCTGCTCGCCCGTCTGGCGCAAGGCATTGCCAACGATTTGCTGACCACACTGGTGCTTGCCACTGACGCCGTCGTGGCTGTCGCGCCGGCCATGAATCAGGCGATGTGGCGCGACCCGGCGACTCAGGCCAACCTGCAACTGCTAGAGAGCCGTGGCCTGAAGACTTTCGGCCCGGCCTCCGGCAGCCAGGCCTGCGGCGACGTCGGTATGGGCCGGATGATGGAAGCCACCGAACTGGCGCAATGCGCAGCGGACTGCTTTCAGCGTCAGGCACTGACCGGCAAACACGTCGTGATTACCGCCGGCCCGACGCAAGAAAACATCGATCCGGTGCGCTACATCACCAACCACAGCTCCGGCAAAATGGGGTTTGCCCTCGCCGAAGCAGCGGTTGAAGCCGGCGCTCGGGTCACGCTGATCAGCGGCCCGGTGCATCTGCCGACGCCGGATCGCGTCACGCGTATCGACGTGGTCAGCGCCCGCGACATGCTCGCGGCCTGCGAAGCCGCGATTCCGTGCGACGTGTTCATTTCCTCGGCAGCGGTCGCGGACTACCGCCCGGAAGTCGTTGCCCCGCAAAAACTCAAGAAAGATCCTACGAGCGGTGACGGCTTCGTCCTGCAAATGGTGCGTAACCCGGACATCCTGGCCACCATCGCAACCCGTCCCGACCGTCCGTTCAGTGTCGGCTTTGCCGCCGAGACCGAACACCTGCTCGACTACGCTGCACGCAAGCTGAAGGACAAGAATCTCGATTTGATCGTCGCCAACGACGTCGCCAACCCGAGCATCGGTTTCAACAGCGAAGAAAACGCCTGCAGCGTGATTGACCGTGCGCTGCACGCCACGGTTTTCGCCCAGACCAGCAAGAGCAAGATCGCTCGCCAACTGGTCACTTTTATCGCCGAACGTCTGAACCAGGTTTAATTTACATGCACGCTTTGCAAGCCAAGATCCTCGACCCACGCATCGGTACTGAATTCCCGCTGCCGCAATACGCCACCCCGGGCTCCGCCGGCCTCGACCTGCGCGCCATGCTGGATCAGGACATCGTGATCAAACCGGGTGAAACCGTGCTGATCCCCACCGGTCTGTCGGTTTACATCGGCGACCCGAACCTCGCCGCGCTGATCCTGCCGCGCTCGGGCATGGGCCATAAGCACGGCATCGTGCTGGGCAACCTGGTCGGCCTGATCGACTCCGATTACCAGGGCCCGCTGATGGTGTCGTGCTGGAACCGTGGCCAGTCCGATTTCACCATGACCGTCGGCGAACGTCTGGCGCAATTGGTCCTGGTACCGGTGGTGCAGGCGCACTTCGAAATGGTTGAAGAGTTCGTCGAAACCGAGCGCGGGACCGGCGGTTTCGGGCATACCGGCACGAAGTAACCCCACAAAAAATGCGCAACATCGACAGCAGGTTTTAATACTGAAAATCAAGGTTTTGCCGGCCGAACGCCACGCCAGCCAAGGCGTCATGGCCCTTTCACACCACGAACTCTCTGTGGAAAACGCCGTCATACCCTTCAGTTTGAGCCTGCCGTCGAACGATTCGTCGGTCTGTCCCGCCACTTTCGAGATGGAGCATTTCCGTAGATGAGCACCCCCGCCAAGATCGCCCCGAAGCTGCCCGACAGCATTTTCCGCGCCTATGACATTCGCGGCACCGTGCCAGAATTCCTCAATGCCGAAACCGCTTACTGGATCGGCCGCGCCATCGGTTCGCAGAGCCTCGCTGAAGGCGAGCCGAACGTGTCCGTCGGGCGCGACGGTCGCTTGTCCGGCCCTGAGCTGGTTGCAGAACTGATTCGTGGTATCGCCGAGAGCGGCTGCCACGTCAGCGATGTAGGCCTGGTGCCAACGCCGGCGCTGTACTACGCCGCGAACGTCCTGGCCGGCAAGTCCGGGGTGATGCTTACCGGCAGCCACAACCCGTCGAATTACAACGGCTTCAAGATCGTCATCGCCGGCGACACCCTCGCCAACGAACAAATCCAGGCCCTGCACGAGCGCCTCAAGACCAACAACTTGAGCAGCGGCAATGGCAGCGTCACCCAGGTCGAAATCCTCGACCGCTACAACACCGAAATCGTCCAGGACATCAAACTGGCGCGGCGCATGAAAGTCGTAGTCGACTGCGGCAATGGCGCGGCCGGCGTGATCGCCCCGCAATTGATCGAAGCGCTGAACTGCGAAGTCATCCCGCTGTTCTGCGAAGTCGACGGCAACTTTCCGAACCACCACCCGGACCCGGGCAAGCCTGAAAACCTCGTCGACCTGATCGCCAAGGTCAAGGAAACCAACGCCGACATCGGCCTGGCTTTCGACGGCGACGGCGACCGTGTCGGCGTGGTGACCAACACCGGCAGCATCGTCTACCCGGATCGCCTGTTGATGCTGTTTGCCCGTGACGTAGTGGCGCGCAACCCGGACGCGGAAATCATCTTCGACGTCAAATGTACCCGTCGCCTGGTGCCGCTGATCAAGGAATACGGTGGTCGACCGCTAATGTGGAAGACTGGTCATTCGTTGATCAAAAAGAAAATGAAACAATCCGGCGCGCTATTGGCCGGTGAAATGAGCGGGCACATCTTCTTCAAGGAGCGCTGGTTCGGTTTTGACGACGGTATCTACAGCGCCGCACGGCTGCTGGAAATCCTCAGCAAGGAAAAATCCACCGCGGAAGAGCTGTTCGCGACCTTCCCGAACGATATTTCTACGCCGGAAATCAATATCCATGTGACCGAAGAGAGCAAATTCAGCATCATTGATGCACTGCACGACGCTCAATGGGGCGCAGGCGCTGACCTGACCACCATCGACGGCGTGCGTGTCGATTACGCCAAAGGCTGGGGCCTGGTGCGCGCGTCCAACACCACACCGGTGCTGGTGCTGCGCTTCGAGGCCGATGACGAGGCTGAATTGCAGCGCATCAAGGACGTGTTCCACGCCCAGTTGAAACGTGTTGCACCTGATCTCCAACTACCGTTCTGATCCACCCGGAGCCCTGAATGACCCTCGAACGCGATGCCGCCGCCAACACTGCCAAGGTCCTGTCCGAAGCGCTGCCTTACATCCGACGTTATGTCGGCAAGACCCTGGTGATCAAATACGGCGGCAACGCGATGGAAAGCGAGGAGCTGAAAACCGGCTTCGCCCGCGACATCGTGCTGATGAAAGCCGTCGGCATCAACCCGGTGGTCGTGCACGGTGGCGGCCCGCAGATCGGTGATCTGCTCAAGCGCCTGTCGATCGAAAGCCACTTCGTCGATGGCATGCGCGTCACTGACGCAGCGACCATGGACGTCGTGGAAATGGTCTTGGGCGGTCAGGTCAACAAAAGCATCGTCAACCTGATCAACCGCCACGGCGGCAGCGCCATCGGCCTGACCGGCAAAGACGCCGAGCTGATTCGTGCGAAGAAACTCACCGTCACCCGCCAGACGCCGGAGATGACCCAGCCGGAAATCATCGACATCGGCCACGTTGGCGAAGTCATCGGGATCAACACCGACTTGCTCAACCTGCTGGTCAAAGGTGATTTCATCCCGGTGATCGCGCCGATCGGCGTCGGCGCCAACGGTGAGTCGTACAACATCAACGCTGACCTGGTGGCCGGGAAAGTGGCCGAAGCGCTGAAAGCCGAGAAGCTGATGTTGCTGACCAACATCGCCGGCCTGATGGACAAGTCGGGCACGGTGTTGACCGGTCTGAGCACGCAGCAAGTCGACGATTTGATCGCCGACGGCACCATCTACGGCGGCATGCTGCCGAAAATCCGCTGCGCACTGGAAGCGGTGCAGGGCGGCGTGGGCAGTTCGTTGATCATCGACGGTCGCGTGCCGAATGCGATCCTTCTGGAAATCTTCACCGATACGGGTGTGGGCACGCTGATCAGCAATCGCAAACGTCCCTGATCGCTGAAGCGTAAAAGATCGCAGTCTGCGGCAGCGCCTACGGAATTTCAGTTGTATGAATTCGCTGTAGGAGCTGACGAAGTCTGCGATCTTTTTTGTGCACGAGAGAAACGTCCGACGCTCATCAACGAAGCGTCCGACATCGCGAAAGCACCAATCCCCATAGGATCTCCGCTGAATCCACAGGAGATCTTCCCCATGCAAAAAGACCACGTACCTTACGGCAGTGACGTTTCGGCAGGCACCTATGAGTGTGCAGACTGTGGGCGCGAATACTCGAACCAGTCGAAAACCTCGCTGCCACCGTGCCCCGATTACCAACCCAGCACTCATGTGCTCAATGGCTGGAATATCTTGAGCGGTCAGGGCGATGCGGCGGCAGATCCGTACCCGGGCCAGGCTGCCAACTAGTCAAAAATAAAAAAGACCCCGTTCAGCCTGACTGAACGGGGTCTTTTTTTGCAGCGCAATCCCAGTGGTAGCGAGGTTGCTCCCCCAGGTTTGTCACAAAGCCATCAAACGCCGAATTGGGCGCGATACGCTTCAACGGCTGGCAGGTGTTGTTTGAGCAGCGGATCGTCAGCGAGGAATTCCAGCACCTGATTCAGCGAAACAATGCTGATCACCGGGATGCCGAAATCGCGCTCGACTTCCTGAATCGCCGACAACTCACCGTTGCCACGCTCCTGACGGTTCAGGGCGATCAGCACGCCGGCGGCTTTGGCGCCGTCCTGCGAGGCGATGATCTGCATCACTTCGCGGATCGCGGTGCCCGCGGTGATCACGTCGTCGATGATCAGCACTTCGCCAGTCAACGGCGCGCCAACCAGACTGCCGCCTTCGCCGTGAGCCTTGGCTTCTTTACGGTTGAAACACCATGGCAAGTCACGGTTGTGGTGCTCAGCCAGCGCGACGGCGGTAGTCGCCGCCAACGGGATGCCTTTGTAGGCCGGGCCGAACAGAACGTCGAAAGGAATGCCGCTTTCGGCGATGGCTGCGGCGTAGAAACGCCCCAGCTGCGCCAAGGCCGAGCCCGAGTTGAACAGGCCGGCGTTGAAGAAGTAGGGACTGGTGCGCCCGGACTTCAGGGTGAACTCACCGAAGCGCAAAACGCCGCGATCGATGGCAAAACGAATGAAATCGCGCTGATACGCTTGCATGAAAAAAACCCCAAATACCACGGATTTAGCTAATTAGCTTGACGCCGTGTATCATACACGCACGCGATTTTTGGGGCCATTTATGCGGATCATCAGTGTGAACGTCAATGGTATTCAGGCTGCAGTCGAGCGTGGTTTGCTCAGTTGGCTGCAAGCACAGAATGCCGACGTCATCTGCCTGCAGGACACCCGTGCCTCCGCCTTTGAACTGGATGACCCAGCCTTCCAACTGGATGGCTACTTCCTTTATGCCTGCGATGCTGAAGTCCCTGCCCAAGGTGGCGTGGCTTTGTATTCGCGGTTGCAACCGAAGGCTGTCATCAGCGGTCTCGGTTTCGAGACGGCCGACCGCTACGGGCGCTACCTGCAAGCAGATTTCGACAAAGTCAGTATTGCCACCTTGCTGCTCCCTTCGGGGATGAACGGCGATGAGGACTTGAACCAGAAGTTCAAGCTCATGGACGATTTCGGCAAGTATCTGGACAAACAGCGACGCAAACGTCGCGAGTACGTTTATTGTGGCTCGCTGTATGTTGCGCAGCAGAAGCTCGACATCAAGAACTGGCGCGACAGCCAGCAATCCCCGGGCTTCCTGGCGCCAGAACGCGCCTGGATGGACGAGATTGTCGGCAACATGGGTTATGTCGATGCCCTGCGCGAAGTCAGCCGTGAAGGCGACCAGTACAGCTGGTGGCCGGACAACGAACAGGCCGAGATGCTTAATCTGGGCTGGCGCTTCGATTACCAGATCCTGACACCAGGCCTGCGACGCTTCGTGCGCAGTGCACGCCTGCCACGTCAGCCGCGGTTCTCGCAGCACGCGCCGCTGATCGTCGACTACGACTGGACGCTGACGATCTAAGCGTCTTTTAGAAATACAAAAATGCCCGTATCGCAGGATACGGGCATTTTTTATGCGTCAGTCAAAGCCTAGACAGCCGCGAAGAACGGCAGCGCCAGATACAACTTGATCACGATGACATTGATGATGTCGATGAAGAACGCCCCGACCATCGGCACCACCAGAAAAGCGATCTGCGACGGCCCGAAACGCTGCGTCACCGCCTGCATGTTGGCGATGGCGGTCGGTGTCGCGCCGAGGCCGAAGCCGCAATGCCCGGCAGCCAGCACCGCGGCATCGTAGTTACTGCCCATTACCCGGAACGTCACGAAAATCGCGAACAACGCCATAACCAAGGCCTGCACCGCCAGAATGATGAAGATCGGCAAGGCCAGCGCAGCCAGATCCCACAACTTCAGTGACATCAGCGCGATCGCCAGGAACAGCGAGAGACTGACGTTGCCCAGCACCGAGACTTCACGCTCAAATACCTGATACAAGCCCAATGCTGACAGACCATTACGCAGAACCACACCCACGAACAAGACACACACGAACGTCGGCAACTCGAGCGCAGTCCCCAATAGCCAGCCATTGAGCAGGCTACCGGCCAGCAGGCTGACGGCAATCAGTGCCAGGGTTTCGATAAACGAGAAAGGCGTGATCGAGCGCTCTTTGTTCGGTTGCTCAAAGCCCTTTGGCAGTCGCGGTGTTTCCTGTTGATTGCAGCCAGGCACCTCCACACGCTTGATCAGCAAGCGCGCAACCGGCCCACCAATCAGACCACCCAACACCAGACCAAACGTCGCAGAGGCCATTGCCAGCTCGGATGCGGAGGCCAGACCATACTTCTCGCTGAACACCGTGCCCCACGCGGCGCCGGTGCCATGGCCGCCCGCCAGGGTGATGGATCCTGTCAGCAGCCCCATCAACGGGTCGAGACCGAGCATTGTCGCCAACCCGATACCCATTGCGTTCTGCACCACCAACAGCCCGGTGACGGCCAGCAGGAAAATCCCGACGATGCGCCCGCCTTTCTTCAGACTGGCGAAATCGGCACTCAGACCGATGGTGGCAAAAAAGGCCAGCATCAGCGGTGTTTGCAGCGAGGTATCAAAGCGCACTTCAACGTCGAATGATCGCAACATCAACAAAAGCAACGCGACTACCAAGCCACCTGCCACGGGTTCGGGAATATTGTAACTGCGCATAAAACCAACACGTGTAACAAGTCCGCGCCCAAGTAAAAGCACCAGGGAAGCGGCCACAAGCGTTCCGTAAAAATCGAGCTGAATCATTTGGATTGTTCTTGGCTATATTCAGGGGCGAACTTTTACCCGCATCCACCCCATGAACCGGCTGATTGTCTCAACACTGGTTACTGTGGAATTCAAAAGCCTTCGATGGCTTGAATATATCGGAATATTTCAGAAGCAATATGAAGCGCGGCAACTTTAGCAATCGCCAAAGCCAATTGCCAAGGGCACGGACAGGCGCCGAGCCCTGCAGTTGTGACTAAACATGTAATTATTGAATCAATAAAAAATATCAACTACCGTTTATCACCATCAGAAAATTCCTACATACCAAGGTAACTAATTAAGTTGCACAAATAAAAATGCCCCTACAAGTAGGGGCATTTGTTGTAAACAGTACTGACTGCAATTCAGCTATTTATTTGATCAAGCGCCAGGTAAACGGATAACGATAAGGAAAACCCTCATTAGCCTTCACACCCGCAATGATCGTCAGAATCAACGCACCAATGGCCAGAAGACCAAACAGAAAGAATCCGATAATCAGCACCATCAGCAAGAAACAGATGGCCGAGGCGATAGCGACGGTGATCTGAAAATTCAGCGCCTCTTTACCCTGCGCATCAATGAACGGATCCATCTCGCGCTTCATCTGCCACAGGATCAGCGGCCCGATCAACGTACCGAACGGAATCCAGATCCCCAGCAAGGCGGACAAGTGACAAAACATCGCCCATTGGCGAACCTCCTGGCTCGGTTTGGGCAGCAACTCTTGCTCACTCATCGCGTCCTCCTTGCGGTTATGAACCTGCTCAGTCGGCCAGTGCAGCCTTTTGCAGTTCAAAGATTTCGTTCATGCCTTTCTTGGCCAGTTCCAGCATCGCGTTCAGGTCTTCAGGCTGGAACGGCGCGCCTTCGGCGGTGCCCTGCACTTCGATGAAACCACCGGTGCTGGTCATTACTACGTTGAGGTCGGTCTCGGCAGCGGAATCTTCAAGATAGTCCAGATCCAGCACCGCCTCGCCCTGATACATGCCGACCGATACTGCGCCGATCATTTGCTTGAGCGGGTCGCCGCCTTTCAGGCCGCCGCGCTTCTTGATCACTTTCAACGCGTCAACCAAGGCAACCATAGCGCCGGTGATGGAAGCCGTGCGAGTACCGCCGTCAGCCTGGATCACGTCGCAATCGACGTACAGGGTCACGTCGCCCAGCTTCGACATGTCCAGCGCAGCGCGCAGGGAGCGGCCGATCAGACGCTGGATTTCCAGGGTGCGACCGCCCTGCTTGCCACGGCTGGCTTCACGCTGGTTACGCTCGCCAGTGGCGCGCGGCAGCATGCCGTACTCGGCAGTCAACCAACCCTGGCCCTGACCCTTGAGGAAGCGCGGTACGCCGTTTTCGACGCTGACGGTGCAGATGACTTTGGTATCACCGAATTCGACCAGCACCGATCCTTCGGCGTGTTTGGTGTAGTTGCGGGTAATGCGGATCGAGCGGAGCTGATCGGCAACGCGACCACTTGGACGTTTCATAGGAAATACCTGTACTGGGGACGGAAAACTGCCGAGCATTATAGAGCGCTGCACCGCGACTGGGCACTGCTTAAAAAACCCGGGCGACGACCGAAGCCGCTGAAACACGCATTACCGACGGGCTGCAGCCCTTTGTCACACCGTGTGTTTGGGCGCATTCGCCGCACTGCGCTACAATCCTGCGCCTTTGCTGCCAGTCGGCTTACATTCATTGATATCGCGCCTGCGGAACGACTGTTCCGCGCCGATCTGCATTGCGAGGTCACCGCCATGGTGCACAGCATGACCGCCTTCGCCCGCGTCGAGAAAGCCGGCGCACAGGGCACCCTGAGCTGGGAACTGCGCTCGGTCAACAGCCGCTATCTGGAACCGCACCTTCGTCTGCCGGAGTCGTTTCGCGATCTCGAAGGCGCCGTGCGTGAAGCGCTGCGTCAGGGCCTGTCGCGAGGCAAACTGGAATGCACCTTGCGCTTCACCGAAGAAAGCACCGGCAAGGCGCTGCAAGTCGATCGCGAGCGCGCCGCGCAATTGGTCGCTGCCGCTGAGACCATTGCTGACCTGATCAAAAACCCTGCGGCACTGAATCCGCTGGAAGTACTGGCCTGGCCCGGCGTGCTGGTCGGCGATGCAACTGATCCGCAGGCGCTGAACGCCGAAGCGCTGGCCCTGTTCAATCAAGGCCTGAAAGAACTGAAGGCTGGCCGCGAGCGCGAAGGCGCGGAGCTGGCGCGGTTGATCAACGAGCGCCTGACGTCGATCGAAGAAGACGTCGTGACTCTGCGTGAACTGGTGCCGCAGATGCTGGCAACCCAACGCCAGAAAGTCCTCGACCGCTTCGCCGACATGAAGGCTGAGCTGGACCCACAGCGCCTCGAACAGGAAATGGTCATCCTCGCGCAAAAGAGCGACGTGGCCGAAGAACTGGATCGCCTGAGCACCCACATCATCGAAGTGCGCCGCGTGCTCAAGTCCGGCGGTGCAGCCGGTCGTCGCCTCGACTTCCTGATGCAGGAGCTCAACCGCGAAGCCAACACACTGGGCTCCAAGGCCTTCGATCCGCGCAGCACCCAAGCCGCCGTCAACCTCAAGGTGTTGATCGAGCAGATGCGCGAACAAGTGCAGAATATTGAGTAAGGCAACCCTGACATGACCCACAGCACCGGCACCCTGTACATCATTTCCGCCCCTTCGGGCGCGGGCAAGAGCAGTCTGGTCAAGGCTTTGACCGACGCCAAACCGGAGATCCGCGTTTCGGTTTCGCACACCACCCGTGCCAAGCGTCCGGGCGAAGTGGATGGCGTGAACTACAACTTCGTCTCCCGCGAAGCCTTCGTGAAAATGGGCGAGCATGGCGATTTTCTCGAGCGCGCCGAAGTGTTCGGCAACCTCTATGGCACCTCGCAAAGTCACCTGCAGCAAACCCTGGACGCTGGCCACGATCTGATTCTGGAAATCGACTGGCAAGGCGCCGAGCAAGTGCGCAAGCTGATGCCGCAGGCGCGTTCGATCTTCATTCTGCCGCCGTCGCTGCAAGCCCTGCACCAGCGTCTGACCAACCGTGGCCAGGACAGCGACGAAATCATCGACGGTCGTATGCGTGAAGCGGTCAGCGAGATGAGCCATTACGTCGACTACGACTACTTGATCATCAACGACGATTTCGCCCACGCGCTGGATGATCTGAAGGCGATTTTCCGCGCCAATCAGCTGATTCAGAAGCGCCAGCAGCAGCTTCATGGCAAATTACTGGCCGAACTGCTCGGTTAATCAGCACTTCCCAAAATGCCTGCAAGCGCTTTACATTGGTGCTTGCAGCGCGTTGAAGGGCTTGGTTAAAAAATCAGCGCTTCCCTAATCGCTGGTGATTTTTTAAACTGTTGAGTCCGCTCGCCCAACCGGGCAGCGCGCATCTTGCATTCGCTCCGAGGAATACCATGGCCCGCGTAACCGTTGAAGACTGCCTAGAACACGTGGATAACCGCTTTGAGCTGGTCATGCTCTCTACCAAGCGTGCCCGTCAACTGGCCACCGGCGGCAAAGAGCCACTGGTCCAGTGGGAAAATGACAAGCCGACCGTTGTCGCCCTGCGTGAAATCGCTGAAGGCCTGATGAGCTACGAGTTCATCGCCGAGCAAGAAATCGTCCACGAAGATCCGGTCTTCGCTGCGTTCGAGGACGAGTCCAACGAGGCCGTTTAAGCCTATGCCTGGTCGACGTAGCACGGCGCGGGATCACAGCTTACGGCAGGAGTCATCATGCCGAGCATAGACGCCCTCGCCGATCGCTTATCGACCTACCTCGGCAATGACCAGGTCAACCTGGTCCGCCGAGCGTATTTCTACGCCGAACAAGCCCATGACGGTCAGCGCCGTCGCAGTGGCGAGGCGTACGTCACGCATCCTCTTGCCGTGGCCAATATTCTTGCCGACATGCACATGGATCATCAGAGCCTGATGGCCGCGATGCTGCATGACGTGATCGAAGACACCGGTATCGCCAAGGAAGCGCTGCAAGCGCAGTTCGGTGAAACCGTGGCCGAACTGGTCGACGGGGTCAGCAAACTGACCCAGATGAATTTCGAGACCAAAGCCGAAGCCCAAGCCGAAAACTTCCAGAAAATGGCCATGGCCATGGCGCGCGACATTCGCGTGATCCTGGTCAAGCTCGCCGACCGCCTGCACAACATGCGCACGCTGGAAGTGCTGTCCGGCGAAAAACGCCGGCGGATCGCCAAGGAAACCCTCGAAATCTACGCGCCCATCGCCAACCGGCTGGGCATGCATGCGATTCGCATCGAATTCGAAGACCTCGGCTTCAAGGCCATGCACCCGATGCGTTCCGCGCGGATCTACCAGGCCGTCAAGCGCGCCCGGGGCAACCGCAAGGAAATCGTCAACAAGATCGAAGAATCCCTCGGACATTGCCTCGCGATCGACGGCATCCAGGGCGAAGTCAGCGGTCGCCAGAAACACCTCTACGGCATCTACAAGAAAATGCGCGGCAAGCGTCGGGCCTTCAACGAGATCATGGACGTCTACGCGTTCCGGATCATCGTCGATAAGGTCGATACCTGCTACCGCGTGCTAGGCGCTGTACATAATTTGTACAAACCGTTGCCGGGGCGCTTCAAGGATTACATCGCGATCCCCAAGGCCAACGGCTACCAGTCGCTGCACACCACGCTGTTCGGCATGCACGGCGTACCGATCGAGATTCAGATCCGCACCCGCGAAATGGAAGAGATGGCCAACAACGGCATCGCCGCCCATTGGCTGTACAAATCCAGCGGTGATGAGCAGCCGAAAGGTACTCACGCCCGCGCCCGCCAGTGGGTCAAAGGCGTGCTGGAAATGCAGCAACGTGCCGGCAACTCGCTGGAATTCATCGAGAGCGTGAAGATCGACCTGTTCCCGGACGAGGTCTACGTCTTTACGCCTAAAGGCCGGATCATGGAGCTGCCGAAAGGCTCCACGGCGGTCGACTTTGCCTACGCGGTGCACACCGATGTCGGCAACAGCTGCATCGCCTGCCGGATCAATCGGCGTCTCGCACCGCTGTCCGAACCGCTGCAAAGCGGCTCCACGGTCGAGATCGTCAGCGCCCCCGGTGCACGGCCAAACCCGGCGTGGCTCAACTTCGTCGTTACCGGCAAGGCGCGCACGCACATCCGCCATGCGCTGAAACTGCAACGCCGTTCCGAGTCCATCAGCCTCGGCGAACGCCTGCTGAACAAGGTGCTCAACGGTTTCGACAGCGCACTGGAGAAGATTCCAGCCGAACGCGTCAAGGCCATGCTCACCGAGTATCGCCTCGAACTCATCGAAGACCTGCTCGAAGACATTGGCCTCGGCAACCGCATGGCCTATGTGGTCGCCCGCCGCCTGCTCGGTGAAGGCGAACAGTTGCCAAGTCCGGAAGGCCCTCTGGCGATCCGCGGCACCGAAGGTCTGGTGCTCAGCTACGCCAAGTGCTGCACGCCGATCCCGGGCGACCCGATTGTCGGGCACCTGTCGGCGGGCAAAGGCATGGTCGTGCACCTGGACAACTGCCGCAACATCAGCGAAATCCGGCACAACCCGGAAAAATGCATCCAGCTCTCGTGGGCCAAGGATGTCACCGGCGAATTCAACGTCGAACTGCGCGTTGAGCTGGAGCACCAGCGCGGCCTGATCGCCCTGCTGGCCAGCAGCGTCAACGCAGCCGACGGCAATATCGAGAAAATCAGCATGGACGAACGCGATGGTCGCATCAGCGTTGTCCAGTTGGTGGTCAGCGTCCACGACCGTGTGCACCTGGCCCGCGTGATCAAGAAG
Source organism: Pseudomonas sp. WC2 (assembly GCF_050586545.1). NCBI lineage: Bacteria > Pseudomonadati > Pseudomonadota > Gammaproteobacteria > Pseudomonadales > Pseudomonadaceae > Pseudomonas > Pseudomonas sp. WC2. The sequence goes on along the minus strand of NZ_JBOBDR010000022.1, from coordinate 66,588 downwards.
CTGCGCGCCTTGACCGGAGTGATCCGCATCACCCGCATGCGTGCATAACTCAACCATTACAAGGAGTCATACATGACCAAGACTGTTATCACCAGCGACAAGGCCCCGGCCGCCATCGGTACTTACTCCCAGGCGATCAAGGCAGGCAACACCGTTTACATGTCGGGTCAAATTCCTCTGGACCCAAAAACCATGGAACTGGTTGAAGGCTTCGAAGCCCAGACCGTTCAGGTGTTCGAGAACCTCAAAGCCGTGGCCGAAGCTGCCGGCGGTTCGTTCAAGGACATCGTCAAACTGAACATCTTCCTCACCGACCTGAGCCACTTCGCCAAGGTCAACGAGATCATGGGCAAATACTTCGACCAGCCATACCCGGCCCGCGCTGCCATTGGCGTTGCTGCCCTGCCAAAGGGTTCGCAGGTTGAAATGGATGCCATTCTGGTCATCGAGTGATGCGCACGGCGCGGCCTTCAAACGCCGCGCCGACTGCTCAGCAAGACAAGGTTTTGAAAGGATTCCACCATGCGCAAAGCGCTAGCTCTCCCGCTGCTCGCCATTTTCCTCGGCGGCTGCGCCAGCAACCCTGCCGACCGTGATATCAGCGGCACCTGGATCAATCAGGTGGCGATCGATGCTGCAGCCAAGGGCGGCCCCCTGCGCGAAGCGCTTCAGGCTTATGGCCCGAATCTGGAATGGGACGTCAACACCAAGGCCAGTCAGGCCCGCTACACCAACGGTTTTGAGAACGTCGAAGGACGGCTGCTGGGTGAGAAATCCGGCGCCTGGAAAGTCGACTTCTATGGCAGCTCGGCCAGTGAGTTGAAACGCGATGGCGGGCAACTGCAGCAAGCCGCCAGCGATAACGAGCCCGAGCAGCTATTCGACCGCGCACAGATTCCTGTGCCGGAAGGCGCACCCATCGGCGCCAGTTTCGAACGTGCGCTGTATTCGGCCTATCTGGGCGGTGACTGGAAAATCACCAGCGGTCAGGGCGAAGGCAATACCGTGCAATTCCAGGCGGATGGCCAGGTTTCCGGTCTGCCGGGCGCCGATCGTTATGCGTTGTGCCTCGCGGGCGATTGCGCGTCGATGAGCAACGGCAACGACAGCATGTGGCTGCAACAGAACGGTCAGGGCAATAACTGGATCTTTGTGCGCAAGGGCAAAGAGCTGGAAATCCTTCAGGCAGTGAACGCCGCTCAAGCGGACGAACAACCACAGTTCACCGCCGGTGAGCGCAAGTGGTTGCTCGAGAAGCAGTAACCTGGTTGCAATAACACCGTAGATCAATGTGGGAGCGAGCCTGCTCGCGAAAGCAGTTTGTCAGTCACAGCAATATTGCCTGATACACCGCATTCGCGAGCAAGCTCGCTCCCACAGTTGTTTTGGGGTGTCCGGGAGTCAGGATTTACCTTCAAGGATTGCGGCATAACCCTCGCGAAAGCTTGGGTACTTAGGCGTCCAGCCCAGCGCCTTCACCCGCGCATTGCTGCAGCGCTTGCTGCCGGTTCGGCGCACGCTGGCGTCATCCGCCCACTCGGTCACCCCCAGATACTCGCGCAACCAGCCCACCACTTCGGCCAACGGTGCCGGCGCATCGTCGACGCCAATGTAGAAATCATCCAGCTTCACGCCCTGCCGATCCTTCTCCAGCAGAAACGCCAGCAACCCTGCCGCGTCGTCAGCATGAATCCGGTTGCCATACAGCGGCGGCTCAACCGCCACGCGATAGCCACGGCGCACCTGCGTCAGCAGCCATTCGCGGCCCGGGCCGTAGATGCCGGTCAGGCGCAGGATGCTCGCCGGGATGCCGCTGTTGAGCGCGACCTGCTCCGCTTCAAGCATCAGTCGCCCGGAATAACCCGTCGCCACTGTTTCGGACTTTTCATCGACCCACTCGCCGTCCTGCTGCCCATACACGCTGCTACTGGAAACGAAGATCAGCCGCTCGGGCGTTTGCCCGTAGTCATCCAGCCAACTCAGTACATTCTGCAAACCCTGCACGTAAGCCGCGCGATAACCGGCCTCGTCGTGATCGGTGGCCGCTGCGCAATACACCAAGTAATCCACCGCCCCCACCGGCCAGGTCGCGGGGCAGTCTTCGCTGAACAGGTCGCCGGCAACGCCGATCACCCCGTGAGGCAGCTTCGAGACGTCCCGGCGCAGGCCGTGAACTTCCCAGCCAGCCGCCAGCAATTGGGTGGCCAGACGACTGCCAACATCACCACAACCGGCAATCAAAACAGAAGGCGCAGACATCAAAAAACTCCAATCGGAAAGGCACAGACTAGCGCCGACAAAGGACGAGCGGCTAGCAATCCAGGAAAAAAAGATACTCTATTACTTTTGTTAACAAGAATTACTTGCAATAATGCACGCCACTTTTGTTCTCGGCCTTACGAGGCCTGGTAGAGCATCACCGTTTTTCTATCTCAGGTCCGGCCAGCATGACACGTAATCAAATCCCCGCTTCGCCAACCAAACGACCTCGCGCTTTTAGCGCGGTGGCGGCCCTGTTGCTCAGCCTGATGCTGGCACCGACCGCCGCTTTCGCCGACGCCCAGGCGCCAGCCGCACCGGCCGCGACCGAACAGCACGCCCCTGCTGCTGAAGCCCCGGCCGCCGCTCCGGCTGCGACCGATCCGGCGCAGGCAGTCGACGCTGCCGACGTGCCTGAAGTGCTCGAAGCCGACAACAGCTTGGGCATGGCCCACGACCTGTCGCCGTGGGGCATGTACCAGAACGCCGACATCATCGTGAAAATCGTGATGATCGGTCTGGCCATCGCCTCCATCATCACCTGGACCATCTGGATCGCCAAAGGCTTCGAGCTGATGGGCGCCAAGCGTCGTCTGCGTGGCGAAATCGCCGCCCTGAAGAAAGCCACCACCCTTAAAGAAGCCAGCGCCACCGCCGGCAAAGAAGGCACCCTCGCCAACCTGCTGGTGCACGACGCGCTCGAAGAGATGCGCCTGTCGGTCAACAGCCGCGAGAAAGAAGGCATCAAGGAACGCGTCAGCTTCCGCCTCGAGCGCCTCGTCGCTGCCTGCGGTCGCAACATGAGCAGCGGCACTGGCGTGCTCGCCACCATCGGTTCCACCGCGCCATTCGTCGGTCTGTTCGGTACCGTATGGGGCATCATGAACTCCTTCATCGGCATCGCCAAAACCCAAACCACCAACCTCGCCGTCGTAGCACCGGGTATCGCTGAAGCGCTGCTGGCCACCGCGCTGGGTCTGGTTGCCGCGATTCCAGCCGTGGTGATCTACAACGTGTTCGCCCGCTCCATCGCCGGTTACAAGGCGCAGGTTTCCGATGCGTCGGCAGAAGTCCTGCTGCTGGTCAGCCGCGACCTCGACCACCAGCCTGAGCGCAGCTCCCAGCCGCACATGGTCAAAGTGGGGTAATCGGCCATGGGCCTGCATTTGAAAGAAGGCGCAGACGACGATCTGGCCGAGAACCACGAAATCAACGTCACGCCGTTCATCGACGTGATGCTTGTGCTGTTGATCATCTTCATGGTCGCCGCTCCCTTGGCCACCGTGGACATCAAAGTCGACCTGCCTGCCTCGACCGCCAAACCGGCGCCGCGGCCAGAGAAACCGGTGTTCCTCAGCGTCAAGGCTGACCAGCGCCTGTTCCTCGGCGAAGACGAAGTGAAACCCGAAGCACTGGGTGCCACCCTCGACGCCAGAACCAAGGGCAAGAAAGACACCACCATCTTCTTCCAGGCTGACAAGGGCGTGGATTACGGTGACCTGATGAGCGTGATGGATAACCTGCGTTCCGCCGGTTACCTGAAGGTCGGTCTGGTCGGACTTGAGACGGCAGCCAAGAAATGATCACGACGCGCCATAAGCTGACGCGTTACAGCGGTAGCCTGGCCGTGGTGCTGGGCGTTCACGCGCTGGCCATCGCGCTGGCGCTGAACTGGACCGCCCGACCGCCCATCGAATTGCCGCCGCAGGCAATGATGGTCGAGCTGGCCCCGGTTCCGGCCCCGCCACCGCCTGCTCCGCCGAAAGTCGTCACACCGCCGCAGCCACCGGCTCCGGTTGAAGAGTTGCCGATTCCGAAACTGGCCGAAGCACCGAAAGCTGAAATCGCGGTGCAGAAGCCCAAGCCGAAGCCAAAGCCAAAACCGCCGAAGCCGGTCGAGAAGAAGCTGCCTGATCCACCGAAGGAAAAACCTTCCGAGGAGAAGCCGGCCGACACGCAACCGACTCAGGCGCCGACGGAGAAATCCGCTCAGCCTGCACCGGGTCCGTCGCCTGCGCAGATGGCTGCCAAAGCCAGTTGGCAAGGCACCCTGCTCGCGCATTTGGCCAAGTACAAAAAGTACCCGGCCAGTGCTCAGGCACGGGGCAAGGAAGGCTTGAACCGCCTGCGTTTTGTGGTCGATGCTGAAGGTAATGTGCTGTCGTTCGAACTGGTGGGCCGCTCCGGCAACGCTGATCTGGACCGGGCTACCCTGGAAATGATCCGCCGCGCGCAACCGCTGCCCAAGCCACCGGCCGACATGCTCAACAACGGCTCGATTGAAATTGTTGCGCCGTTTGTTTACTCCCTCGAACGCCGCCGTTAAGAAACACCGCCATACCTGTGGGAGCGAGCCTGCTCGCGAAGAGGGCGTGTCAGTCAGCTCATGTTTGTCTGACCCACCGCTTTCGCGAGCAGGCTCGCTTCCACAGGGGTTATGTGGTGACGAAAGGTGCCTTTTGCGTATCTGCGCACTGCAAGCCTGGATTGCCCGGTGTCGCATTGCGCACTCAGTCTGATAACGTGCGTCTATCGATTGCAGCCGGTATGCTTGGCCCGCATCTTCATGGACGCTTGCTATGACCCTCACAGAATTACGCTACATCGTTACCCTCGCCCAAGAGCAGCATTTCGGCCACGCCGCCGAACGTTGCCACGTCAGCCAGCCGACCCTGTCGGTGGGCGTGAAAAAGCTTGAAGACGAACTCGGTGTGCTGATTTTCGAGCGCAGCAAAAGCGCCGTGCGCCTGACCCCGGTCGGCGAAGGCATCGTCGCCCAGGCGCAGAAGGTTCTGGAGCAAGCCCAAGGCATCCGCGAGCTGGCCCAGGCAGGCAAGAACCAACTGACTGCACCGCTGAAAGTCGGCGCGATCTACACCGTCGGCCCGTACCTGTTCCCGCATCTGATTCCACAACTGCACCGGGTCGCCCCGCAGATGCCGTTGTACATCGAAGAAAACTTCACTCACGTGCTGCGCGACAAACTGCGCAACGGCGAGCTCGACGCGATCATCATCGCCCTGCCGTTCAACGAAGCCGACGTGCTGACCCTGCCGCTCTACGACGAGCCGTTCTACGTCTTGATGCCGGCCCAGCACCCGTGGACCCAGAAAGAAACCATCGATGCCGGCCTGCTCAACGACAAGAGTCTGCTGCTGCTCGGCGAAGGTCACTGCTTCCGTGATCAAGTGCTGGAAGCTTGCCCGACCCTGACCAAGGGCAACGACGGCGCCAAACACACCACGGTCGAATCCAGCTCGCTGGAAACCATTCGCCATATGGTCGCGTCCGGTCTGGGCATCTCGATCCTGCCGTTGTCGGCGGTCGACAGCCATCACTACGCCCCCGGCGTGATCGAGGTGCGCCCACTGTCGCCGCCGGTGCCGTTCCGCACCGTGGCCATTGCCTGGCGTGCAAGTTTCCCTCGGCCGAAAGCCATCGAGATTCTCGCCGATTCCATTCGCCTGTGCTCGGTGGCCAAGCCAGCGGCACCGGTTACGGCCGGTTAAGCGAGCGTCATGACTGAGCTGTCGCAAGTGTCGGTGACGGCACTCAAGGGTGTCGGTGAAGCAATGGCCGAGAAATTGGCCAAGGTCGGTCTCGAGAACCTTCAGGACGTGCTGTTTCACCTGCCGCTGCGCTATCAGGATCGCACCCGCGTGGTGCCGATCGGCGCGTTGCGACCGGGGCAGGACGCCGTGGTCGAAGGCACCGTCAGCGGCGCCGACGTGGTCATGGGCCGCCGGCGCAGCCTCGTCGTGCGTTTGCAGGACGGTACCGGCGGCCTCAGTCTGCGCTTCTACCATTTCAGCAACGCGCAGAAAGAAGGCCTCAAACGCGGCACGCGGGTGCGCTGCTACGGCGAAGCCCGGCCCGGCGCGTCTGGACTGGAAATCTACCACCCGGAATACCGCGCGATCACCGGTGACGAACCGCCGCCAGTCGATGAAACCCTGACCCCGGTCTACCCGCTCACGGAAGGCCTGACCCAAGCACGCCTGCGTCAGCTTTGCCTGCAGACGCTGACCCTGCTCAAGCCCGATACGCTGCCCGATTGGCTGCCGACCGAACTGGCGCGTGACTATCAACTGGCGCCGCTGGCCGATGCGATCCGCTACCTGCACAACCCGCCCGCCGATGCCGACGTCGACGAACTCGCCCTCGGCCACCACTGGGCCCAGCATCGCCTCGCCTTCGAAGAACTGCTGACGCATCAGTTGTCACAACAACGTCTACGCGAAAGCATGCGTTCGCTGCGCGCGCCGGCGATGCCGAAAGCGAAAAAGCTGCCGCCGAAATACTTGGCCAACCTCGGCTTCAACCCGACCGGCGCACAACAGCGGGTCGGCGACGAAATCGCCTACGACCTCAGTCAACACGAACCGATGCTGCGCCTGATTCAGGGTGACGTGGGCGCGGGCAAAACCGTGGTCGCCGCCCTAGCCGCACTGCAAGCGCTGGAGGCTGGCTATCAAGTCGCGCTGATGGCGCCGACCGAGATTCTCGCCGAGCAACATTTCATCACCTTCAAGCGCTGGCTCGAACCGCTGGGCATTGAAGTCGCGTGGCTGGCCGGCAAGCTCAAGGGCAAAAACCGCGTCGCCGCGCTGGAACAGATCGCCAGCGGAACGCCGATGGTGGTCGGCACCCACGCGCTGTTTCAGGACGAAGTGAAGTTCAAAAACCTTGCGCTGGTGATCATCGACGAACAGCACCGCTTCGGCGTGCAACAGCGGCTGGCGCTGCGGCAGAAAGGCGTGGGCGGGCGCATGTGCCCGCATCAACTGATCATGACCGCCACGCCGATTCCACGGACGCTGGCGATGAGCGCCTACGCCGACCTCGACACCTCGATCCTCGACGAACTGCCGCCCGGTCGGACCCCGGTCAACACCGTGCTGGTCACCGACACCCGCCGCGTCGAAGTCATCGAACGGGTGCGCGGTGCCTGCGCCGAGGGCCGTCAGGCCTATTGGGTGTGCACGCTGATTGAAGAATCCGAAGAGCTGACCTGTCAGGCCGCCGAAACCACGTTTGAAGACCTCACTCTTGCCCTCGGCGAGTTGAAAGTCGGGCTGATCCACGGGCGCATGAAACCCGCCGAGAAGGCCGCCGTCATGGCCGAATTCAAGGCCGGCAACCTGCAACTGCTGGTCGCGACCACCGTGATTGAAGTCGGTGTCGACGTGCCCAACGCCAGCCTGATGATCATCGAAAACCCCGAGCGCCTCGGCCTCGCGCAACTGCACCAATTGCGTGGTCGTGTCGGTCGGGGCAGCGCCGCCAGCCATTGCGTGCTGCTCTACCATCCGCCGCTGTCGCAAATCGGTCGCCAGCGCCTGGGCATCATGCGCGAGACCAACGACGGTTTCGTCATCGCCGAAAAAGACCTCGAACTGCGCGGCCCCGGCGAAATGCTCGGCACCCGCCAGACCGGCCTGCTGCAATTCAAAGTCGCCGACCTGATGCGCGACGCCGACTTGTTACCCGCCGTGCGTGATGCCGCGCAAGCCCTGCTGGAACGCTGGCCGACCCACGTCAGCCCGTTGCTTGATCGCTGGTTGCGTCACGGGCAGCAATACGGCCAAGTGTGAGCACCGTCGCAGTTTCTGACAGATCGTTCTGACCAAGCTGGTTATACTCCTGCCATTGTTTCAAAAACGGATACAGATCATGACCGAAGCCGCCCTCGCCCCCGAATCTCCGCACGCGCCATCTGTCATCCGGCTGCTGCTGGACAAGCTCGGGATCGCCTACGAAGAAGTGCTCGACCACCACGGCCTCAACGCATCGCGCAAGGTGCAAGCCGTGTTGCTGGATGACGCTGTCGGTGCGCTGATGGTGCTGTTTCCGCAGAGCCAGTTGCTCGATCTCAATCGCCTCGCCGAACTGACGGGCCGTCGCCTGACCGCCGTGTCGACCGAACGCCTGCAAAAGATGCTCGGCAAACACAACCTGAGCCTGCTGCCGGGCCTGCCGGCGCTGACCAGCTCGCCGTGCCTTTACGAAGAAACCCTGCTGCGTGAACCGAAGTTGCTGATCAACTCCGGCGAGCCGGGCCTGCTCCTGGAAATCGCCAGCGAAGATTTCAAGACCATGCTGACCAAGGCCAGCGCCGCCAACTTCGGCGAGGCCCTGAGCAGCATCCGTCCGAACCTCGACCGCCCGGACGATGACCGCGAGGAAATCACCCAGGCCGTGCAAGCGTTCACCGCGCGCCGGATTCAGCAGCGTCTGGAAGCGACCATCGAGATTCCACCGTTGGCCGAAACCGCGCAAAAAATCATCAAGCTGCGCGTTGACCCGAACGCCACCATCGACGACATCACCGGCGTCGTTGAAACCGACCCGGCGCTGGCCGCGCAAGTGGTGAGCTGGGCGGCGTCGCCGTACTACGCTTCGCCGGGCAAAATTCGTTCGGTGGAAGACGCGATCGTTCGTGTGCTGGGTTTTGATCTGGTGATCAACCTCGCACTGGGCCTGGCCCTCGGCAAGACCCTGAGCCTACCCAAAGACCACCCGCAACACACCACGCCGTACTGGCAGCAGTCGATCTACACCGCTGCCGTCATCGAAGGCCTGACCCGCGCCATGCCGCGCGCCCAGCGCCCGGAAGCCGGCCTGACTTACTTGGCCGGTCTGCTGCACAACTTCGGTTACCTGCTGCTGGCCCACGTCTTTCCGCCGCACTTCTCGCTGATCTGCCGCCACCTGGAGGTCAACCCGCACCTGTGCCACAGCTACATCGAGCAACACCTGCTGGGTATCAGCCGCGAACAGATCGGCTCGTGGCTGATGCGCTACTGGGACATGCCCGATGAACTGGCCACCGCCCTGCGCTTCCAGCACGACCCAAGTTACGACGGCGCTTACGCCGAATACCCGAACCTCGTCTGCCTGGCCGTGCGCCTGCTGCGCAGCCGCGGCATCGGCTCCGGCCCCGACGAAGACATCCCCGACGCCCTGCTCGAACGCGTCGGCCTGAGCCGCGACAAAGCCAACGACGTCGTCAGCAAAGTGCTTGAAGCTGAAGTCCTGCTGCGCGAACTGGCCTCGCAGTTCAGCCAGGCCTAAAACGAAACAGGCCCGCTCCCCCAGGATTTACACAAATCCCTGTGGGAGCGAGCCTGCTCGCGAAGAATCCAACTCGGTCTCCATGACCGCCCCTGATCGTTCCCACGCTCCGCGTGGGAATGCATCCCGTGACGCTCCGCGTCACCAAAGGCTCAAGCCTTAGGCTTAGCCTTCCTCGGCACCAAATACTTCATCAACCCCTGAAACCACATCACCAGCGCCGGATTGCCCTTGAGCTGGATCGACTTGTCCTGAATCCCCTGCATAAACGCCAACTGCTTGTTCTTCGCCTGCATCGTCGCAAAGCCATAACCAGCATCTTTAAACGCAATCGCAAACGCCGGCTCCGCCACCACCCCAAACTTGCTGGTGATGCGCTGATCCTTAACCACAAAATGCCGCGCCACTTTCCCATCCAGCGTCTGCAGCTGAAACACCAGATCCTTGTCACCCAACTGCTGCTGGAACGCAGGATTTGTCCGGCTGGCCTTACCCATCAACAAACCCATCATCCACAGAAGAAAACGAAATTTCATGCGCACAGCCTCAAAAGGGAAATGAACGGCCGGGGCAGTGTAAGGGATTCGGACGATAACGCCAGTATCTGACTCTATTGGAAGAGGATGCAGACCATTTCCCGCACGATGACCGCCAAGTCACGATTCAGCGCTCGCCCACTGATCGTTCCCCCGCTCCGCGTGGGAATGCATCCCGAGACGCTCCGCGTCTCACCATTCACCCTTCCTACACCTGTTGAAACACATCCCTGTAGGAGCTGCCGAAGGCTGCGATCTTTTGATCTTAAACCCTGCAACCCAATGGGAAATTTCCTGCAAAACGCCGGGGTACCCATGAACTAGGCAGGTTGGCAGTTCGTCGATAGCCTCTGTGTGTCGCCGCAAAATCGGTGACCGGATGTGCAAGTCCGAACTCGGGGAAATCAATTAACTGCTCAGGATTTACACCGATGACCGATGAAACATTCAGCACCGAAGCAACCTCACCCTACGAATCCCCCAACTCGAAGAAACTCCACGAAGCCGCCGAACGCGCCCTCGACCACCACTTCAAACCGCCCATCGAACCGCATCCCAACCGCGAAACCGGCCTCTTCAGCCTCTCCCCCGGCACCGACGCCGAATCCCTCATGGCCAACGCCTCCGAAGACCTCCTGTCCATCAGCGTCATCGCCTGCGACCTCGCCGACGACCTCCACGGCTCACGCCGCTCGGTCGCACTGGCCCTGAGCAGAATGGCTGACGGGGTGAGATTGATGGTCGAAGGGACGCTCGACCAGATTGAAGTGCGAAGCGTGGCGGCCAAGCCGTAGCGAGATTTGCGGATGAAGAAAGGGGACGTTAAGTCCCCTTTCCATCGACTCTCGGAAAGCCAATGGTCATTTCAAAAGTCGTGAAATCAGCGGCATTCGAAATGCTTTTTTGCTAACCAAAGAGGGCGGCTCATATCAACCGCCCTCTATGCTTTCGCAATTACACCTTCTTCTCAGACGACTTCAAATTGCTGGCCTGTTCGGCCACCAAGTCCATCCAGCCACCGGGCTTGTCTTCATCATTAGCGGCTTTCGCCACCATACCGGCCAATGAACCGAAGTCCTTCTTACGAGCAGCTTCGGCTGCTTCAACCGCTTGATGGGCAACCAGGATTTTCTGCAGCGCAGGCGTGTTGGCAGTGGCTTCGCTCAACGGTTTTAGCGGAGGCAATGCTGCGACTTTTGCAACCATATCGCCCGGCGCTTTAGTGAACGACCTCAGGGCATCCAGATTGCTTGCCACCGGAATCGCGATACCGGTAAGCGGGTCGAATGCGCTGATTTCCGGCAGGCCTTTCCCGGTAAGTATTGGTCGAGCAACGTTCATCAGAGGAAATGCCAGCAACATACGCGGATCGCGTTTTTTTATGCTCAAACCGATACTGGCCACTGCTATACCGATGCCGATAACACGTCCAGCCGTGGCAACCAAAGACAACTGCTTGTTTGACTCGTTATCGAAATGCACCAGACGTATACGGAAGTAATTAGTGAAAGGTTCGCGCGGCCCTATGCCAGATGTATTCATAAACCATGCGCGAGAGTCATGAACCTGATCATCAAATAGCGCAACCAAGTCTTCTTGACCCTGTCGCACTTTGTTTGGCCCGCTGAACATTTCCTCGTAACGCGCCGTGCCATTGTCATACAGGTAGTTGTACTCCTCGGCTTCATCTTCCTCGTTGATAGCGTAGACCGTGCCCCCAACCAGCATATCGATGATCGTACTGCCAATTTTCCAGTCATCCAGGATTCCCCATTCTTTCAGGTAGTCATGACGGAACTCGGCAGCCGCGCCCAAGAGCTGAACCTGATCAAGTGGAGGATCGAAAGCTTTCTCCAGACGAATGCTGTCGACCTTTTCCTGCCCCCCGACAATCTGGACATTCAATTGATATTCTTTTTCCTGCGCCTCGGTGTAAGTCGGCAACGGCTGCCCTTGAGCTGCGGCAGCAGATTCAGCGGAGCGACGCTTATAGATCGCGCTCCAGGCATCCTGCTGGGCCTCCGGCATATCCTTGTCAACGTTCGCAAAGAACCCACGTTGTGCTAAGCCACCGGCATAACGATCAATACGCCAGCCCGTAATCAGTGCCTGCTCTCGCTTGATCATTTCATCGAGAGTGCTGCCTTTGACTTGAGACTGCCATGCGTTGAAACGCTTTATCAGCTCGTCTGAAACGTTGAATTCGATCTCCGTTTCTGGAGCCATTACACGCCAGACTTCATGAACATCAGGCTGGCTTGCCGGTTCAGGAACCTGCAAAGGCGCACCCGCCTTGAAAGCTTCTGCATAAAGATGATGCAGTGGAATCTGCGATAACACGTGGTCAGTACCCGGCAGTGCTTTGCCTTGATTACCAGGTGAATAACCTCCACCAACATCGGAGTGCACACCCGGGTATAGATACTCTTCGGTTCCACTCCGATAACTTGATGCTTGTGTGTCATCCCGTTGGCCAGCAGAGTTTTTGGGCCTGCGTCTGATTGAGTCCAACGGGAAGCTGGCGCGCTGTTCGTGTGCTGATACCAAATGAACGCAACGCTTTAAAAAGTGGCAATCATCAGGAAGCGCGGTACTCATGCATTTTTCTACTGCCTCATCTGGCAGGCGCATTGTGTCGTCAGCCCAGCCCATGTGGCCCGCAGCAAAGGGCATGCTATCTGCCATACCTACAGCCGCTACCGTGTCACAGATGCCGAGAAATTCGATAGATATTGGCAGTCCGGCAAAGCGGTACTCAGTCTGGCCATCAGCTCCAGTGCAACGAGTTAAGGTTTGCAACCAATTGGCAAATGTCCGAGCCTGTGCTGCACCACGAGAAAAACCATACACATACAATCGCATAGCAAGAATATGAGGTTTAACTTCCTCATCAACGCGTTTTTTTAACGCCTCCTCAAGTTTCTGAATCTCTGGTCGCATCGCTGCTTCACGGTTTTTTTCTCCATTTTCTAAGAGTCCACCCGTGATCGCAGTCACCAGCCCGGTAGACATGGCATCTATCAGTCGCCGCATATCAGGCACAGCAAGAGCCGTCGACTCCAGTGTCAGCTTTAATGCGTCCAGCAATCGAGTCAGCCCCCAGTTAATCCTGTTCTCACCCCCGCTAGCGAACATCAACCCACCATCGCTTGGCGTAAATTCGAGTACGTCAGGAAAAACTGTACCTACCCCAGGGCTGTAGTAACGAAAGTAACCTTGCCCCTGCGCGTCGCTGGACCCGCCTACACTGGCATGGAACATTCGAGCGATATTACTACGCGACGATGGAATGGAAGAGCCATCGGCCTGATCATTGTTGTTGGTACCATCGAAAGCAAGAGTGATATGCAGCGCCTTGCTGCAAGGCGGGCCGCTCTGAATATTCCCTTTAGTCTGTAATAATTTTCGCTGCTGATTTCCAAACGCGACTTCATCACGCTTTTGCAGTTTTATATTCTTCGTCAGCTGAATCGGCTCCCTTGGTAACCGGCGAGCCAGAGGAAAACTGGGTGCCACTAGCGCGCTAGCAGGTTTTGGAGCGGCTCCCGAATTCAAAAAGTCGGACATTTTGCGGACTCCTTCGCATTGAAATAAACATTGTCTGGATAGTCAGGATGCTCCGGTGTGTAGCAGGTGGTAGAAACACGAACTTTATCGCAGGCAAGAAAATGTACCTGGATCGCGCAAAACTTTTCGCCATATTTAGGAACATCAACAATTTCTTTGTGATGCGTATAATTAGTGGCATGACGCTTATAATCGCCAGATTCAATCTGGCCGTATTTATCACGTTTAATAGCCGCGCGGGGGGCCGGATCGCTTTCCCATTCAACAATAGCTTTTAATCCCGGAGTCCATGTACGAGGCAAGGTTGTACAGCAAGTTTGAGAGTTTAGCCCACCTTGATGCGGACCAATGTTAGGCCCACCGGCTCCATTCACTGAGAATCGGTTAATATTGCTCGATGTATGGTTATAGCCTGAAATCGGAGTGCCTAACATCTCGGACTGCGCCTGACAGGCACCCAAACTCATCAAACCAAAAACCAACAACAAAACGTTCGTTAACTGACTCCTTTTGGGACAAAAAAAGCCCCACGTATTTTTAACTTCAAAGCGACTACAGCCCAGAAAAACACTTGAGACAAACGCCGAATAATAACGCAAATTATTCACCCCAGTCATATGACTAGACATATACCTGACCCTCCATGCTCGTCTGATAACTAACAGTGCCCTCGAAGAACCGGGACCTGTACTTACTGTGCACATACGATTTAGATCGCACATCAGAAAACTCCTTTCGAACCTTCCGAACCACATACCGAGTTAGAGGCTCGAACATGAAGACGGCTCCTTTAATTGAAAATAGGTCTTGTAGGGATAGTTAGGATGACCCGGTGTAAAACATGTGGTAGAAACCCGAACTTGATCACACGGTAGAAAGTGAACTTGTAACGCACACACCTTTTCAGCGTACCTTGGAATTTCAACTATTGCTGAATGATGAGAAAATCCAGCTGAGTGGCGAACAGCAGCAGCCTTTACAATTTGACCCTGTTGATCACGTTCCAGCTTTGCATAGGGCTCTGGATCTTTATCCCACTCAACAATCGCTTTTAAATTAGGATTCCACTGAACCGGAAGTAGACCACAGCAAACTTCACCACCTCCCTGATGGGGCAGAATATGAGGACCACCGGCGCCATTGATACTGAATCGTATAATTGATGCAGACGTATGGTTATAACCAGTGACAGGCGCACTCACCATCTCCGGCCCACCACGACACCCATTCAACGCCAACACCCCCAGCAAAACCCACACACAGACCAGCGCGGAAGACATCGCCCTCCGCACCGACCCACGCGCAGTCGCATTCATCAAATCAACGCCTTCGGCGGCTCATCGATCACAAACGACGAGTTCTCCACCAACCACTGTTCAATAAACGGCTCGCGTTCCTCAGGCTCTTTCAAACCCTTCAGATTCGCCGCCAACTGGCTGCGATACAAGTGCCGAATCAAACTTTCGTTACGACTCAAGCCATAGTTCTGTGGCACTGCGCAGCGATCGACCCGGTAGGCATCTGCTTCTGTCCACGCGAGCAGGTTGGCCACTTGTGGGTGATCGAACATCACCGGGCCGGCGGCGGGTATTTGGGCGTGGCGGACGTAGTTGCCGGGCAGGCTTTGCGGTTGTTGATCGCGGTCGAGCCAGTGCCAGGAGATGACGGCGGCGTGGAAGGCGTTGCTTTGTACCGGGGTCAGGGTTTCGGTGACCGGCAGCAGCATGCGCGGGTCGTAGTAGCGCAGCACGCCTTCGGAGCGGCCTTGGTTCCATTGAGCTTGAAGGAAGCCGCGCAGGTGATCGGCGAGCGCTTCGAATTGCCATGGGCTGAATACAACAACGACATGTTTATTGCAGTCGACCGCGTTGATGAAGGTTTTCAGCCAGTCGCGTTGGCCGATGTCGACGCGCAGCAGCAACGGGCCGAAGTCGGCGATGGCGGCCTCGGGAGTGTTTTCAAACAGCTTGGCCAGTTTGGCCGCGTCGGGCTGTTCGGCGAGTTGTTGCAGCAGCGGGTAGTCGAGGCTGGTGGCGTCGACCAGCACGTCGAGGTGCTGCTGTTTGAGTTGTTGGGCGTTGACCCACAACTCGTCGAGCCAGCGCGCATTGCTTGTGTTCATGAAGTCGTCCTTTATCGTGCGGCCAGGGCTTGAGCGTTACGTTTGGCCCGGGCCAGACATTCCTTGCACACCGGTGGTGGCGGCAGCGGCGCGTTCGGCAGCGCCTGCGGCGGTACTGCGCCGGCGATGTCCTTGTCGGCAGCACCCGGCAATATCGGCGGCTTGATGCCAATGCCAGTACCCGACCCAGCCGAGCCACCCGCATTGATCTTGATCACCGGCCCAACCACCGTAACCCCACCGCCATCCAGCTTGATAAAGCTCCCCCCCCCAAGAATGGTCAGCTCCGTCCCCGCCTCAATAACGATCTTGTCCCCGGCCTTGAGGTGTATCTCTTTCCCCACACTGGTCAGCTGCGCAGTCCCCAGCTTCACATGCTGGTTTTGCCCAATCGTCAGGTGATCATCCAGCTTCGCTTCAATCTTGCGGTCGGAGATCGTGGTGCGATGTTCTTCAGCCTTCAGCTCGGTATAGGTGTTCTTCACCACCGTGTCATGACGTTCATTGCCGACCCGAATCTTCTGGTCATGCTCAACGTTCTCATCCCAATCCCGCTGGGCGTGAATGTAGATCTGCTCCGCACCTTTCTTGTCTTCGATGCGCAGTTCGTTGTACCCACCGCCGCCCGGTGAGCTGAGGGTTTTGAAGACGCTGCGGGTTTTGTTCGCTGGCAAGGCGTACGGCACCGGGTTTTCTTTGTGGTACAGGCAACCGGTCACCAGCGGTTGATCGGGGTCGCCTTCGAGGAAGGTGACGAGGACTTCCATGCCGATGCGCGGGATGGAGATGGCGCCGTAGCGGTCGCCGGCCCAAGAGCTGGAGACACGCAGCCAGCAGCTGGTTTTGTCGTCGGCGAGGCCTTCGCGGTCCCAGTGGAACTGGACTTTGATGCGGCCGTACTGGTCGCAGTGGATTTCTTCGCCTTTGGGGCCGGTGACCATGGCGGTCTGGCTTCCGAGCACGCGCGGTTTCGGGTGTTCGAGGGCCGGGCGGTAGAACACGTCCCACGGGGTGGCGAGGAAGGTGTTGCGGTAGCCTTGGTGGAAGTCGTCCTTGTTGTCGGTGGTGTCGCTGGTCACGCCTTCTTCGAGGACTTGCGGCTGTTTGCCTTCGTGGAAGATTTCGGTGAGCAGCCACAGGTCGTTCCACTCGCTGCGCGGGTGGTCGGACATGGCCATGAAGTGGCCGCTGACCAGTTTGGTCTGGTCGCCGCGACCTTCGGCCTGACGGTAGTCGGCGCGGTGGCGTTCGAGGGCGCGCTGGCTGAGGAATTTGCCGCGCGCGCGGTCGATGAAGCGGCCGGGGTAGTCGTAGTCTTCGAGATCGGGTTCGCTGCTTTCGCTGTCAGGAGCGCCGTCCGGTTTGTACGCAGCTTCCATTTGCAGACGCGGCTTTTCGAAGTCGTAATCGCGTCGAGTAGTACGGCTGGTGCGGGTTTCCAGACGCAGTCTGAAACCTTTGATCACCGGTTCTTCGGCGACCATGCCGCTGCCCTGCACGTAGGCCGTTGGCTGGCCGAGGTCGGGGAACACGGTCTGGTCATCGCCGAACACCAGCAGGTGGCCTTTTGGGTTGTGCTGGAAGTGGTAGTGAATCCCTTCCTCTTCGCACAGGCGCTGGACGAAGTGCAGGTCGGTTTCGTCGTACTGCACGCAGTAGTCGCGATCCGGGCACGGTTGGCTCAACTGGAAGCTGTAGGCGTTGCCCTTGATCCCGTGTTCGTCGAGGATCAGCGCGATGATTTTCGGCGCCGACATCTGCTGGTAAATGCGCTGGTTGGTGCGGTGATGCAGGTATTGCAACTGCGGCACCATCGACACTTTGTAGCGGGTCAGGCGCTTGCCGGCATCGCCTTGGGCGACGCGGTAGATCTGCCCGTGAATGCCACTACCCTGCGGATCGAACGCCAGAAAGGCCTGCTTGTGCAGGAGTTTTTCCAGGTCCAGATCCGGGTTTTCGCTGACCAGTTCCAAGTCGAAACGAAACGGCTGGCTGATGCCTTCGGTGCCGGTGAACGACAGCACTTGCAGGTCGCCGACGTAGTCTTCCACCGTCAGGCTGAAGTGGGTTTCGTTAGCTGGGTTGAACATAAAGTGCTCCCTGTTCGAATGTCATCCGTTACGCCCCAAGTCGCAGACGTTGCAGCCAGGACGAAGTGGCGCCCAAGGCGTCACGCAATTGTTGGGCAGTGATGGTGCGTGCTGCCGGGTCGAAGCTCAGCGCGGTTTGTAGCGCTGGCCAACAGTGTTTCGGTAAGTTCGCCGGGGCGTGCAACTCGCGCTCCAGGTGCTCGTCGCGAGCCTGGGTCGAGGGCAAGCGGCGGAACGGGTGTTTGCCGCCCGCCAATTCGTAGATCACGCAGGCCACGCCGTACACGTCCGCGCTGGCCGACAACGGTTGGCCCTCAAGCAGTTCGGGGGCGGCGTAGCCCGGGGTCCAGGCGTTGAAACGTTCGCGGCTCAGGTGCGGCAGGCCGGGCATCACGCCCTCCTCTGCCTGACCCAAACCGAAGTCAAACAAACGCAAGCCGTCTTCGCTGAGCATGACGTTGCTCGGTTTCATGTCACCGTGCAGCACGCCGCGACCGTGGGCGTAGGCCAGCGTGTCGAGCAGCGGCAGGACGATGTCGCGCAGTTCTTTCCACGGCAGGCCGAGGGGCCGCTCGCAGAGTAATTTGTCCAGGGTCAGGCCACGCATGTATTCCATGGTGATGAAGGCCCGCTGGCAGTCGGTGTCGACTTCAAAGGTATGCGCACGCACGACGTTGTCGTGGCGCAGGCGTCGGGTCAGGGCGAACTCGCTGTAGAGCAAGGCACTGGCGTCCGGCGATTCGGCAAATTCTTCGCTGAGGATTTTCAGCGCAATGTAAGGATCGGGATCACCGAACTGTTCGTGCAGCAGATCCCGCGCCCGGTAAACGGCGCCCATGCCACCGGCCCCGAGCAGACGCTCGAGGTGGTAGCGACCGGCGAGTACATCCGGCAGAACACCGATGCTGGCCTTGGTCGGCGCCAGCAACGGCTCTGCTTTGTTTTCCTTGGCGAAGGCGAAGTAGGTCAAGTTGTTGGCCTGCTCTTCGCTCATCAGCAAGTCATCGATGGGTGATTCGATCTTGGTCATTGGCGGATCACCACGGCAGTCAGGTTGTCGCGCGCGGCGCCACGCAGAGCGCCGTCGAACAAACGTTCCAGCGCCACGTGCGGCGCGCTGAGGCTGAGGGCGGTGCCGAGGGCATCGCTGCTCAGGCCCTGATACAAACCATCGCTGCAGAGCAAAAACGCATCGCCCGGATAGACTTCGAGTTCCAGCACATCCAGGGTCAGTGTTTCGGCAGCGCCGACGGCTCGGGTTAGTGCCTGAGCCGCCGGGTGCGCCGCCGCTTGCTCGACGCTCATCTGCTGTTCGTCGATCAGTTGCTGTTGCAGCGAATGGTCCTTGGACAGCTGATACAAACGCTGCCCGCGCCACAGATAGCAGCGGCTATCGCCAGCCCAGATGCAGGCCGCGCGATTGCCTTCCACCAGCAGCGCCACGACGGTGCTGCCCATGATGCTGTCGTGACGCCCGGCGGTGACCGTCAACTCCTGCCCCAAACGCCGGTTCAACCAGTGCAGGCACTGGCGAATGGCTTTGAGGCGTTCGTCGAAGTCCTCGTGTTGCGGCAGTTCAGCCAGGCTGGCGACGATCAACTGGCTGGCGATGTCGCCACCCTGGTGACCGCCCATGCCGTCCGCGACCACCCACAGCCCATGCTGTGGCGAGTCGAGGAAGGCATCTTCGTTGCGCGCCCGCACCTTGCCCGGGTCGGTACGCGCCGCGCTGCGCCAGGCACTGGCCACCAGCATCAGAGCTGCACCGGCATACGGAAGGTGCGCAACACGCCCATGTCGAACGGGTTCGGCGTGCGCTGGCTGCTCAGCAGGTAGTTGGCGCGCAGGCCACCTACATCGGCTTTCAGCACCAGCACGTCGCGGCCGGTCAGGTACTCGGTCTGCATCAGGTCGAACAGACGGAACAGCGACCATGGGCCGGAGTTCTTCTCGATACCGATCGGGCGCCCGGCCATTTTGTCCATGACCAGACTGGTGCGACCGTCTTCAGCATCGGTCGGCCACTTGAAGGTCATTGGCAAGATCGGACCGTGGCGGTATTCCATGGTCTTGTCGCCGAACTTGAACTCGGAACGGCTGACTGCCGGATCGAGGGTGTACGGCTCCAGCTTGAACTGCACGGTCGGCTCGGCCGGGTTGATCGAGAAGAAGCTCTGACGAATCGTCAGTGCTGCCGCCATCTGATCGAGGTAGACCTTCGACACCGGCAAGCTGTGGCCGTCGACGCTGCGCATGCGGTAGTTGCCCGGATCGCCGCTGACGAATGGACGCATGTAGCTGTCGAAGAAGCGGTCGACGATGCCTTGAGCCTTGAAGAACTCGCGGAAATCGCTGATCGCCACGTCGCTGGTGCTGCTGGCGCTGAACGGATACCGCTTGCTGATGGTTTTGCCATACACGCTGTACAGCTCGTTCTGATAACGGCCGTTGAGGTATTGGTAGGCATCGTTGAGCACCAGACGCCACGAGTCTTCGGCCAGCACGTTGAACCACACGCTCAGTGGACGCGGCAGGCGACCGGAAGCGGCGCGCAGGTTGGTCAGCGCATCACGCTGGCCGCTCATGCGGGTTTTCGCCATTTCGAACGCGGCTTGCTCCGGCGTGCTGGAACGGGCCAGACCGGACAGTTGCAGTTGCAGGTCGTTGAGTGCGTTGAACGCTGGCGTCAGGTCAGCCCCCGGGCCGTTGTTGTCATCGAGCAGACGATGCAGCGGTTCGAAGCGACGTTGCAGCGACTTCTTCGCGGTGTCCGGCAGGCTCTTCGCCACGCTCAGGGCCGAAGCCTTGTCCGCCACGGCCGACGCCAGTTTGCCGACTTTACCCAGCTTGCCTTTCTGCCCTGCCAACGCATCAGCTGCATCACCGGCTTCATCAACAGGATCAGCGGCGGCCTCGAAGCGGGTGTTCTCGCGTACTTCGGTGAGCAATGCCAGCACCGGCGAATTCGCCGAAGTCAGGCCCGCCAGTTGCTCGGCGCCTTCACCGGCGTCGCTGATCGGCGGCAGTGCAACCTGGCCAACGGCTTCGCTCCAGTAGTTGGCGTAGTCGCGGAAGTACAGTTGCTCCAGCTCGACCATCAGGCGACGCAAGTCCATGTCGCTGATGCCGGCGCCTTCGCCGAGCACCCAGTTGTCACGCAGGATATCGGTGACCAGCGTTGCGCCCTGTACCGAGAAATACTGCTGATAACCCGATTGCGTGTAGAAACCCGGGATCACGTATTCGGTGCCGATAAACAGCGAGCCTTGCGGGCCGAGGTGTTGGCTAAAGCGATATTCCGGCAGGTTGCGCGCCTGCTCGCGGAGCATGCGGTAAACCACGGTGGCCAGCGATTCGCTGCGCAATACCTGACGCGCCTGGGTGACCAGTTGATCGTTCAGAGGATAGATAAACGGCTGCTTCAGCAGGCGTTCGAGGTGCGCATTCAGACCGTTTTGCACCGCAGTGTTGCCGGTGTAGCGCTGCGACCAGTCAGTGGCGACCCAATCCTTCAGCCACACGGCATCGCGACGGTCTTTCATGTTCAACATCAGGTACGCACGCAGGCTGTTGAGCAGCTTTTCGCGGTCCTTCATGTTGGCGCGGATCTGCCCTTCAAGCATGGTCGCAACCCGTGGCAACAGTTGCTTTTCAAGCTCGCGCTCGTAAGCCTCTTTGACCACTGGATTGACGTCTTCGCCCTGATACAGGCCGCCACGTTCGTGATAGGAAACATCACCCTTTTTCGGGAACGCCTGAGTCGCGGCGTAACTGGTATCGAGGGTTTTCAGCACGCCCATCGCATCATCACGCGGCGTCAAAGCGTTGCGCTGCTGGGTCCAGTTCTGCGCCAGATTGCGCAGGTTTTCCAGACGCTCGTAGTTGGCCGAGAAGCCGCCCGCCCACAGCATGCCGAACAGCGCCAATGCCGCCAGTGCGCCGACGTACAAAGCACGCTGGCCCCAATGAATGCGGCTGCGTTCGCGCTTGTCCAGACCGGCCAGATCGGCCTCAGGGAAAATTACCCGGCTCAGCAGGTGATGGATGAATCGCGAGCGACCGCTGCGCAGGGTCGGCAGCACACCGGCGTTCATGCCGAGGCTGGCGCCGATGCCGGCGGTGGTCGAATCCATTTCCTGGGTCAGGTGCGGTGCGCTGGTCAGGTAGAAACCGCGCAGTTGCGTCGCACGCTGATAACGGTTGCCAGTGAACGCCATGTCGACGAACAGGCACAGGCGCTCGCCGATCTGCCCCAGTTGATGCGGGAAGTCGAGGATGCGGCCACGGCGCTGAGTGTCGCGCTCGGAGTGCATGCGCATGATCACTTGGCTGTTGAGGCGACGCAGCAGCTCTTCGAACTCGTTGCGCAGTACAGCCACGTCGGTGCCGACCTGATCCTTGCGGAAACTGGTGCCGAGCACTTGATCGCTTTCTTCGCGGGTCAGTTGATCGAAGAACTCGTCGAAGCCAAGCAGCTTGTCAGCCTTGCTCAAGACCAGATACACCGGCACATCGACGTGCAGTTTCTGATGCACATCCTGCAGACGACCGCGTACCTGGCGCGCCAGGGTATCGATGTCCTGCTCACTGCCGCCGAGCAGGGTTTCCACCGGAATGGTCACCAGCACGCCGTTCAGCGGACGGCCGCGACGACGTTTGCGCAGCAGCTCCAGCAAGGTCGTCCAGGCACTGCCGTCGACTTCCACATCCGGTTGCGTGGTGTAACGCCCGGCGGTGTCGATCAGCACACCGTGGTCGGCGAAGTACCAGTCGCAATGACGGGTGCCGAGGGTGTCGCGGGTCAGCTTGCGGTCGATCTTGTTGATCGGGAATTCCAGACCGGAAAAGTCCAGCAGGCTGGTCTTGCCCGAGGCCTGCGGACCGATCAGCAGGTACCACGGCAAGTCACTGCGCCAGCGTTCGCTGCGGCCGCGATACAGGCTCGAAGTCTTCAGGGTTTTCAGCGCGTCCTTGAAGCGCGCCTTCAACTCTTTCTGCTCGTCGTCGATCAGCTCTTCGCGGCGGATGCGATCCTGGCCGTCTTCGCTTTCTTCGTCGGCTTTCTTGCGGATACCGGCGCGCCAGCTGACGAAGACCATGGTCAGGCCCCAGATCAGGAACAGCACGGCGATGGTCAGCAGACGGGAGGTCGAACCTTCCCAGAACTTGTAATCATCGACTGCCAACAACGGGCCGACAAACCACACCAGCAGCGCCACAAACAGCACCAGCAGCAGGGTCCAGACCCAGGTCTGGCGCAGGAAGGCGCCGACTTTCTTGAAAAACTTTTTCATCACACGTCCCTGTTTACGGCTGCGACTGCGGTTGGACCGCGGCTGGATCAAGCGGCTGATAAGGTTGCAGAACGGTGTCGCGCTGCTCGCCCAAGACCCAGGCGAAGCCCGAATACATCACCACCAGACAGACGAAAGTGAACAACACCACCATCCAGGCGGGCACGATGCGCACCAGGTTGCGGCGCTGATCGTCGAGACCTTCCCAATGCGGCGACAACTCGCGCGGCACGTCGCCCCGCAACTGACGAATCTGCCGGTACAAGGCGTCGCGGATGCCTTCGAGCTCAAGCATGCCGCGAGCCTGCACGCGGTACTTGCCCTCGAAACCGAGGGACAGGCACAGGTACATCAATTCGAGCATCGGCAGGTGCTTGACCGGGTTCTTCGACAGCCGATCGAGCAACTGGAAGAACTTCTCGCCACCGAAGGTTTCGTTGTGGAAGCTGCTGAGCAAGCTCATCTGCGACCACTCGCTTTCGTTGCCCCACGGCGTGGTCACGACAGCTTCGTCGACCACGGTGCAGAGCACGTACCGCGCGGCCATTACCTGGCTGCTTTCGGCGCCATTGTGCAGGGCGCGTACTTCAAACAGCTTGAGCCCGGCGGTCAGGCGCTCGTTGAGCGCGTACAAGTCCTCGCGGGTTTCGCTGTGCTTGAGGCGCACCACTTCCGAGAGCAGCTCGGACGACGCCGCCACCAGCGAATTGAGGCTGATGTTGAACGCCTCCGCCGGACGCAGGCGCGCGGCGTAGATCATGCGTTCTTCCAGTTGCTCGAAGCGCGGTGGCGCGGCGAAGTCGGTCAGCGGACTCGACGCCGGTCCGTGGCCTTGACGATCGAGCAGGACAGTTTTGTCGTCCTGGCTGTAATCCGTTTCCTTGATCATGTCGGTCAGTTCCTGATGGCCCAGAATTTCAGTTCAAGCTCGGCAAATTCGCCGGACACATGGAACGCGAAACCGCCGGAGCGCTCGAGTTGTGCCAGGTCTTCGGAACTGAGTTCGAGGATGAAATAGGTTTTGTTCGAATGGAACGCGATCTGCCGCGGGGCCACCGGCAACGGTTTGACCTTGATCCCCGGCAAGTGCAGGTTGACCAGTTGGCGGATGCGCTCCACCGGGCCGACCTTGAGGTGCGCCGGCAAGCGATGGCGCAGTTCTTCGGAGTCGCAGTTGGCACTGGCCGCCAGCACGAACGACGCCGAGCCGAGCAGTTTGTGGTCATGCAACGGCGAGACGATGATGCCGTACTGACGCGCTTGCAGGATCAGTTCGATGGCGTGCTGTTCGAGCACCATCGACAGCACCTGACGGATCGCTTCCATCAGTTTGCGGAAGCTGCCGCCCTGATCGGCGTGGGAGTAGCGGCTGTCCAGACGCGGACGTTTGCTCTCGCCGGAGAAGGTCGCCAGATCGCCGAGCATGGTCAGCAGCGTGCGATACAGCTCTTCCGGATGTACCTGCTCCAGACCGAGGTAGTGACGCAGCAGCAGTTCGGTGCGGTTGATCAGTTGCAGCATCATGAAATCGCCCACTTCCGCGCCGCCAACCTTGCCGTTGGAGCGAATCCGCTCGGCAATGGTGTCGCCACGGTGGCTGAGCATGCTGATGACTTCTTTCAGGCACGACAGCAGATAGCTGGAGGCGTGGGCTTGAATGTAGGTCGGGACGAAATCCGGATCGAGGCTGATCACGCCGTCGGGCGTGGTGTCGAGCACGTCGCAGATCTTCAGCTTCACGTAGGCCTGATCGCTCTGCTGCTCGCCGAGCAACAGTTTGAAGTCCGGGCGGCCGCAGCTGACCTGGCTGGCAGAATCGTCGCCAGCGTTGGAGTCAGCGACTTCGGCGTCGTACGCTGTGTAACGCGCGAGCACGTCGGACTGCTCCGGACGGCGCGACTCGATGTGGTTGCCGGTGACCAGCGGCAGCGCCAGATAGATCGGCGTGTTGCCAGTGTTCGGCGGCACGTCCAGCGCCAGCGGTTCGGTGTTGCCACCGAGTTCGAACAGGCTGCCGTCCGGCAGAATCCCCGAGGCTTCACTGATCACCAGTTTGCCCATGTTGAGGAACTGCAGGTCGATCTCCAGATTGAGAAAACCCCAGGTGTAGCCACCCAGCAATTGCGTGCGGGTTTTCATCTGGTGATCGTAATAGCGATCGTTGTGCTGGAAGTGCTGCGGGCGCAGCAGCATGCCTTCCTGCCAAATGACTTTATGGGTATTCATGATCAGTCATCCGCCTTGGCGAGCACTTGATTGGTGTTACGGATGCCGGCCTGGTCCAGGGTCAGATCGACTTCGGTGATTTCCAGTGGCGTGATCTGCACCGTGTGGCGCCATTGGGTTTCCGGCAAGTCGCGGTAAGCGGCGAGAACGCCGACATAACTGCTGCCCTCTTCCACCTTGAGTTTCAGCTCCACGGTCTCACCCGGGCGCAGCTCGAGTTCTTCGCTGGCCACCAGATCCGGGTTGAGGGATTCCTTGGCGCGCTCGTAGAGGCTGAAGAAATCTGCATTCTCGAAAGTCACCGGGTGCTTGAGTTCGAACAGGCGCACCACCACTGGCGATGGACGACCGTTGAGGTCGAGGTTGAGCTGATCGCTGCCGGTCAGTTTCAGGTTGATCTTGGTCACTTTCGAGTACGGCGACAGCGACGAGCAACCGGCGAGCAACACCAGCACGGTGAGCGCAGTCAGCGTCTTGAAAAAAGCGGTCGAGCGGCGAGACATGCGCATCATCCTTGGTGGTCGGTGTGGAGGGTGGAGATCAGGCGGATCTGTTCTTCGTAGGCTTGGGCGAAGTCGCGGGCCAGCAGACGCTCGCTCCAGTCATCGTCCTGACGCAGTGCCTGGTGATAACGGCCGAACGCTCTCCAGCGCCCGCCCGACGTGGCGATCAACGGCTTGCTGTCGCGCTCGAAACGCAGGGTCAGTTGCTCCGGCGAGAAGTGCTCCAACGTACCGCGCACGGCGGCGCGACTGGCAGTCAGCAGTGCCACTTGATGCGCCTGCAGATCGCGGAACGCGCGGGAGATGGCTTGCTCGGCCGGCAGGTGGCCGGGCTTGCTTGGCTGCAACAGAATCTGCAGCGCTTCGCTCGGATCGACGGCGAATTTCAGCGGATTCTTGTTGGTGCCTTGCACGGTGGTCTGGGCCAGACGCAATTCGTTTTTCAGCTCCGAGCGAGTGCGCAGGCTCTGCTGCAAACCGCCGATGCTCTGCCGCAGCAAACGTGCAGCATTCAGCGCGAGGGCTTCGCGTTCGTCGTGGCTGAGGCCTTTGACGTCCACGCCCAGCGCAGCGCCAAAATGCTCCCAGAACCCTTCGCTTTGGCGCTCGACGGTTTTCGGTGCCGGAGCGGGCTCAGGTTCGGCGGGAGCGGCGATCAGCTCCGGGACCATCAGGCTTTCCATGTCGATGCGCGCGTAGTCGGCACGCTGACGGGAGTCCTCCGGTTTGGTGTTCGGCGCCAGCAGTTCGTCGATCTCGGAATACACGCGCTCCTGCTGTTCGAGAGCGTTGAGCGGGTCGAGGTCGAGGAACGCGTCGTCCGGAATGATGCTGCCCGCGGCGCGCGGACGCCCGGCTTCACCGTCGAACGTCGCCGGGTCGCGCACCAGACGCGCGCGAATCTCGAAGTCACCGAGCACGTAGGTGCTGCCGTGTTCGATCCGCACCGGTTCGCCCTTGTGCAGGCGTGCGCCGCTGTCACCGTCCTGCACACCGTTGCTGCTGGTGTCGGTGAGGAAAAACGAGCCTTCGCGGTAGCTGACAATCGCGTGGTGATTGGACAGGTGACGCTTGCGGTCAGGGATGATCCAGTCGCAGTCCTCGCCCCGCCCGATCACGCCGCCGGCCTGTTTAAAGGTCTTCTGGCACAACTCGGTGGGCACGAACTGCTTGGTGTTCAGCATTTCGAAAACCAATTCCATGTTTGATGCTCCTTGCGGTCACTTGCCGCGATTGACCGCTTGCGGATCACCCAACGGGCGATAGTCGTTGTCGTTGAATTTGTAATTGCCGCTACAGCCGCCAAGGCCGCATAGAACGACGAGGGTCAGCAGGACAGCGTGCCAGTGACGAACAGACATCAGAGGGTCTCCAGGTGTAGACAAAGCACAAAGCGCCGACCCTTGCGGGCGGCGCTGAAATTGATTTTTTTGGGGAAACCGATGAGCGTTTGCCTAGCCATCGAAATCTCCCAGATTGATGTTCAGACGGCCGAGCCGGTACAGCAGCGTGCGCCGCGGCAGGCCCAGTTCGCGGGCCGCAAGGGTCTGGTTGCCGTCGTTCTTGCGCAGGCAATCGAGCAATAACGTGCGCTCGACCTGCTCCAGACGTTCGCGCAGATTCAGATGGCTGTTGTCTTCCAGCACCGGCTCCATGCGCAGGGAGAAATGCTCGGCGAGCAATTCACCGCCCTCGCACAGCAACACCGCGCGTTCGACCAAGGCTTTGAGTTCGCGGACGTTGCCGGGGAAGGTGTAACTGCCCAAGTGCTCGAGTGCCGCATCCGACCAGCGCACCGGATCACGCTGCAGATACGCGCAGGTTTTCTCGGCGAAATGCAGGGCGAGTTCGAGGATGTCGCCTTCGCGCTGACGCAGCGCCGGCAGCTCGATCGGGAATTGCGCGAGGCGGTAGTACAAGTCCTCGCGGAATTTGCCTTCGCTGACCAGCGTCGACAGATCGCGGTGGGTTGCGGCGATGATGCGCACGTCGATCTTGTGCGTGTCGTTGGAGCCGAGCGGACGGATCTCGCCCTCCTGCAACACGCGCAGAATCTTCGCCTGCAACGACAGCGGCATGTCGCCGATTTCGTCGAGTAACAGCGTGCCGCCATTGGCCGTATCGAACAGCCCGGCGCGGTCGCGATCAGCGCCGGTGAAGGCGCCTTTGCGATAGCCGAACAGCTCGCTTTCCAGCAGGTTTTCCGGAACCGCCGCGCAGTTCTGCACGATGAACGCCTGGGAACGACGCGGGCCGCAGTCGTGAATCGCTCGGGCAACGACTTCCTTGCCGGTGCCGGTTTCGCCGCGCAACAGCACGGTGTACGGGCTGTGCAGGACTTTGCTGATCAGCGAATGGGTCTGGCGCATCGCCGCACTTTTACCGATCAAGCCATAGCCGCTGATGCTCGGCACGCTGCGCGCGGCCGTGGCCGATTGCGCCAGTGGCTGACGCAGGCGTTGCAGCAAGTGCAATTGACCGAGCACGAACGAGCCGAGCTGACCCAGCGAATCGGCAAAGCCTTGCAGGTCGGTGCGACGACGGCTGGCGCACAGCAGCAGACCTTCGACAGCCTTGTGCTGATTGACCAGCGGCACACACAACAGCGACTGCCACGGCGAAGCCGCTGCCGGCAGAAAACTGGTTTCGTGCAGGCTGCCGCTCAAATCGTCGAGGCACACCACGCGGTTCTGGCACAGGGCGAATTGCAGCAGTTGTTCACCGTTGTAATCCGCCGGCAGGCTCGCCGCTTCGCGCGGTTGCAAGGCGCCGTCGAGGCATTCTGCGTTCATTCCCAGGCAGGTGTGGGTGGCGTCGAGCAGGTACAACTGCGTCAGTTCGCAACCGCTCAACTCGGCCAGCCCGCGCACGAAGTCACCCAGCAACGCAGCACCGTCCGCCGCCCGCGACAGGCTGGCAAATTGCGCCAGCAACGCTTCGGCATAGACCAGCGGCTGCGGCACTTGAGTGAACATCACGCCCACCTCAGGCGAACTCGCACGTCACACTGGCTTCGCCGTCGAGCGTAGCGTGCACACGCTTGAGGCTTTCGCCGGTGGCCATGGCGTCGAGCAAGCGATCAGCCACCAACGGCAGCACGTGTTGATCGAGCAGATGGTCGATCAGGCGCGCACCGCTGTCGCTTTGCGTGCAACGTTCGGACAGGTGATCGACGAGGTTCTGGCACCAGCTGAAATCCAGCTGACGACGGTTGAGGCGCTCGCCGAGACGACCGAGTTTGATCTCGATCAGCTCGCGCAGCACCGGGCCGCCCACCGGGTAGTACGGCACCACTTTCATGCGCGCCAGCAGCGCCGGCTTGAAGTGTTTGCTGAGTACCGGGCGAATGGTTTCTTCGAGCACTTCTGCCGTCGGGCGCGCGCCGTTCTCGCAGAGGTCGCTGATCTTGTCGCTACCGAGGTTCGAGGTCATCAGGATCAACGTGTTGCGGAAGTCGATCTCGCGACCTTCGCCATCGTTGGCCACGCCTTTGTCGAAGATTTGGTAGAACAGGTTGAGCACGTCCGGATCGGCCTTTTCGACTTCATCGAGCAGCACCACCGAATACGGTTTTTGCCGCACCGCTTCAGTGAGCATGCCGCCCTCGCCGTAACCGACGTAGCCCGGTGGCGCGCCGATCAGGCGTGAAACGGTGTGTTTCTCCTGGAATTCGGACATGTTGATGGTGGTGATGAAGCGGTCGCCACCGTACAGCAGGTCAGCGAGGGCCAGAGCAGTTTCGGTTTTACCGACGCCGCTCGGGCCGACCAGCAGGAACACGCCCACCGGTGCGTCAGGTTTGTTCAGGCCGGCAGCGGTGGCGCGCATCGAGCGATCGAGTGCGTGTACGGCTTGTTCTTGGCCACGGATGCGTGTGCGCAGGTCGGTGGCGAAACTGGCGACTTTGGCGTTGTGCTCGCGGGCCAGTTGCGCCAGCGGCACCCCGGTCCAGGCGCTGATCACTTCGGCGACCAGACGCGGGCACACTTCGAAACTGACCAGACGCTCTTTGACCTGAGCAGCAGTCAGCGCACTGTGGGTTTCATTGAGTTGGGCTTCCAGCGCTTCGACGCTCTGGCCTTCTTCCACCTCGGCAGCGATGGTTTCGATCACGGTGCCTTCGGCGTCTTCTTCAACGCTGACGGTCGGCTCGACCGCTGCGGCTTCGCGAGCCTTGGCCAATTGCTGACGCAGTTCCAGCAGGCGCTCGGCCAGTTGCTTCTGTTCAGTCCACAGAGTTTCCAGCGCGACCATTTCGTCTTCGGCTTCGTCGAGACGAGCTTCCAGAGCATCCAGCGCTTCGTGGTCGATCAGCAGACCAGCCTCGGCATCGCGGCGCAGGGCCTGACGCTGACGGCCACCTTCGGCCAGTTCGCCACGCAGGCGCTCAAGGCTTTCCGGGGCAGCGGCGAGGCTGATGCGTACGCGGGCACACGCGGTGTCGAGGACGTCGACGGCTTTGTCCGGCAGTTGCCGACCGGCCAGGTAACGTGCGGACAATTCCGCCGCCGAGACCACCGCGTCATCACGCAGGTAGATGCCGTGGCTCTTCTCGTAAACCTGGGCCAGACCACGAAGGATGGTCACCGCTTCGCTGACGGTCGGTTCGTGCAGTTGCACCGGTTGGAAACGACGGGCCAGCGCCGGGTCTTTCTCGAAGTATTTCTTGTACTCGGCCCAGGTGGTTGCGGCGATGGTGCGCAGTTCGCCACGGGCCAGTGCCGGTTTCAGCAGGTTGGCCGCATCGGAGCCGCCAGCGTTGCCGCCAGCGCCGATCAGCGTGTGGGCTTCGTCGATGAACAGAATGATCGGTTTTGGCGAGGCTTTGACTTCGTCGATCACGCCTTTGAGACGACGCTCGAACTCACCTTTGACGCTGGCGCCGGCCTGCAACAGGCCCATGTCCAGCGACAGCAGCTCAACACCTTTGAGCACTTGCGGTACTTCACCAGCAGCGATGCGCGAGGCTAGGCCTTCGACGATGGCGGTTTTACCGACACCGGCCTCACCGACCACGATCGGGTTGTTCTTGCGGCGACGGGCGAGGATGTCGACCATCTGGCGGATCGCGCCGTCACGGCACAGCACCGGGTCGAGTTTGCCGTCGCGGGCCTGTTGGGTCAGGTTGTGGGTGAAGCGCTGCAACAGCGATTCGCCCGGCGCCGACGGTTTGCCGTTGGCCGCCGGTTGCTCCTGTTGCGACAGCGCGAATTCCTTCAGGCGATCGATATTCAGCTTGGCGAGCAGTGGCTGATAACGGCTACCGGCGTAGCGCATCGGATTGCGCAGCAGGGCCAGGATCAGTGCCGCGTCTTCGACCTGGGTCTGACCCAGTTCGAGGTTGGCCACCAGCAGCGCGTCTTGCAGCCATTGCACCAGTTCCGGGGCGAACACCGGGTTGCGCGAGGCGCTGTGTTCGACGCGCGATTGCAGCGCGGCGCTCAGTTCACCGGCGTCAACGTCGGCATCTTGTAGCGCGCGTGTGAGCAGGCCGTTCGGGCGCTCGAGCAGGCCGAGCAGTAAATCTTCGACGAGAATCTTGCTGCCGCCACGGGCCACGCAACGCTCGGCGGAACGTTCCAGATCGCGACGGGTTTCGGCGTCCAGCGCCTGGATAAGTTGTTGCAGGTCTACGTTGATCATGGCTCACGTCCTTAATGAATTTTGCTGCCCAGGGTTACCACGCCGTCCGCTTTCTCGCGGCCCAGCCAACTGGTCCAACCGAGGCGACAGGCGTTCTGCTCACCGATGCGCAGTTCGCGGATTTCTTCCTGGCGCAGGACCAGGCGAATGTCGTAATCGAGCGGGTCACGCAGGGTGAACCGCACCAGCGCGCAGAGCGGCTGGTAACCAAGCCCGATGGGCAGGAATTCATGGAATCGCTGCCAGTCGAGTTCGGTGATGTGAATGCGGAATTTGCCGCTGCGGTCGCGCACGTGTTCGCCGAGCACGAGGTCTTCACCGAGCATGCTGTTGGCGCGGCCCAAACGATTGCGCTGCTCTTCGAGAATTTCCACGCGGCGCTCGATGCACTGCTCGATGACCAGGTCTTCGTGCTTGAAGTAGTAACGCAGCACGGCTTCGATCAACGCCGCCGAGTGCGCCCGCAAGCTGAGCAAACCGAGGTACGGCAGCAGGCGTTTCCAGTTGAGTTCCTTGGCCTTGCGGATCTCGTCGCCGCCCAGACCGATCAGGGCAAACAGTTGCGACGAGAACGGATCGATTGCACCGCTCTGGAAGCTCGCGCGGTAGCGATACTTGCGCCAGATCGGCAGCATCAGCCGTTGCAGGCGATGGTGGAACAGGTCGAGGAAGTTGCGCGTCGGGTTGCCGTCTTCGCTGTCGCCCAGAGCTTGTTCGCCATAGAACGCCGGCAGTGGCGAACCGGAACCGACCAGGCCGATCAGGTTGAAACGCATGCGCGCGCGCATCTGCCCGTGTTCTTCGAAAAACTCCACGCGATCGACATCGCTGCGCGGAAAACCGAGGCTCGGGTTCGCTTGAAACTCGACCTGATCGTACAGATCGTCTTCGCTCAGGTGCGGGTGTGCCTCGCGCAGCCGGTCGATCACCAGCAGCACGGCCTGAAACAGCGAGTACTCGCGTATTACCTTGGTCAGCCCGCTTAAAGCAGGGGCTGCAGGCCCATACGTGGTGTCCATTGGTACACCTCTCCCTGTGTGCTTTTTACGCGCAGCTCATGGAATGAATTGAGACTGGCGTAAAGCGCGAAAAACTCGTTAAGAACCGAAGCGAAAACGAACAGGTCGCCTTCGCCGATATACCCTTCCGGGTCGATGGTCAGCTCGGTACGCAAACCGCGCACCGGCAGCCCACGGTGCAAGCGGTCGACGTGGTGATGCTTGATGTGCTTGAGGCCGCCGAGCAGGCGTTTGCTGACCTTCTCCGCGTGCTGGTCGTAGTAACGCGGCAAGTCGTAGGTTTCGAGAATCACCTTCAACGCATTGACGTCGGCCAGCGACAGATAGTTAAGCGACATGTTGCTGATCAGCTTCCACAGGAAGTCGCGATTCAGCGGCGGTGCGAAGCTGGAAGTTGCCGGAGTGATGTTGCGGAAACTTAGGAACTCCGGCGTCTCTTCGCAGGCCATGCAGATGTCGCCGAGCTTGAGCTTGCGCGGCAGGTTCTGGTTGGTGCACATCAGCTCGATCGACAGGGTTTCGTGGGCTTCGGTGTGGCGGATGCCGAAGCTCAGGTACGTGTCGAGGCCGTCGTGCAGCAAGGAAGAACGCTGGCGGATGCTGTAATGGGGACGGCTGTTAGGCACGTCGAAACTCGGGTCGTGCTCGAAGGATTCGAACGGCACGTATTCCTGATAACCGAGGCCGCCGGGCTTCCAGCCGGTCACGGTTTCCACCGAGAACACACCGCAGTTTTCCAGATCGTATTCCGCCGGCAGCAGCAGGTATTCGTCCTGTTTGCCGTCGAGGCGAATCGGCAGTGCATCGTGGGCGAACAGGTTGGCAATCGGCGTGCAGAACAGCTTCACGTTATCCAGGGTCGGACGCATGCGCATGATGCCGCTCTTGCGGATATCGAAGCGCAATTCGAGGCCGCGCATCTGCTTGAGCGTGTCTTCCGGCAGCGCGTTGAGGATGTCCAGACCGTTGACGTCGACGAACAGGAACTTGTCCTGGAAGGCGAAGTATTCCTGCAGGTAGCGATAGCCACGGAAGGTGTTCAGCGGATACGGGATCAACGCTTCTTCTTCGGCAAAGCCCACCGGTTTGACCCGATCACCGGGGATCTTGAACGCCATCGGTTTGCCGCTGACGCCATCAATGGGCTTGCCGGCGCCGTCGAGCGGGATCAGTTCGATGCCTTCGAGGTTGCGCAGCAGGCTCAGATAAAGCATCTGGCTGATGTAGCGCTCACCGGCAAAGTGCAGACGCAGCTTGCTCAGTTCCAGCTCACCGAGGTGGCCGTCGGCACTCATTTCCAGACGCAGGCTGAGCAGCGAGCCGTCGCCCTTCACCGAGTAGTTCAGTGCGGCCAGATCGAGGGGCAACACTTCGGTCGGATAGCAGGTGCGGAAGCGGCAACGCACGTCTTCGATCGGCTTGCTTTCAATCGGCGTATCGCGCTCGACGCGCAACGCCGGCCCGGATCGCTTGAGCGGATCGAACTGCAAAATGCTGAACGCCGGCAGCGGGCGCATGTAGTTCGGCCACAGCAGCTGCATCAGCGAATGGCTGAGTTCCGGCAGCTCGTCATCGAGCTTCTGGCGCAGACGCCCGGTCAGAAACGCAAAGCCTTCGAGCAACCGCTCCACGTCCGGATCCCGCCCGGCCTGGCCCAGATACGGTGCCAACGCCGGACTACGCTCGGCGAAACGGCGACCGAGTTGGCGCAGTGCGGTGAGTTCGCTTTGGTAGTAGTGGTTAAACGACACGGGTTACCTGCCTGGTAGTGGATTCACTGTGCATCACGACTGCCCATCAATTTTCTAGATGTACATATGGCGTATTGCTGATAAAAAGATTTAACCAATGCCACTCCCACTGCGGCATAGCTATCTCAAATGTTTTTTCTTCTTTATTGAAATACAACCAATAGACACCCACAGATTTATCATCTTCAAACAAGCGCATATCCAGCGACTGGGTGGAATACAGCGGCGTTCGATAAGCTTTCTCTGGGTGTTCCTTATCAACAAC
Organism: Pseudomonas sp. WC2; assembly: GCF_050586545.1. NCBI lineage: Bacteria > Pseudomonadati > Pseudomonadota > Gammaproteobacteria > Pseudomonadales > Pseudomonadaceae > Pseudomonas > Pseudomonas sp. WC2. Next base: position 32,239 of record NZ_JBOBDR010000022.1, on the reverse strand, counting down.
CCGAAGATAAGCCATTCCCCCCAGGCCTAAAATCCCGCCAACGGGCACATTCTGTAAAAGGTAACGGCCAGAAGTATCGATATTTGTAACGTTAGCAGGAAAATTGCAGATTTTATTGACAACGACGACTAACAAGCCCACCAACACAACCAATACCAACGCAACACGAAATATTGCGTTCTTGTGCCTTGAAAGTCCTTCATCACTCAAAAACATAACTTACTTTCCACTCTCGACAATTGGCTCAACACTATAAGGTGCATTAGCAACAAATCGATTCAGCCAATGCTCCCCCCAGTAGGTCGAATGAATAATAAAAGCCTTTTTTTCGACACTGAACTCAAGGACAGGCGTTCCAATCCTGCGTGAACCAAAGGCCTGCCCCATATCAATTTCCTTTATTTCAAATAGAGGACTTCGATATATTTTTCTGGGTTCATTCAAATCGGTCACACGTAAAAACGCCAGGTTGTTATCGAAAGGAAGCAGCCGAAGCGGAACTCTCTCCAGGACATACTGCCGCGTAGCGCTTAACTCAATTACATCGGGTGAACGCTGGGAGAGTCCATCCAAAAAAACGTACGGCACTATTAGCGCCGAAAGTAAAAATGTAAAAACACCAAGACAAATCAATTTCAAACGCATGATCAGCTCGATATCGAAATAGTTGTGGGCGAGATAGTTTCGTACTTAATGTCAGACAGCACTCTGAAATCTCCGCCTTTACCATGGCACTGTCGATATTCTACAAAGTCACTATTTTGGATCAGGTAGAAACGAGCGCCTTCCAGTTCTTTGAAAACCTCTGCCACGTCGGTAGGGCTCAATGCACCTGTTTCCATCATTGCTGTCTGGTTGGAGTTGATGCTGATATTGCGCGCAATTGCATCAGGCGGAATGACAGTCCCGTCAAAATTCCAAAAACCAAGAGGCTGACTGATGAAATCGGAGCCATCTCCAAAGTCATAGCTGTCTTCAACATAGAATCCCAGTTTGCTTACCAGAAATTCAATTTTCTTTGAAACAATGACAACATCACCTTCCGCTATCACTCTCAAGTTAAAATTTGCGAGCGCTCCTCTTAAATCATCCAGCACATCTATACGCCACTGAGCCATCTTGACGGATACTGTATTACTGTACCCAAAGCCCTCAGCTTCCCGAGCACTTCCGAAGGCCAATGGATATTTCCCATCGGGCTTATCTTTAAATTTCTTAAGTATTGCTGCACGTATTTGCTTCTGCCCATTTGGGCTATTCCACACTGACTTTAAATATGCGTATTCTTTACTGGCACGCTCAAAACTCAGAAGCCAACTCATCTTGACTATCGCGTCGTCGATGTACTCCTGCGGTGCTTCTTTAAGGTGATTCTTGGTGAGCTCATCCATCCCCCCATCGGAGGTAGACCAAGGCTTACCAGCAAACCATCGACGCATCAGTGCGGCAGATGTCGGCCACTTCATCTTGTCCATGGCTGCAGGAATGTCGGTGACACCAAATTTGCGCTTTGCAATTGCACACTGGCCAGCTTTGTTACTAGCCGGAGTCATGCTTGCAGTCACTGTGGCACCAGTCATATCAACATCCTTGCAAAATAGATTCGACAACCCTCAGGCATGGCGTGCACCTGAGAAACAATGTGCTGGTTACGCAATTGCAACCTTTGTCTGCTTCTCGATCACCAACTCGATGGTTTCCGCTGTCGCAGAGAAGACGCGCTGTGTCTTCCCATCCTTATCGGTGACTCCATTGATGATCTTTCCTGAAGCGGTTTTGAGCGTGTATTCCACGCCAGCCAATGGCTCTCCAGTGTCCTGACAATTGATCACGAAGTGCTCGTTGAACGGCCACTGAATCTCCACCGGCAACGGCGGCACAAACGGCGCCGGCGAATGCGAGTTGCCGATAATCACCGTCCCGGAACCTGCCGTGACCTTGTTGCCATGGGTCCCCACCGAATCAACCGTCGCAGCAGGTTTGCCGTTGATCAACACAGTGGTCGCCAAGCCGCCGGACATCGCACCACCACACGCCGAGGCATCGCCTTGGCGGGCGGCCGCGAGGCCGTCGAAGAACACGTCGCCGGAACCGGCGGCGATCGGGTTGGTACCGTGGCCAGGAAGTGGGCAAGCGGTGGGGTCGGATACGCGTGCTGCGGGTTTGCCAGACATCGGGGTTCTCCTTAGGTGACCTTCACTTGACCGCTGCCATCCAGGCGCGCGGAAAAACTGACCTGACGCTTGAACCCTTCAACTTCCAGCAGGCCTTCGATGCTGAAGGCGAGGCGAAGCTGATCGTGGTCACGCGGCAGGGAAATGACACGCACGTTGCTCAGGCGCGGTTCGTAGGCTTCGATGAAGCTTTCGATGGCCAGGCGGGCCTGACTCAGGGAATCGTGCAGGCTCAGGCGCATGTCATTGAGATCGGGCAACCCGTAGTCGGACAGCGTTTGCACGCTGCCGGCCCGGGTGCTGAGCATTTTGGCCAGATGGGCAGCCACAGACGCCATGGCTGAAGCTTCGAGGCTCCTGCCTTTGCGCTGTTCCGCGTCGCCGTTGAGGCGTTCGAAAAGACTGCCATATCCGTCCATGAGTCGCTCTTACTCTTTGTCCAGCTTGCCAACCAGCGACAGGGTGAAATCGGCACCCATGTACTTGAAGTGCGGACGCACGTTCAAGCTCACGCGGTACCAGCCCGGCTCGCCTTCAACGTCGCTGACGATCACTTGCGCAGCGCGCAGCGGACGACGGCCACGCACTTCGGCGCTCGGGTTTTCCTGGTCGGCAACGTACTGACGGATCCACTTGTTCAGTTCCAGCTCGAGGTCGGTACGTTCTTTCCACGAACCGAGTTGCTCGCGCTGCAGCACTTTCAAGTAGTGAGCCAGGCGGTTGACGATCATCATGTACGGCAGTTGGGTGCCGAGCTTGTAGTTCAGCTCTGCAGCCTTGCCTTCTGCGCTGATGCCGAAGAACTTCGGCTTCTGCACCGAGCTTGCGGAGAAGAACGCCGCGTTGTCGGAGCCTTTACGCATGGTCAGGGAGATGAAGCCTTCCTCGGCCAGTTCGTATTCACGACGGTCGGAAACCAGAACTTCAGTAGGAATCTTGGTTTCGATTTCGCCCATGCTTTCGAAGTGGTGAAGAGGCAGGTCTTCAACCGCGCCACCGCTCTGCGGGCCGATGATGTTCGGGCACCAGCGGAATTTGGCGAAGCTGTCGGTCAGCTTGGTGCCGAACGCGTAAGCAGTGTTGCCCCACAGGTAATGCTCGTGGCTGTTGGCAACGGTTTCCTTGTACACGAACGATTTGACCGGGTTTTCTTCCGGATCGTACGGGTTACGCAGCAGGAAACGCGGCACGGTCAGGCCAACATAACGGGAGTCTTCCGAGGTACGGAAGCTCTGCCATTTGGCGAATTGCGGGCCTTCGAAGTGGTCTTTCAGGTCTTTCAGATCCGGCAGGCCGGTGAAGCTTTCCAGACCGAAGAACTTCGGACCGGCCGCAGCGATGAACGGCGCGTGGGACATGCACGAAACGCTTGCCACGTACTGCATCAGCTTGACGTCTGGCGAGCTCGGCGACATGTAGTAGTTAGCGATGATCGCGCCCACAGGCTGACCACCGAACTGGCCGTATTCAGCGGTGTAGATGTGCTTGTACAGGCCCGACTGCATGACTTCCGGCGAATCTTCGAAATCGTCCAGCAGGTCTTCTTTGGAGACGTTGAGGATTTCGATCTTGATGTTTTCGCGGAAGTTGGTGCGATCGACCAGCAACTGCAGACCACGCCACGAGGATTCCAGCGCCTGGAAATCCGGGTGGTGCAGGATCTCGTCCATCTGGCGGCTGAGCTTGGCATCGATCTCGGCGATCATGCGGTCAACCATGGCTTTCTTGACCGGTTCACCGTTGTTCTGCGGCTTGAGCAGTTCTTCGATGAACGCCGACACACCGCGCTTGGCGATGTCGTAGGCTTCGTCGTCCGGAGTCAGACGGGTTTCGGCGATGATGCTGTCGAGAATGCTGTACTCGCCGCTTGCGGCGCCCTTCTCTTGTGCTGCGCTAGTGCTCATTGTGTTGGCTTCCTTGGCTGCTGGGTTCAGGCGTCCGGGGCTGCGGCGTTGAGGCCCAGCTCACCGAGTACGCGACCGCGGGATTCGTCGTCGGCGAGCACGCCTTCGATGGCTTTACGGAACGCAGGTGCGTTACCCAGCGGGCCTTTGAGGGCCACCAGCGCATCGCGCAGTTCCATCAGTTTTTTCAGCTCAGGCACTTGCTCGACCAGGCTGGCCGGGTTGAAGTCCTTCATCGAATTGACGCGCAGTTGCACAGCCAGCTCGTCGGCCTCGCCATCTTCCTGCAGACGGTTCGGCACGCTCAGCGTCAGACCCAGTTCTTGCTTGGCCAACACTTCGTCGAAGGTCATCTTGTCGATGCTGATCGGCTTGCGATCTTCGATTTTGCGATCGTCCTTGCGGTGGGTGTAGTCACCGATTGCCAGCAGCTTCAGCGGCAGTTCAATCTCTTCCTGAGCACCGCCGGTGGCGGGTTTGAAGGTGACGTTGATGCGTTCCTTGGGGGCTACCGAGCCTTCTTTGGCCATGGCTTTTCTCCTTGCGGTTGTGGCCCTGGGGCCTATTCGAGTACCACTTCGAGATCGAGGTGGCACAGCCTGCGATAAATCTCTTCCTTGCGTTCACGTACGGCATGGTTCTGCGGCAACAACTCGCAGCAGCTATGCAGTAAATGCAGCACTTCCAATGCAAGATCGGGCTCCCAGGCGTGCAGGCCTGAGTCCTGTAATGTCTGATCGAGGGTTTCCAGTTGGTTCTTGGCCAGTTCGTATTTCTTGGCCATGAAGCACAGGCGCGCGAGGGCGAACTGCCAGAAGAAGCGTTCGCGACCGCCGTGGGCTGACTGCAAGCCTTGCTTGAGCGTTTGCACGGCAGGCTTCAGGCCTTCCTTGCGCAGCAGCGGCAGGACTTCTTCGAGAGCCTTCTCCCAGGCCGGCTGGGTTTCGACGTTTTCGCTTTCGACCTTGCGCGGCGCGCTGGCGCTTTGCAGGTGCGGCATGACGTTGGCGGCGATCCACGCCCGCGTGGACGGATCGGCAAACGGTGCGCCGTCATGGAAGCGCAGCTCGACGATGCCGGGCAGCCGTTGAACCAAAAGCGCGAAGTGGATTTCCACTTCGCGCATTGCCAACTCGGCGTTGAGGTTCTGGAGACACTCCCAGACCATCCTCTGGCCATCGAACCAGAACGGCGCCTTCGCCAGGCTCGCCTCCAGTTCCACCAGCAGGTCGGCGTATTTGCCCTGATCGAAACGGTCCTGATAAAGCTTGAGTTTTTCCAGCGGCAAGCCGCGCAGCACGGTGATCTGATCGGCGTTGCGCTCGGGCACCGCATCGATGGTCATCCACAGCAGCGTGCGATTGAGGCGCAGGGCGCGCAGGTCGGTGGCCTTCTGTTTGAGCCACCAGGCGCACAGTGGCCGGGCGCTTTCCTGCTGGGCGCGCAGGGCCTTGTGCGCCTCGCGTTCGTTGTCGATCGGTGCGCCGGGCGCGAGCAACTGGCTCGCGGCCTGCTTGACCTGCGCCACCGCCGTGCCGACCACGCCGGGAGCCGGCTGATTGTCGGCAGCGCGCTGGATCATGGTTTTCAGGCGACGGGAAATCGGCAGCAGCAGCGGCGAGTCATCGCCCAGATGTTCAGCACACGCGGCCTCGAGACCCGACAGGTGCTCGGACAGTTGCCGGAACATCGGCAACTGCTCTTTGATCGCAATGTTTTCGGTGATGACCTGCTCGAGACGCGGCACCAGCCAGCCAATGGCGGCGGCACGGGTGCGGGGTTTGAGCGGGTGAACGTCGGCCCAGTTGTGTTCAGACAGGTGGTGCAGCAACCCGAGGCCGGCAAGGAGCCCGGGGAAGGATTCGCGCTGGTACAGCGACCACGTCAGCCAGGCGCCGACACGCAAATCCTTGGATTGGGTACGCAGTAGATTTTCGCTGTTTTCGCGAATTTTCAGCCAGTCGATCTGCCCGCTTTCGTGCATCGACGAGGCTTTGGCCAGCTCGCTTTCCAGCGCCTCGAATTCGCTCGAGAAACGAACGTCTTCGCCCGCGAAATTCTCTTTGGAAACAGAGACTTTAGCGAGTTCGAGGTAATGGGCGGAAAGTTTGCTTGAGTAGGACATCCATGGCCTTTATTAAGGATTACAGTCAGGCGCCTGTTGGACTTGCGGCGGCGCGGGACAGTATCAAAGAGCGGTGCAACGGACTCATCCAATTGAGTTGTGCTCTTTCAAGTGGGCGCATCGTAATCACTATGATGGCCACTAGCAAGCATCTGATTAAACAACAAGACGAAGTGTTCTTTGAGGTCTGTAGGAGATTGCCCTATATGTCGCAAGGGAATCCCTGATAGCCGTTTATATTCGCCGCATTTTCCTCTCCCCCGCCAAAACCCTGAGCTAGAGCGCCCGGACCCAACAAGAAGGGCGTTTTGCCGAACGCCCATCCCAATAAACGGCGGCAAGCATGACAACTCTTGAAAAAAATAGAAGTAGGACACTTCCTAAAATGCGTTGGCTTCTTTGAATATTTCAGCGAGGACAATGGCCAACAGGAAAAGTGCCATCAATTTGATGGCAAATTACTTTGTGAAACTTTCACAAGGCCGGAAACACTGCACATTCGTGCTAACTCAATAGTTATCGAAGTCGGCTCCTACAGTCATTTCCTTCAATTCATACAACACCTTACAACCCGGAAGTCTCCGACAAATGTCAGAGATCGTTCTTACATCATTTTATTTCCTGCGCAGCTAGCGTGCCTTGGCAAATTTTTTATGCGTGGCGATCAGGGACGATCGAACACCGCGCAATGACTCACCTTGCTTAAGGACAGCCTATGTTCAGTACGGGCAATTGCGCGCTGTTTACCCTGCAGATTCCCGGAGTTCGCCACGACTTCAAGGTGCTCGCATTTGATGGTGATGAAGCCATCAGTTGCCTGTACGCCATCCGGGTCGAGCTGGTCAGTGAACAAGCGAATATCGATCCGGAAGGCCTGCTCAGTCAGCCGGCATTTCTGCAATTCGGCTTCAACAACGAAGGTATTCATGGTCGCATTGAAGATGTGCGGGTCGGTGAAAGCGGAAAACGCCTGACCCACTATGAACTGAAGCTGGTGCCTGCCCTGCATTATTTGCAGTTCAGTCATGACCAGAGAATTTTCCAGCAGCGTACGGTGCCGCAGATCATTGCGCAGGTGCTCCAAAAGCACGGTATTCAAGGTGATGCGTTCACCTTTCATGTCACCCCGAACCCGCCACGCGACTATTGCACTCAGTACGCGGAAAGCGACTTTGAATTTATCCAGCGGCTATGCGCTGAAGACGGGATCGCCTGGCATCACCAGCATTCGGCGGACGGCCATTTGCTGGTGTTCACCGATGACCAGGTATTTCTCCCCAAGTTGGCCGCGCTGCCATATCTGCAGAAATCAGGCATGGTAGCCGAGCATCAGGTCATCAGCCGATTTGGGGTGCGCAACAGTACGCGCACTAGCACCGTCACCCGTCGTGACTACGACCTGAAACGCCCGAGCCTGTTGCTTGAAAGCGGCTTCACCGCCGGATTCACTCCAACGCTGGAAGACTACCGTTACCCGCTGCTTATCGAGAACGAAAAGCGCGGCAAGCAAATTGCCCGGCAGGCACTGGAGCGCCACCGTAGCGATTACGAATTGGGCGACGGCGAAAGCGATCAGACGAATCTGCGTTGTGGCCACCTGTTTGAGCTGACCGGACACCCGCGTAAAAAGTGCAACGACCTGTGGCTTCTGCTCAGCGTTGCCCATGAAGGCCGACAGCCACAAGTGCTTGAGGAGTTCGGCCCCAGCGACGTCAAAACCGCCGATGGTTTTACTCAAGGCTACCGAAATCGCTTTAGCGTGATTCCCGCTGACGTGGTTTTCCGGCCTCCGCTGCCTGCACCACGCCGCCCGCTGGTGATCCAGACCGCACGGGTTACAGGCCCCGAAGACGAAGAGATTTACTGCGATGAGTTAGGTCGCGTGAAGATCGAACTTCCCTGGGATCGCAAAGAACTCAACAGTGAGCTAAGCAGTTGCTGGGTACGCGTGGCGAGCAGTTGGGCCGGAGATCATTTTGGAGCTGTGACCATTCCGCGGGTCGGCATGGAAGTCGTGGTGTCCTTTTTGGAGGGTGACCCGGACAAACCACTGATCACCGGTTGTGTGGCCAACAGAGTTACCACGCCGCCCTACTCTTTACCCGACCACAAAACCAGAACCGTCTTGCGCAGTGAAAGCTCGCCGCGCAATGGCGGCTACAACGAACTGTCGATTGAAGATCGCGCCGGACAGGAACTGATCTACTTGCGCGCGCAACGCGACATGGCGCAGAAAATCGGCAACAGCCTTCAACTGGAAGTGGGTAACGAACGCCGCGAAACCATCAATGGCAGCAGTTACACCCAGGCTGCAAAGTCTCTCGACATCGAGGCCGGTCAGCAAGTGCATCTGAAGGCCGGCGCCAGTGTGGTGCTGGATGCCGGCGCCAGCATCACGCTGAAAGCCGGCGGCCATTACCTAGTGATCGATGCGGGCGGCATTTTCAGCAGCACGGAAATCGAAACGGGCCGCAAGCCACACGACAGTGAAGCGCCCAATCTGCTGCTGCCTGGACTGGATAGCGCATTACGCGTTGCGCCAGTGGTACACGCGCGTGCAGAGGAAGAGCTCGAGGAAGAGGAGGAAGAAGTCGAGCTGGACGATGAGACGCAGGAGGGCATTACCTTGCGTATCGGCGTGTTTTTCGATGGAACCGGGAACAATAAGGCCAACAGCGAGACGGTCGCCGCGTGCTATGCCCCGGATGCCAATCTCGCGGAAGCGGCTGCAGAGATCCAGCAGCACTGCGCCACCTACGGTTACGACGGAAACGGGAGTTCGCCGGACAACAGTTATGGAAATGATGTGAGCAATATTGTGCGGCTGTATGAGTTGTATACGGATCATTCCTTCGAAACCCTCCCGGAGAAAACGAGAAACGCCTCTTTGCGCGTGTACATCGAAGGTATTGGCACAACAGCTGACGCAGGTGACTCACTTTACGCACAAGCGACAGGCCGAGGAGAGACTGGCGTAACGGCTCGTGTGGAGCAGAGCCCTGAAAAAATCATTCGCCAATTTCGCTCACTGATCGATAAGAACCCCAATCTACTTATAGAAAAGATCGAGTTCGATATTTTCGGCTTCAGTCGTGGTGCCGCCGCGGCTCGACACTTTGCAAATGAGGTTCTCAAAGGCGAGCGCAGTATTCTTGCAGATGCGCTTCCAGCAGGTTCTCCGGCTCTCTCCAGCACCTTTGACTGGCGTCCGCAATCGAGCATCAGCATCAATTTCATTGGTCTGTTTGACACCGTTGCAGCAATCGCCAACCCATGGCTGTTCGATTTTACCGGCGCTAACAGCAGAAACTCCGGACTCGATTTAAAGCTGCCTGATGGTTGCGCCAACAAAGTAGTCCATCTGGTTGCACGCGACGAATATCGCGAGAACTTTGCACTCAACAGCCTGGGCGACATCGATCTGGCTTTGCCCGGTGTTCACTCGGATCTGGGCGGCGGCTACTTGCCCAGAGCCAAGGAAAAACTTCTGCTGAGCAACCCGATCACCAGCACTATCAGCCGAGACAAGGACGCGACCCGCAGTGCAGCCTATGTTGCTGCCGAGAAAGAAGCATTTGCCTGGTATGCAAAAGGCGTCATCGAAGAGGACGTCCCAGGCAGTCAATTGCGCGTGGCATTTTGGGAAAGAGCCGCGACTCAATCGACAGCAAATGGCAGATCCAGCCCGGATCCCCAAAAGCGGGTTTACGCGGCGGCCAGCATTGAGCGGCCAGTACATGGCGAGCTGTCCCTGGTGTATCTGCGCATCATGCGTGAGCTTGCGGTTAGGCATGGAGTGCCATTCGAAGAGATTGACGAGAATGAGCCAAGACTGGCCCTGCCTGCGGAATTGATCCCGATCCACTCCAAGCTTGAAGCTTATGCGCTTGGAAAATCATCTGTCGAAGCGCTGACTATCAAAGAAAGGGCTTTGTTACGTAGCCGTTATATACATCTTTCCGCTCACTGGAATGCAGCCAAGGGGTTGAACAGTAGCGACATGAGCGTTGTTTTCATCAACCGACCAGCCAAGAACAACCAGCGAGTGGTGCACCCCCATGAATGACTTCATTCGACCTATCAGGAAAACGATGTACTTCCTTCTAGGCATATTAGTGGCCGGTTGCGGACTAGACGTCTCCCAGGCTGCGGACAAGCTTCCATGGTTCCTTGGCTTTGGAGCACCGGACTACATGGAGGTGTGGATTGAAACCGCCGATGTGGTGGATATTCGAGAGCGAGTATTCCGACGTGCCGGAGCCGGGATTGCTTCGGTAAGAGCTCCCGCTGATAACAAAGGCACGCCCGCAGGGTGGCCAGAAAACCCCGGAAGTGGCGCAGGGCGGGATGTCACCGGCGCCGACCTGCCCCGTTTGATCTATGTACGATGGCAATCCCAGGCCGAACCTCAAACCTATGAGGCTTACATCACCATTTCCGAATCGGCCCGGGAAATCATGCGCAAGCCGGAAAAAGCTTTCTGCAGGGCTGATGGAAAATGGATCACCGATTACCGCAATGATATCGGTATCGGTCTGGCACCCGGCGGCATAGCCAAGGTCTGGCTGGGCGGCCCCTGCTTTAAGGCGGTCGAAATTGCCCGCGTTCAAGGAACAATCAATCCCAAAGGCCCTTACGAGGGTAAATCCGGCGGTAAACATCGGCCTCTAACCGACGTATCCAAAGCCTACATCGAAAAATTCGGCATTCCCTTCGGGAGCTGGTAAGGAGCATTACCTCATGGAATTGAAACCGCTGTTGTTCGCAGCGCTGCTGTGGCTTCCCGTTACCCACGCATCCGCAGACAACCCGCCACTGAACGGCCATTACTACCTGTCTGGCGCCATGGAAATGGCCGCCGAGTTGCTGTTGCGTAAGGACGGCACCTTTTCTGCTGGTATCGCCTACGGATCGACTGGCGGTGTCGCCAAGGGAACCTGGTATGTCGAGGAAAACACTCTCATGCTGGAGCAAGAAACTGCTGCCCAACCAGCAAAGAAGCTTTCCTACAATCTTTCACGCGAGAGAACTCTGGTCGAACTCAAGGAATATGCCGACAGAGAAAAAAATGAGTTGGCTAAAGAGAGGTACGTTTTAGAGCTACGGTACGATCACCAGCCTCCGCCGCCGCCCCTGAAGCCCGTGACGGTCAGTCTTGAGTTCAATTCAGGCCCACCGGGCCAATTGCTCTTGAACTCGAATCAACAAACAGACCTCTGGGTTCCTTACGATCACCAGAGAACGCTGAAAAGAATTGGCTTTGGCACAGATCCTAATCGTGGAACTTATCAATGGTTCGATGTTGAGGGGGACAGCCGAGCCTTCAACATTGGCTGGAAGAAACGAAAAAACCAGCCCTTAACGTTCGAGCAACCCATCGGATTTGATCTGGCGACCACTAGCCAATATCTGGCTGCAGAAGAGCGAGATCGAGTTGACCATAACTATTGGTTGACGTTTTATCACTTCGATCCGGTCTCACCACCCGCGATCCATCCAGTGGAAGTTCATTGGCAATTCGAAGACGGTTCGACATTGAAGGAGGTTTGGACAGACTCGCAGCAAAACACGCTGACAGTGCCGTTTTCCCCAAACAAAGCATTGGCGAAAATCGGCTTGCATACACAAAATTCTCCTGATGAAATCGAGTGGTTCACCGTCATGCCGGAAACTCGATGGGCGACGCTGGACTGGCAAGCCTATCCTGACCCTGCCAACGGCGATCTTTCTGTGTTGTTCAAAGATCTGCAATTAGCCATCGAACCCAACTGCCTGGCCGTAGACTTCGGCAACGGCAAAGCCTGCTTCCGCCGACAATAACCTGGCTTGCAGCCACAAAAAATGGGCACCCGACCGCAATCGGTGTGCCCATTTTTTATTACGGTGTTCCCCCGCTATTCAGGGGATCCGCCGCGATTAAGGATTAACGCTGTCTTTCAACGATTTGCCTGGCTTGAACGCAACGGTGTTGCTGGCCTTGATTTTCACCGGCTCGCCGGTTTGCGGGTTTTTGCCGGTGCGGGCGCCGCGGTGGCGTTGCAGGAAGGTGCCGAAGCCTACCAGCGTGACGCTGTCCTTGCGGTGCAGAGCGCCGGTGATTTCTTCGAGAACGGCGTTGAGTACGCGGTTGGCCTGTTCTTTGGTCAGATCTGCTTTTTCAGCGATTGCAGCGGCGAGTTCTGGTTTACGCATTAGTGAAGCCCCTTTGACGGTTTTTTGTTGTTATGTCCGTGCTGTTCTCGTTGGAACAGCGCCCAAGGCGCCGCAGGCTCTACTCTGCGGCAGACGGGAGTGAGAATGGCACGCGGACAAGGCCCGCGCCAGTCTCACTACAACCTTTGTGGGGGCAAAAGCGGGGTGATTCCGACAGAACGACCGGTATTTACGCCAGCAGGGCCGGAAGCTGTTTGTTCAGGGCCAGTTTTTCCATGACCGCCGCACCGGTCAGCGCGTAACCGAGCAACTGACCGTCGGCGCTGTGGCACAGCGCCTTGATGTCGGCGCCCTGCCCCTCAACGGTCCAAACGCCTTCGCTACCGCGTGGCGGCGGCGAAACCACCAACGGGCAGACCGGGGTTTTCACGGTGATCGGCATCGGGCCGTAGCTGACCGCCGTAGGGTTTCCTCCCAGGGTTTGTGCCAGCGCTCGCGCACAGCTCATGAGGGGCATCACGTACAGCAGATTCAGCCCATCGACTTCGGCGCAGTCGCCCAAAGCGTAAATGTTGGCGTGGGAAGTCTTCAGATGCCGATCCACCACGACGCCGCGATTGACCTGTACGCCCGCAGCGGCTGCCAGATCGATGCGTGGGCGCAGGCCAATCGCCGACACCACCACGTCGCACGGAATGACCTTACCGTCGGACAGGTGCGCTTCCAGACCGTCAGCGACTTTCTGCAGGCGGGTCAGCACCGGGCCGAGGTGGAATTTCGCGCCGAGGCTTTCCAGCCCGGCCTGCACGGCTGCGGCGGCCGCCGGGTGCAACAGGGTCGGCATGACTTGTTCGCACGGCGCGACCAGTTGTACTTCGTAGCCACCGAGGATGAGGTCGTTGGCGAACTCGCAGCCAATCAGGCCGGCGCCCAGCAATAGCACCCGGCGCTTACCGGCCGCTGCCGCACGGAAGCGTGCGTAGTCTTCGAGATCGTTGATCGGGAACACCAGATCGGCGCCATCGCCTTCGACCGGCACGCGTACGGTTTCCGCGCCCCAAGCGAGGATCAGGTCACGATAGGCCACGGCCTCCTCGCCAATCCACAGACGCTTGTGGCCGGCATCGATGCCGCTGATGCGCGTGTGGGTGCGCACTTCGGCCTTCAACTGCTCGGCCATGGCGCCCGGTTCGGCCATGCTCAGGCCATCGGCGTCCTTGTTCTTGCCGAAACCGGTAGACAGCATCGGCTTGGAGTAAGAGCGCCCGTCATCGGCGGTGATCAACAACAGCGGGGTTTCGCTATCGAGTTTGCGAAACTCGCGGGCCAGGTTATAGCCCGCCAGGCCAGTGCCAACGATGACGACAGGTGCGCTCATGCTTACTCCCAGGATTTGCTTAGTTGATTTCGATCATTTCGAAGTCCATCTTGCCGACGCCGCAGTCCGGGCACAGCCAGTCTTCCGGCACGTCCTGCCACAGGGTGCCCGGCGCAATGCCGTCATCCGGCCAACCGTCGGCTTCGTTGTAGATCAGGCCGCAGACCACACATTGCCACTTTTTCATTCAGGTACTTCCTCAGGGTTCAGGCTCATTGCCGGCGCGGACGGTCGATGGGTGTTGCGCTGCCATCCGGCTCAGGGCGTTTTGTACTGATGGAGCCGGGCAGATGCAAGCCTGTTCGGCGCAATGGCCACCCGGATCAATCAATGTCGGCGCCCGCCATGTTAAGCTCGCCGCCTCATTTGCGGCCAATAATGACTCATTGTGCAACAGACAAATTCCTCCCCGGCCCCGCTCTGGCTGACCCAAAGCCGACTGACGCCCCGCCCCGATTCGTTGACGCTCGACTGGCTGTTCGACGAAGGCTCCCTGACCCGCCGACTCACCCGCTTATCCGACGACGGCTTCAGCGTGACGCCGTTGTTCGAAGGCTGGGACACCCTGCGTGCCGATGAATGCTCGGCGCTGGATCTGGCCGAAGGCAGCGAAGGCTGGGTGCGCGAAGTGTATTTGCGCGGCCACGGAGAAGCCTGGGTTTTTGCCCGCAGCGTCGCCTCCCGCGCAGCATTGCAGGGCGACGGTTTGCACATGGACGAACTGGGCAGCCGCTCGCTGGGGGAATTGCTGTTTTGCGATCAGGCCTTCCAGCGCCGCGCCCTCGAAGTGTGTCACTACCCTGAAGAGTGGCTGCCGACCGCCGCGAAAGCGCCTGCACTGTGGGGGCGTCGTTCGCGCTTCGACCGTGGCGCGTTGAGCGTACTGGTCGCGGAAATCTTCTTGCCGAGCCTGTGGCGCGCCGCCCGCGCCCGTCCGGAGAATTGCTGATGTATCAAAGCCTGCTCAAGTCCCTGAACCGTTTGAACCCACGCGCCTGGGATTTCGTTCAGTTGACCCGGCTGGACAAGCCGATCGGTATTTATCTGCTGCTCTGGCCGACGCTGTGGGCGCTGTGGATTGCCGGCAAGGGCTCGCCGTCGCTTGCCAACGTGGTGATTTTTGTCCTCGGCGTGATCCTCACCCGCGCCGGCGGCTGCGTAATCAACGACTGGGCCGATCGCAAGGTCGACGGCCACGTCAAACGCACTGCGCAACGACCGCTGGCAGCGGGCAGGATCAGCTCGAAAGAAGCGCTGGTGTTCTTTGCCCTGCTGATGGGCGTGAGTTTTCTGCTGGTGCTGTGCACCAACGCCCCGACCATCTGGTTGTCGCTGGGCGGTCTGGCGCTGGCATTCACTTACCCGTTCATGAAGCGCTACACCTATTACCCGCAAGTGGTGCTGGGCGCGGCGTTCTCGTGGGGCATGCCGATGGCGTTCACCGCCGAGACCGGCGAACTGCCGGCGGCGGCGTGGCTGCTGTGGATCGCCAATCTGCTGTGGACGGTGGGCTACGACACCTATTACGCGATGACCGATCGTGATGATGATTTGAAGATCGGCGTGAAGTCGACGGCGATTCTGTTTGGTGAAGCGGATCGGGTGATCATCCTGAGCTTGCAGGCGTTGTCGCTGGGTTGCCTGTTGCTGGCGGGGTCGAAGTTTGAGCTGGGGACGTGGTTCCATCTCGGCTTGCTGGTGGCTGCCGGGTGCTACGCGTGGGAATTCTGGTACACGCGGGATCGCGACCGCATGCGTTGCTTCAAGGCGTTTCTGCACAACCACTGGGCCGGGCTGGCGATTTTCGTCGGGATCGTGCTGGATTACGCGTTGCGCTGATTCACTCAAACTGTGGGAGCGAGCCTGCTCGCGAAGGCGTCGTGTCAGTCGACAAATTGCTTAGCTGACACACCGCTTTCGCGAGCAGGCTCGCTCCCACAGGGGATTTGCGGTTACTTGGCTTTGGCGACTTTCCAGGCGCCATCCATTTTGCCGTCACCGGTCATGTCACCGGCCTTCTTGTCCATCACGAACGTGTACAGCGGCATGCCCTGGTAGGCCCACTGCATCTTGCCGTCGTCGCGTTTGATGACAGTCCAGTCACCCATCGACTTGTCACCCGCCGTCGCCATCAACGGCGGCCAGTTGGTTGCGCACTTGTCGTTGCACATCGACTTGCCACCTGAGTCCTTGGCGAAGGTGTACAGGGTCATGCCGTGGTGGTCGGTGTACATGCCGTCCTTTTCCATCGCTGGATCTGCAGCCATGGCAAATCCAGGCAGAGTCAGGGCGGCAGCCATCAGCAGGGCTTTGAAAGAAACAGTCATTTGAGTCATGGAAACCTTCTTTTGTGGTTGTCAGGATTCGGACTTAGAGCTTAGTTCAGGATTTGCACGATCGCCGCCGGACTAAAATACTGTCACACGACTGCAATAATTCCGTTATCTAATGCGGCGCAAGACAGTTAAATGACAAGAGGATTAAGGCATGGTTGGCAGGAGCATTCTGATCGTCGACGACGAAGCGCCCATTCGCGAAATGATCGCCGTTGCGTTGGAAATGGCCGGCTATGACTGCCTCGAGGCGGAGAACTCGCAGCAGGCACACGCCATCATCGTCGACCGCAAGCCGGACCTGATCCTGCTCGACTGGATGCTGCCCGGCACGTCCGGTATCGAGTTGGCCCGCCGCCTCAAGCGTGACGAGCTGACCGGGGACATCCCGATCATCATGCTTACGGCCAAGGGCGAAGAGGACAACAAGATCCAGGGGCTGGAAGTCGGCGCCGACGACTACATCACCAAACCGTTTTCCCCGCGCGAACTGGTCGCTCGTCTCAAAGCCGTGCTGCGCCGCGCCGGCCCGACCGATGGCGAAGCGCCGATCGAAGTCGGCGGCCTGCTGCTCGACCCGATCAGTCACCGCGTAACCATCGACGGCAAACCCGCCGAGATGGGCCCGACCGAATACCGTCTGCTGCAATTTTTCATGACCCACCAGGAACGCGCCTACACCCGTGGCCAGTTGCTGGACCAGGTCTGGGGTGGCAACGTTTACGTTGAAGAGCGCACCGTCGACGTGCACATCCGGCGCCTGCGCAAGGCCCTCGGCGACGCCTACGAAAATCTGGTACAAACCGTGCGCGGCACCGGCTACCGGTTTTCTACCAAGGCCTGATCCGACCGCCAGACTCGCAGACAAGGACCGTATTTCCCGTGAATCAAAACTGGCATGGCACCCTGATTCGCCACATGCTGTTGCTGGTCACCGCTTGCCTGGTGATCGGCCTGATCACCGGCTATTACGGCTGGAGTCTCGCGGCGGGTCTGGGCATTTATCTGGCCTGGACCCTCAAGCAATTGCTGCGGCTGCACGAGTGGCTGCGCCTGCACAAACCCGATGAAGCGCCGCCCGACGGCTACGGTCTGTGGGGCGAAGTGTTCGACAGCATCTATCACCTGCAACGCCGCGACCAACGCGTGCGCGGGCGCCTGCAAGCGGTGATCGACCGGGTTCAGGAGTCCACCGCCGCGCTGAAAGACGCGGTGATCATGCTCGACAGCGACGGCAATCTGGAATGGTGGAACCGCGCCGCCGAAACCTTGCTCGGCCTCAAGACTCCGCAAGACAGCGGCCAACCGGTGACCAACCTGGTGCGGCATCCGCGCTTCAAGGAATACTTCGAGCAGGACAGCTACGCCGAGCCGTTGGAAATCCCCTCGCCGACCAACGATCGCGTGCGCATTCAGCTGTATCTGACCCGCTACGGCAACAACGAACACTTGATGCTGGTGCGCGACGTCACGCGTATCCATCAGCTGGAGCAGATGCGCAAAGACTTCATCGCCAACGTCTCCCACGAACTGCGCACGCCGCTGACGGTAATCTGCGGTTATCTGGAAACCCTGCTCGATAACGTCGAGGAAGTGAACCCGCGTTGGAGCCGTGCGCTGCAGCAGATGCAACAACAGGGCGGACGCATGCAGACGCTGCTCAACGACCTGTTGCTGCTGGCGAAACTGGAAGCCACGGATTACCCGTCGGACAACCAGCCGGTGCAGGTCGACTCGCTGCTGCAATCTATCAAAAGCGATGCGCAGCAGTTATCGGGCTCGAAGAACCAACGCATCACCCTCGAAGCCGACGCCGGCCTGCTGCTCAAGGGCAGCGAGGCGGAATTGCGCAGCGCGTTTTCCAATCTGGTGTTCAACGCGGTGAAGTACACCCCGGCCGAAGGCAATATCCGCATTCGCTGGTGGGGCGACGATCAGGGCGCACACCTGAGCGTGCAGGATTCCGGGATCGGCATCGACAGCAAACACCTGCCGCGCCTGACCGAACGCTTCTACCGCGTCGACTCCAGCCGCAACTCCAACACCGGCGGCACCGGTCTGGGGCTGGCCATCGTCAAACACGTATTGCTGCGCCATCGCGCCCGCATGGAAATCAGCAGCGTGCCCGGTCATGGCAGCACCTTCACCTGCCATTTCGCCCCGGCGCAAGTGGCCAACGCGCGGACGATCAGCACCGCTGAGTAATGTCGCACTAGGCAATCGTCAGGTCAGCCGCTACATTGGCTGACTTGTGCCTGCCTTTCAGGCGCGGCTTTTACCTCTCTTGAATCACACGGAACCCGCAAAACTCCATCATGGACCCTTCCCCTGGCTTGTCCCTCGCAACAATATTTGCCGATTTCGGCATGATTCTTTTTGCTCTGATCCTGGTTTTGCTCAACGGCTTTTTCGTTGCGGCAGAGTTCGCCATGGTCAAACTGCGCTCGACCCGGGTCGAGGCCATCGCTGAACAGAACGGCTGGCGCGGACACATCCTGCGCACCGTGCACAGTCAGCTCGATGCGTACCTCTCGGCGTGTCAGCTCGGTATCACTCTCGCCTCCCTCGGCCTCGGCTGGGTCGGTGAACCGGCGTTCGCGCACATTCTCGAACCGCTGCTGAGCGCGGTCGGCGTGCAGTCGCCAGAAATCGTCAAAGGCGTGTCGTTCTTCACTGCGTTCTTCATCATTTCCTACCTGCACATCGTGGTCGGCGAACTTGCCCCGAAATCCTGGGCGATCCGCAAACCCGAGCTGCTGTCGCTGTGGACGGCGGTGCCACTGTACCTGTTCTACTGGGCGATGTACCCGGCGATCTACCTGCTCAATGCCAGCGCTAACGCGATTCTGCGGATCGCCGGCCAGGGCGAACCCGGTCCGCACCATGAACATCATTACAGCCGCGAAGAACTGAAACTGATTCTGCACTCCAGCCGTGGCCAGGATCCGAGCGATCAGGGCATGCGCGTACTGGCCTCGGCAGTCGAGATGGGCGAGCTGGAAGTGGTCGACTGGGCCAACTCCCGCGAAGACCTGATCACCCTCGAATTCAACGCGCCGCTGAAAGAAATCCTGGCGATGTTCCGTCGCCACAAGTTCAGCCGTTATCCGGTGTACGACAGCGAGCGCCAGGAGTTCGTCGGCCTGCTGCACATCAAGGATCTGCTGCTGGAACTGGCGGCGCTGGATCACATTCCCGAGTCGTTCAACCTGGCTGAGCTGACCCGTCCGCTGGAGCGCGTATCGCGGCACATGCCGCTGTCGCAGCTGCTGGAGCAGTTCCGCAAGGGCGGCTCGCACTTCGCCGTGGTCGAGGAGGCTGACGGCAACATCATCGGCTACCTGACCATGGAAGACGTGCTGGAAGTGCTGGTCGGCGACATTCAGGACGAACACCGCAAGGCTGAGCGCGGCATCCTCGCGTATCAGCCGGGCAAACTTCTGGTGCGTGGTGACACGCCGCTGTTCAAGGTAGAACGCCTGTTAGGCATCGACCTGGACCACATCGAAGCGGAAACCCTTGCCGGACTGGTTTATGAAACCCTGAAACGGGTGCCGGAAGAGGAAGAAGTGCTGGAAGTCGAAGGCCTGCGGATCATCATCAAGAAGATGAAAGGGCCGAAGATTGTGCTGGCCAAGGTGTTGATGCTGGATTGAGTGCAGCGCGGGAAACCGCGTTGCTCTACTGCTTGCCCAACGCAAAGTTGGGCAACGCCCCCAGCGGCTGCACGAACTGATACGGAATCGACACCAACCCCTCCCCGGTATTGCGCTGCACCACAAAGTGCAAATGCGGGCCGCTGCTGTTGCCGGTGTTGCCGGACAGCGCCAGCGCACTGCCCACCGTCACCCGTTGCCCTTCGCGTACGCTTACCGAGCCTTGCTTGAGGTGCAGGTACACGCCCATGGTGCCGTCGTCGTGCAGCACCCGTACAAAGTTGCCGGAAGCATCATTACCGCGGCCACTCTGTGAGTTTTCGGTTTTCACCACCACCCCCGCCCGCGCGGCGATGATCGGCGTCCCCACCGGCATGGCGATGTCCATCGCATAGCGGTTCTTCGGCCCATAGTGGCTGTATTGGCCATTGGCGCCCTGACTCAGACGGAACGGCCCACCGCGCCACGGCAGCGGATAACGATAGCCCTGCGCCACGCCAGTGGGGTCGCCGAGGGAATAGTAAAACTGCGGCGTATACACCAGCGGCTGCTTGCCGGACACCGCCGTCAGCAACGCCAACCGCGTATTGCTGCGCGCCGGCAGCACCCGGTGGATGGTTTGCGCCGGCGCGCCGCGCACATTGCTCAGCCCGGTGAATGCCAAGGCAATTTTGACCGGCGCATACAGATCGTTGCGCACGAACACCACGTCGGTGCCCTTCTGCTTCTTGATATCGAGGTAGACCTGGCGCTCCAGGCGCTCGACCATCCGGTCCTGAAAGACGAACACCTGCGCGCCTTTGCTCGGCCGGTCGCTGTACGAGACCACGCCGTTGGCATCGGTGGATTTGTAGATGGTCATGGCCACAGCCGAGGTGCAGGCCATGAAGAGACCACAGAAAAACAGCAGGCGCGTGAGCATGGGCAAGAGTCTGTCGAAGTAAGGCTTGGGAGTGAGCCTAGCAGGTGAAGCAGACCAGGCTAGTCGACAGATGTTTCAAATGATCGTCCCCACGCTCTGCGTGGGGATGCAGCCCGGGACGCTCTGCGTCCCATGCGAGAGGACGCGGAGCGTCCGGTTGAGGCATTCCCACGCAGAGCGTGGGAACGATCAGCTGTCAGGCGACGAAGATCAAGCGCCCGGAACGAAGTGCTTCTGCGCCGTGCCGCGGGCGATCAGGCGGGAGATGTAGTCGAGCTTCTGCGCGTCCTGATCGACAAAGCGAAAGGTCAGTTGCAACCAGTCGCTGTCGGCTTTCTGCTCATGGGCGACGATGGCGTGCAGGTAACCATTGAGACGGGCGATTTCGGCGTTGTCGCCCTGTTCCAGATCGAGCACCGCGCTGTCGAGGATCTGCGGCAGGGTGTCGGTGCGTTTGATCACCAGCAGCGCTTCCTTGATGCTCAGCGCCTTGATCACGCATTGCTGAGTGCCGCTTGGCAGACGCAATTGGCCCTGGCCGCGACCACCGGCCGGCGCTTTCGACGCTGCGGGGGCCTGAACCGGTGGGCTGTTGAGCAAGCCGCGCGATGGCGCAGCGGCTGGCGCAGGTGCGGCAGCGGCGGGTTTGGCAAACGGGTTGGCTGCGGCAGCTGCCGGGGCGCCACCGACGACGGCAGCCTTGCCACCGGTCAACGCGCTCAGGGAATCGTTGCCGAACGCCGAGTTCATTTTGGTCGGAGCGCTGTTCATCAAGGTGTCGAGCTTGCCAACCTTGTTCAGCGCCTGCTTGACCTTGGTCAGCAGTTGCTCGTTGGTGAACGGCTTGCTGACGTAGCCGGAAACACCGGCCTGAATCGCCTGCACGACGTTTTCCTTGTCGCCCCGGCTGGTGACCATGACGAATGGCATGGTCTTGAGATTGTCCTGCTCGCGGCACCAGGTCAGCAGTTCGAGGCCGGACATTTCCGGCATTTCCCAATCGCACAGGACCAGGTCGAACGCCTCTCTGGCCAGCATGGCCTGGGCCTTTTTGCCGTTGACGGCGTCCTCGGTGCGGATCCCCGGGAAGTAATTACGCAGGCACTTTTTCACCAGGTCACGAATGAACGAAGCATCGTCCACGACCAACACACTGATCTTGCTCATCCAACACCCCTATTAAAATCCCGGCAAGCATAACGCTGGCTGATGGCACATTGCCAAAACTCTTCAGTCACGCCGGGACTTTTCGTTCGCGGGTGCTGCTTTTTAATTCGATCTGCCTTGTGAAAAGCAGAAACAAAAACGCCCGGCCAAAGGGCCGGGCGCTTTTCTCAGGCAATCTTACTTATCGTCAGCATTGCCCGGAACATTAGCGGTTTCGCCGCTTGTGCCTTCAACTTCTTCCTTCATGCGCTTGAGGCCCATGTGGCGCACGTCGGTGCCGCGCACCAGGTAGATGACCAGTTCGGAGATGTTGCGCGCGTGGTCGCCGATACGCTCCAGCGAACGCAGCACCCAGATGATGCTCAAGACCCGCGAGATAGAGCGCGGGTCTTCCATCATGTAGGTCGCCAGTTCACGCAGCGCGGTCTTGTATTCGCGGTCGATGATCTTGTCGTACTGCGCCACCGACAACGCCAGATCGGCGTCGAAACGGGCAAACGCATCCAGCGCATCGCGGACCATGTTGCGCACTTGGTCGCCGATGTGACGAACCTCGACGTAACCACGCGGTGCTTCGCCTTCTTCGCACAGCTGAATCGCGCGACGGGCGATCTTGGTCGCCTCGTCGCCGATGCGTTCGAGGTCAATCACCGACTTGGAGATGCTGATGATCAGACGCAAGTCGGACGCTGCCGGCTGACGACGGGCGAGAATGCGCAGGCATTCTTCGTCGATGTTGCGTTCCATCTGGTTGATCTGGTCGTCGATCTCGCGCACCTGCTGAGCCAGGCCGGAGTCGGCCTCGATCAGCGCGGTCACCGCGTCGTTGACCTGCTTCTCGACCAGCCCGCCCATGGCCAGGAGGTGGCTGCGCACTTCCTCAAGCTCAGCGTTGAACTGCGCGGAGATGTGATGAGTGAGGCCTTCTTTGGAAATCATGCATTCGCTCCGAAAAAGCGTTTAACCAAGAGCTGCAAGCTACAAGCTGCAAGCTGTTATGTGGTGATCCATGCCGCTTCGCTTCTAACTTGCCGCTTGAAGCTTGCCGCTCGCAGCTGCTTCAATCAGCCATAGCGACCGGTGATGTAGTCTTCGGTCTGCTTCTTCGCCGGATTGGTGAACAGCGTATCGGTGTCGCCGAATTCCACCAGTTTGCCCATGTACATGAACGCCGTGTAGTCGGAAACCCGCGCGGCCTGCTGCATGTTGTGCGTGACGATGACGATGGTGAATTTGGACTTCAGCTCATAGATCAGCTCTTCGACTTTCAACGTCGAGATCGGGTCGAGGGCCGAGCACGGTTCGTCGAGCAGCAGCACTTCCGGCTCAACCGCGATGGTGCGGGCGATCACCAGACGTTGTTGCTGACCACCGGACAGACCAAGTGCCGACTCGTGCAGACGATCTTTTACTTCGTCCCACAGCGCCGCGCCTTTCAACGCCCACTCAACGGCTTCGTCGAGGATGCGCTTCTTGTTGATGCCCTGGATGCGCAGGCCGTAGACCACGTTTTCGTAGATGGTTTTCGGGAACGGGTTGG
Source organism: Pseudomonas sp. WC2 (assembly GCF_050586545.1). Lineage (NCBI taxonomy): Bacteria > Pseudomonadati > Pseudomonadota > Gammaproteobacteria > Pseudomonadales > Pseudomonadaceae > Pseudomonas > Pseudomonas sp. WC2. Next base: position 8,887 of record NZ_JBOBDR010000022.1, on the reverse strand, counting down.
GCTTCTGGAACACCATGCCGACACGACGACGCAGTTCGGCGACGTCTTCGCCCTTGCGATAGATGTTGTTGCCGTACAGGTTGATCGCGCCTTCGACGCGGCAACCGTCAACCAGATCGTTCATGCGGTTGAAGGTCCGCAGTAGCGTGGACTTGCCGCAGCCGGACGGGCCGATGAACGCGGTCACGCGCTGTTTCGGGATGTTCATGCTGACGTCGAACAGCGCTTGTTTCTCGCCGTAGTACAGGCTCAGGCCGGGTACTTCGATGGCCACGGTTTCCTGCGCCAGGTTGAGGCTCTGCTTGTCGCGGCCCAAGGCAGACATGTTGATGCCGTGGGTATGTGTTTCGTGCTGCATGGTTCTCACTCCGTTCGTAGCTGCGAGCTTCTCGCTGCAAGCTGCAAGTTTGAGCAAAAGCGGCTTGTAGCTTGCCGCTTGTGGCTAATGGCTTTAGCTATCCAGTGCTTTGTATTTTTCGCGCAGGTGGTTACGAATCCACACCGCCGACAGGTTCAACGTGGCGATCACCAGCACCAGCAACAGTGCCGTGGCATACACCAGCGGGCGGGCCGCTTCGACGTTCGGGCTCTGGAAGCCGACGTCATAAATGTGGAAGCCCAAGTGCATGATCTTCTGGTCCAGATGCAGGTACGGGTAGTTGCCGTCCACCGGCAGCGACGGCGCCAGCTTCACCACACCCACCAGCATCAGCGGCGCCACTTCACCAGCAGCACGGGCCACGGCGAGGATCATGCCGGTCATCATTGCCGGGCTGGCCATCGGGATCACAATTTTCCACAAGGTCTCAGCCTTGGTCGCGCCGAGGGCCAACGAGCCTTCACGCACGGTACGCGGAATACGCGCCAGACCTTCCTCGGTCGCCACGATCACCACCGGCACAGCCAGCAGCGCCAGGGTCAGCGACGCCCAGAGCAGACCCGGTGTACCGAAGGTCGGTGCCGGCAGTGCTTCGGGGAAGAACAAGCGGTCGACCGAACCACCGAGTACGTATACGAAGAAGCCCAGACCGAACACGCCGTAAACGATCGCCGGAACACCCGCGAGGTTGTTCACCGCGATACGGATGATCCGCGTCAGGGTGTTCTGTCTGGCGTATTCACGCAGGTACACCGCCGCCAGCACGCCGAACGGGGTGACGATCATCGCCATGATCAGGGTCATCATCACGGTGCCGAAGATCGCAGGGAAAATCCCGCCTTCGGTGTTCGCTTCACGCGGGTCGTCCGACAGGAACTCCCAGATCTTGCTGAAGTAGAAACCGACCTTGGTGAAGGTGCTCATCGCGTTCGGCTGGTAGGCGTGAACCACTTTGCCCAGACCGATTTCGATCTCTTTGCCGTTGGCATCGCGAGCGGTCAGCGCGTCGCGGTTGAACTGCGCATGCAGATCGGCCAGACGCGCTTCGATGTCCTGATAACGCGCGTTCAACTCAGCACGCTCGGATTCCATGTCCGCTTGCGCGGTGGCGTCGAGCTTGCCTTCCAGTTCCAGTTTGCGACCGTGCAGACGGATGCGTTCCAGCCCTGCGTTGATTGCACCGATGTCAGTCTTTTCCAGCGACTTCAATTGTGCCGCCAGACCGTTTACACGGTTGATCCGCGCCTGCAGCTCAGGCCAGGCAGCCTCGCCTTCGGCGATGACTTTGCCATCCTGTTTGACGTTGACCAGGTAGCCGTAGAAGTTGCCCCACTCGCGACGTTCGATCGCCATCAACTCCGGCGGCGTGGTCTGGTTGGTCAGCCACTCGCCGACGATCCAGGTGAAGTCGTTGCCGTTCAAATCACGGTTGCCGACCTTGATCAGCTCGCGCGTCATGAACTCCGGGCCAACGTCAGGCACCGGCAAACCGGCACTCTTCAAACGGGCACGCGGCACTTCTTCTTTCTGTACGACTTCGCCGACCACAAGGTGCTGGGCCTGGCCCGGTACGTCGTAGCTGGCATGCACCAGATCCGCCGGCCAGAAGTGACCCAGACCGCGCACGGCAATCACGGCCAGCAGGCCAATGGTCATGATGACCGCGATGGACACCGCGCCACCGCTGATCCAGACGCCCGGGGCGCCGCTCTTGAACCATCCTTTCAGGGAGTTCTGTTTCACAGACTTCTACCTTTGCTTAAAGCGACGAGTATTTCTTGCGCAGACGCTGACGAATCAGTTCTGCCAGGGTGTTCATAACGAAGGTGAACAACAGCAGCACCAGCGCCGAGAGGAACAGCACGCGGTAGTGGCTGCCACCGACTTCCGACTCGGGCATTTCCACCGCGACGTTGGCGGCCAGGGTGCGCAGGCCTTCGAACAGGTTCATTTCCATGACCGGGGTGTTGCCGGTGGCCATCAACACGATCATGGTTTCGCCGACTGCACGGCCCATGCCGATCATCAGCGCCGAGAAGATCCCCGGACTAGCAGTCAGGATCACCACGCGAGTCATGGTCTGCCACGGTGTGGCACCGAGGGCCAACGAACCGAGGGTCAGGCCACGGGGCACACTGAACACGGCGTCTTCAGCGATCGAATAGATGTTCGGGATCACCGCAAAACCCATGGCCAGACCGACCACCAGTGCGTTGCGCTGGTCGTAGGTGATGCCCAGGTCGTGGGAAATCCACATGCGCATGTCACCGCCGAAGAACCAGTTCTCCATGAACGGACTCATGTACAGCGACAGCCAACCCACGAACAGAATCACTGGAATCAGCAGCGCACTTTCCCAACCGTCCGGGACTTTCAGGCGGATCGATTCAGGCAGACGGCTGAAGGTGAAACCGGCGACGAGGATGCCGATCGGCAGCAACATCAGCAGGCTGAAAATGCCCGGCAGATGCCCTTCTACATACGGTGCGAGGAACAGGCCGGCGAAGAAACCGAGGATCACCGTCGGCATCGCTTCCATCAGTTCGATGACCGGTTTGACCTTGCGGCGCATGCCCGGGGCCATGAAGTACGCGGTGTAGATCGCCGCAGCGACGGCCAGCGGCGCGGCCAGCAGCATCGCGTAGAACGCGGCTTTCAGGGTGCCGAAGGTCAGTGGCGACAGGCTCAGTTTCGGTTCGAAATCGGTGTTGGCCGCAGTCGATTGCCAGACGTATTTAGGCTCGTCGTAGTTCTCGTACCAGACCTTGCTCCACAGCGCGCTCCACGACACTTCCGGGTGCGGGTTGTCGAGCAGCAGCGGTTGCAGCTTGCCGGCGGCTTCGACGATCACGCGGTTGGCGCGTGGCGACAGACCGAACAGGCCCTGACCTTCTACCACTTGATCGACCAGCAAGGTGCGGTGCGCGGTGCTGTGGAACACGCCGAGCTTGCCGCTGGCATCCAGTGCGAGGAAGCCTTTGCGACGCTCTTCGGCGGTGATTTCAACGATCGGCGTGGTGCCCATCTGGAAGGTGCGAATTTGCTTCAGACGCTGCTCGCCATCCGGGTCACGCGCCATGAACCACTGGGCCAGACCACCCTTGGAATCACCGACGATCAGCGAGATGCCACCGACCAGTTGCGTGGTCGCGGTGACTTCGGCGTCAGCGTTTTCCAGCAGTTTGTAGCGACCGTTGAGGCTCTTGTCGCGCAGGCTGAAGACGTCGGCCTGGGCACGACCGTTGACCACATACAGCCACTGCTGGCGCGGGTCGACGAAGATGTTTTTCACCGACTCGGTCATCTGCGGCAGATCGATACGCTTCTGCTCGTTGGTGACTTCACCGGTCATCATGTTTTCTTCGCTGGTCAGCGACAGCACATGCAATTGCGAACCCGTGGAACCGGCGAGCATCAGGGTCGAATCGGTGGCGTTAAGGCTTACGTGCTCCAGCGCACCGCCGCTTTCGTTCAGCGCGATCGGGCTGTCGCCGTACGGAAATTCAATCGCCGGGGTGATGGTTTTCTTGCCATCCGGGTAGCTGACTTTATAGGTGTGACGGAACACCAGCGCCTGACCATTCGACAGGCCCACCGCCACCAGCGGTTGGCCTGGCTGGTCTTCACCAATCGAGGTCACGGTTGTACCGGCAGGCACCGGCAGATCGACGCGCTTCAGTTCAGCGCCACTGTCGATATCGAAGAACAATGCCTGGCCCTTGTCGGAAACGCGCATCGCCACCTGATTCTGCTCTTCGAGCGAAATCATCAGCGGCTTGCCGGCGTCCTGCATCCAGGCTGGGGTGATCGAGTCTTTCGCGGTCAGGTCGGCACCCTGGAACAGCGGCGCAACCACGTAAGCGAGGAAGAAGAAGATCAGGGTGATGGCTGCCAGCACTGCCAAGCCGCCAACGAGGACGTACCAGCGAGTGAAGCGATCCTTGAGCGCGCGAATGCGGCGCTTGCGTTGCAGCTCAGGCGTATTGAAATCAATGCGCTTGGGAGGATTAGTAGTCATTTGGGAATTGGCCAGATCATTCATGCGCTCACCCTAGCGATCCTGTATGACAGAAAGATGACAATGCAGTGACGCAGCAAATCCACCGCCAGCGTGGCTGGCAGAGGATCAAAAATTTGAGGTGTGTAAAAGGCCGGTCTGCGGGCAGATCCGGCCTTTCACTTGAGTCCGATGGGTTTACTCCGGACTCAATTTGTTACTTCTTTGCGACTTCAGCGCCGCCTTCCTGCAGACCCAGGTCAGCCAGTGCTTTTGCAGCCACCTTGGCTGGCAGTGGGATGTAGCCGTCTTTCACTACCACTTCCTGGCCCTGTTTCGACAGCACCAGTTTCACGAACTCAGCTTCCAGCGGGGCCAGAGGCTTGTTCGGGGCTTTGTTGACGTAAACGTAGAGGAAGCGCGACAGCGGATACTTGCCGTTCAGGGCGTTTTCTTCGGTGTCTTCGATGAAGTCAGTGCCGCCCTTCTTGGCCAGCGCTACGGTTTTCACGCTAGCGGTCTTGTAACCGATGCCCGAGTAACCGATGCCGTTCAGCGAGGAGCTGATCGACTGCACAACCGACGCCGAACCTGGTTGTTCGTTGACGTTTGGTTTGTAGTCGCCTTTGCACAGGGCTTCTTCTTTGAAGTAGCCGTAGGTGCCGGATACCGAGTTACGACCGAACAACTGAACTGGCTTGTTGGCCAGGTCGCCGGTCACACCCAGGTCGCCCCAGGTTTTCACGTCGGCTTTGGCGCCGCACAGACGGGTCGACGAGAAGATCGCATCAACCTGTTCCATGGTCAGGTGCTGGATCGGGTTGTCCTTGTGCACGAATACGGCCAGGGCATCCACAGCAACCGGGATAGCGGTTGGCTTGTAGCCGTACTTCTGCTCGAAAGCAGCCAGTTCGGTGTCCTTCATCTTGCGGCTCATCGGGCCCAGGTTGGAGGTGCCTTCAGTCAGCGCAGGTGGCGCAGTGGCGGAGCCAGCGGCCTGAATCTGGATGTTGACGTTCGGATATTCTTTTTTGTAGTTCTCAGCCCAGAGGGTCATGAGGTTGGCCAGAGTATCGGAGCCGACGCTGGACAGGTTGCCCGACACACCAGTGGTCTTGGTGTAGCTCGGGATAGCAGGGTCAACAGCGGCGAACGCGTTGGCAGTCGCAACGCCAGCAGCGACAAAAGTCACTGCCGCCATCAAACGCTTCAGTTTCATGCCTTACTCCTAGCAGATAGGGTGTGTTAAGTCGGGGCCAAGTATCAGCAGGCCGTGTGAACACTCTATGGCTGAAATATGACAATTGGATGAAAGGCCAGCATGTCGCGACAGATCGTTCCCACGCTCTGCGTGGGAACGCCGCCATGGACGCTCTGCGTCCGCATTTGAGAGGTGACGCGGAGCGTCACGGGATGCATTCCCACGCGGAGCGTGGGAACGATCAGGCGGGAGGGAAAATCAGCGGCCCTTCTTCCAGAGCCACGCCCCTACCAGAATCCCCATCGTGCACAGCACCGCCACATAGTAGGCCGGGCCCATCGCGCTTTCTTTCAGCAGCAGGCTGACCACCATCGGCGTCAGACCACCAAAGATCGCGTACGCCACGTTGTACGAGAACGACAAGCCGCTGAAGCGCACCACCGGCGGGAAGGCTTTGACCATCACATACGGCACCGCACCGATGGTGCCGACCAGAAAACCGGTCAGCGCATACAGCGGGAACAGCCAGTTCGGGTGATCGGCGAGGCTGTGATAGAAGGTCCACGAGCTGATCAGCAGGCCCAGGCAACCGAATACGAATACCCGACCGGCACCAAAGCGATCCGCCAGCGCGCCGGAAATGATGCAACCGAGGCTCAGGAACACGATCGCCAGACTGTTCGACTGCAGCGACTCGGTCGGCGTGAAGTGATAAACCGTTTGCAGCACGGTCGGCGTCATCAGAATCACCACGACGATGCCTGCGGAAAGCAACCAGGTCAGCAGCATCGAAATCGCAATCGCGCCGCGATGATCACGCAGCACCGCGCGTAATGGCACTTCTTCAGCCAAGGCCTTGCGCTGTTGCAGTTCGGCGAACACCGGGGTTTCGTGCAGCCAGCGGCGCAAATAGACCGAGAACAGGCCGAACACACCACCGAGCAGGAACGGGATCCGCCAAGCGTAATCAGAAACCTCGGCAGGCGTATAAATGCTGTTGATCGCGGTGGCGACCAGCGAGCCGAGCAGAATGCCGGCGGTCAGACCGCTGGTGAGGGTGCCGCAGGCGTAGCCCATGTGCTTTTGCGGAACGTGTTCGGAAACGAAGACCCACGCGCCCGGCACTTCACCGCCAATTGCTGCGCCTTGAATCACGCGCATCAATAGAAGAAGGATCGGCGCCCACATGCCGATCTGTGCATATGTCGGCAGCAGACCCATGATCAGGGTCGGCACGGCCATCATGAAAATGCTCAGGGTGAACATCTTCTTGCGCCCCAGCAGGTCGCCGAAGTGCGCCATGACGATGCCACCCAGCGGTCGCGCGAGGTAGCCGGCGGCGAAGATGCCGAAGGTCTGCATCAGGCGCAGCCACTCGGGCATGTCGGCCGGGAAGAACAGCTTGCCGACCACAGTGGCGAAGAAAACGAAGATGATGAAATCGTAGAATTCCAGCGCGCCGCCAAGGGCGGACAGCGACAGAGTCTTGTAGTCATTGCGGGTCAACGGTCGTGCGGGTTGCTCGGGCTGCGCGAGGCTCGAAGGCGCTGTGGTCATGGCAAGGGCTTCTCTTATAGTCGGATCTGCCGCCACAACAACGCTGGCGGTGGCTTGGGCAGGTTCGGCACCATAGCAAATTGTTCGAAAAAGCACATAGAGGCGCGTAATTGACGGTCAAAATCAGAACCGGATGGTCGTCGTGGAGTCTACCGACCGATATACTCGCAACCTGCTCCGGTTTGTAAGGGGTTGCTGTGCGAAAACGTCGTTGGCCCGGCCTTTGCTCGGGATTAGCCGGTTTCGCAGAGTTTCTCCTTAGGCGCCTGATGGAAAACGTGACGAACGTAGTAGGTTCGGTGCTGAATCGTTTTTCCCGAAGACGGCTACCACCCGCAATACCAACAAGAGTCACGGGTCAGAGGCACCCCCGGCATGATAGAGCTCGAACAAGAAGATCCGATCCCGCAAGGCGACCTGGCCCTGCAAATCACCGCACTTCCGCGTGAAACCAACGGCTTTGGCGATATTTTCGGCGGCTGGCTGGTGGCACAGATGGATTTGGCCGGCACCGCAATGGCCAGCCGCGTGGCCGGTGGTCGTGTGGCAACCGTGGCCATCGATCGCATGGCGTTCCTCGTCCCGGTCGCTGTCGGCGCGCAATTGTCCTTTTATACCCAGACCCTGGAAATCGGCCGCAGCTCGATCCAGATGATGGTCGAAGTGTGGAGCGACGATCCGCTGTCCAGCGAGTGGCGTAAAGTGACCGAAGCGGTTTTCGTCTTCGTCGCCATCGACGGCAGCGGTCGCACCCGCTCGGTTCCGCCACGCGCGCGCTAAACCTCGCGGCCGTTTGACGGTCGATAGTTGTCCTTGTTACTGATCGAGAGCTGTCCCATGACCACGCCCAACGTTGAAGCGGTGAAACTGGATGAACTGAACTGCTGGCGCATCCGCCACGGTCAGGCCGAAGTGCTGGTGGCCCAGCAAGGCGCGCACATCCTCAGTTATCAGATCGACGGCCAGCCGCCGATCATCTGGCTCAACGACAAGGCTGTGTTCAAGACCGGTAAAAGCATCCGCGCCGGCGTACCGGTGTGCTGGCCGTGGTTCGGCAAGTTCGAACGCAACCCGCAAAGCGTCCAGGCCATGTACACCGGTGAGCAACCGGCACCCGCGCACGGGCTGGTACGGGCGATGGATTGGGAGCTGGGCGGCATCGAATCAGAGGCTGACGGCGTCAAGGTTGAATTCAAGCTGCCCTACCCTGACGATGGCCTGCCGGACTGGCCGCATCAGGTCGATCTGACTCTGACTCTGCACCTGTCCGAGCAACTGAGTTTCAGCCTGACCAGCCACAACCGTGGCAGTGACACCGTCAGCCTGAGCCAGGCGCTGCACACCTATTTCGCAGTCAGTGACGTGCGCAATGTGCAGGTCGATGGCGTGGATGGCTTGAATTACATCGAAACGCTGGATGATTGGAAAACCAACAGCCAGCAAGGTGACCTGCAGTTTGCGGGCGAGACCGACCGAATCTACCTCGATGCTCCGCCGCAACTGAGCATTGTCGATCCGACGTGGGAACGGCGTATTGTGCTGACCGCCACCGGCTCGCGCACGGCAGTGATCTGGAACCCGTGGATCGATCGCGCGGCGGCGCTTGCTGACATGGACAACGATGGCTGGCAGCGCATGCTGTGCATCGAGACGGCGAATGTGATGGATGACATCGTCACGCTCGCGCCGGGTGCCAGCCATACCATGGGCGTCAGTGTCGCGAGCAAACCGCTCTAGCCAGCACAGCAATTTA
>NZ_JBOBDR010000021.1:0-105913 GCF_050586545.1 Pseudomonas sp. WC2 | reverse complement strand
CGTTAATTTGCTTTTTCTATCGACTTGGTAAAAACCGTGGCTATATATAGACGCGAGGGCAGCGAATGCGCAGTATATTGCCCAACACTACAACAATGATCCTGTTCTTATCCTGGACGAAGCCACGCAATGAATGACCAACCCCGCTCTCTTGCCTCAATGCTGTTTCCGGTTGGCCTGCTATTAATAGCCATGGCATCGATCCAGTCCGGCGCCTCTCTGGCCAAAAGCATGTTCCCGGTCGTAGGTGCTCAGGGGACAACCACCCTGCGCCTGATCTTCGCAAGCGTGATCATGCTGCTCCTGTTGCGCCCATGGCGCGCCAAGCTCACCGCCAAATCCTTGCGCACCGTGATCGTCTACGGGATGGCACTGGGAGGCATGAACTTCCTCTTCTATATGTCGTTACGCACAGTTCCCTTGGGAATTGCCGTCGCTCTGGAGTTCACCGGCCCTTTGGCCGTAGCCATTTACTCGTCGCGTCGGGCCATCGATTTTCTCTGGATTGCTCTGGCCGCCGCCGGCCTGCTGCTGTTGATTCCAACCGGAGCCACAACTGCCGGAATCGATCTGCTGGGCGCCGGATATGCCTTGGGCGCTGGCGTCTGCTGGGCGTTCTATATTCTTTTCGGCCAGAAAGCCGGCGCTGACAACGGCGTCACCACCGCCGCATTGGGGGTGATGATCGCCGCTCTCTTCGTTGCTCCGATCGGTATCGTACATGCAGGCGCTGCGCTATTAACGCCGTCCCTGATCCCTGTAGCCATCGGCGTTGCCATTTTGTCTACCGCGCTGCCCTACACGCTGGAAATGGTCGCCCTCACCCGCCTGCCCGCAAGAACCTTCGGCACCTTGATGAGCATCGAACCCGCATTCGGTGCGCTGTCGGGCTTACTGTTCCTGCAGGAGTACCTCACATTGTCACAATGGATGGCGATCATGTGCATTATTCTGGCCTCCGTTGGCGCAACCCTGACCATGGGCAGTGCCGCCAAGCCTGCCATCCCGGCAGATTGAAACAGGATTTGACGAAGGTCTGGCAATTGGCGCTTTTTTAGGCCATGTTTAGGCCTCTAACTCAGTGCCAGACATGGATTTTTTCGCATACGGATATCAGAACGCTTCACGCGCGATCGAACACTTGCAGACCCGAGCGACAGACTCGCGGCTGCTATAAGGACGGTAATGAAACGATTTTTGATACTGGTCGCCATACTGGCAGTTGCGGGTTGTGCGGCAACCTCGGAAACACAGGTAAAACGCGGAAAGAAAGGGTTGCACATCAACTGTTCGGGACTTTCGTCCTCTTGGGACAAGTGCTACACCAGCGCTGCCAACGCCTGTGCTCCAAAAGGCTACAAGGTCATCGCCAAATCCGGCGACACCGTGGAAGAGCCGGGTGATTATCCGTTCGGCCTCAACCCTGCCGGCTACACCAGCCGAAGCATGATCGTCATCTGCAAATAGGTCAGCGCGGCTCGGCCAGCTGACGACTGATCTGTTCATGACTGGACTTCAGCACGGTGCGCTGAATGTCCAGTGTGGACAGCATTCGCGCTACCACCAATGCGCCGACGCATTGCGACAGAATCGACCACGCCAGGCTGTCGCTGCCCAGTATTCGTGCCCAACTCTCCTGAAGCCGACAGATCCACAACTGCGCCTGCTCGCGCACCTCAACGCCTGATCGGGCGATTTCTGCGCCCAGCGCCGGCAGCGCACAACCGACCTCCGGTTGCTCGACGTGAGCCATGCTCAAATAGTGCTTGAGACAACGCTCCAATCGCTCACGATCCTGCGCACCCTCCCCGCCCAACCGCTCAAGGCTTTGAGCCAACTCGCGCTCGACGATGGCTGTGAACAATTCATCCTTCGACGAAAAATGACTGTAGAACGCCGCGCCGCTCAGGCCGATAGCCTTCATCAAACCATCCACGCCGACCGTCGAAAAACCTGCTTTCTTGGCGGACAACGCACTGCTCTGCAGTAACTTCTCTCGGGTTTCAAGCTTGTGAGTGGCGGAATAGCGCATGCGGTTTGACCTCGTTTTGAGCGCCTTGACGTTGTGCAAATCCTAGCATAACGTTCGTTCACTTAACGATCGTTTAGCAAAGGGACCTACCCATGAATAACAAGAAGATCGTATTGGTTGTCGGTGCGGGAGATGCCACTGGTGGAGCGATTGCCAAACGCTTTGCCAAGGAAGGATTCGTCGCCTGCGTCACCCGACGCAGCGCCGATAAACTGCAACCATTGGTGGAAGCGATTCAAGCTGAAGGCGGCGAAGCCCATGGATTCGCCTGCGATGCCCGCAAAGAGAAAGACGTGATTGCATTGATCGAGGACATCGAAACCCGCCTCGGTCCGATCGAAGCCTTTGTGTTCAACATCGGCGCCAACGTGCCTTGCAGTATCCTAGAAGAAACCGCTCGCAAGTATTTCAAGATCTGGGAAATGGCCTGCTTCTCAGGTTTTCTCAATGCCCGAGAAGTGGCCAAACGCATGGTCACCCGCCAACGCGGCACTATTTTGTTCACCGGTGCTACCGCCGGGCTGCGCGGGGCCTCCGGTTTCGCCGCCTTCGCTGGCGCCAAACACGGTATTCGCGCACTGGCGCAAAGCATGGCGCGAGAGCTCGGCCCGTTGAACATCCACGTTGCCCATGTGGTGGTCGATGGCGCTATCGATACCGACTTTATCCGCAACAGTTTCCCCGAGAAGTACGCCACCAAGGATCAGGACGGGCTTCTCAACCCGGAACACATTGCCGAAAATTACTGGTATCTGCACAGCCAGCCACGGGATGCCTGGACGTTCGAGCTGGATCTGCGCCCCTGGAACGAACGCTGGTGAGCCCTCCCCCAAACAACAATAACGAGAGTGCGGCACGATGAAAAAAACCGTGGAGTTCTATTTTGATCTGGGCAGCCCCGCCACTTACCTTGCCTACACCCAGCTGCCAAAGATCTGCGCGCAAACCGATAGCAATCTGATCTACATCCCAATGCTACTGGGCGGCGTGTTCAAGGCGACCGGCAATGCATCTCCCGCGATGATCCCCGCCAAGGGTCGCTACATGTTTGAGGATCTGGACCGCTACGCAAAACGTTATGGCGTGCCGCTCAAATTCAATCCGCACTTTCCGATCAACACGCTAATGTTGATGCGTGCCGTCATGGGCATCCAATTGCGCCAGCCTGAGCGTTTCCGGGCCTTCATCGATTGTTTGTTCAATGCACTTTGGGTGGAGGGCCGCGCTCTGGATGAACCTGCTACCGTTGCGGCGGTGTTGATCGAGCACGGTTTCGATCCACAGGAAGTGCTGGCGCTGACCAACGACGAGTCAGTCAAAACCGCACTCAAGGACAATACCGAGACCGCGGTTAAGCGCGGTGTGTTTGGCGCACCGAGTATGTTCGTCGGCAGCCAGTTATTCTTCGGTCAGGATCGACTCGACTTCGTCGAAGAGGCGTTGCGCCAAGTCTAGTTGGAAGTCATCACTCGGGCGCTGCCAGCAGCGCCCGAGCGTCAATCACTTAAATAGCAGCAGTGCGGGTGTTCAACCACTCCAGCGCCGCGCCTTCCAGCAGCGGACTCAAACGCTCGCGCACTTCGGCGTGATAAGCGTTGAACCACTGTTTCTCTTCCTGAGTCAGCAACGCAGGCACCAGGCAACGGGTGTCGATCGGGCACAGGGTCAAGGTTTCAAACTTGAGGAACTCGCCAAACTCACTGCTGCCAGCCTCGCGGTTCATCGCCAGGTTCTCGATGCGCACGCCCCAACGGCCCGGACGATATGTCCCCGGTTCGATCGAGGTGATCATTCCCGCTAGCATCGCGGTTTGCGGCGCGGGCGCGGCCTGATAGGCAATCACCTGCGGGCCCTCGTGGACGTTGAGGAAATAGCCGACGCCATGACCGGTGCCGTGACCGTAATCCACGCTTTCTGCCCAGATCGGCGCGCGGGCAATTGCGTCGAGCAGCGGCGACAGAATGCCTTTCGGGAACTGTGCTCGCGACAACGCGATCACGCCTTTCAACACGCGGGTGCAGTCGCGTTTCTGCTCTTCGGTCGGCGTTCCGACTGGCACCATCCGCGTAATGTCAGTGGTGCCCCCCAGATACTGACCGCCCGAGTCGATCAGCAACAAACCGTCGCCCTCGATCACCGCGTGCTCTTCTTCCGTGGCGTGATAATGCGGCATCGCACCATTGGCGTTGAACGCAGCGATCGTGTTGAAACTCAGCGACACATAATCCGGACGACGTTCACGGGCCGCCGTGAGTTTCTCGTCGATGGTCAGCTCGGTAATGCGCTCACGCCCCCAGGCCGATTCCAGCCAGGCGAAAAATTCGCACAGCGCTGCACCGTCCTGCTCCATCGCTTTACGGATGTGCTGAGCGTCAGCTTCGCTTTTTTGCGCCTTGGCCAAGGTCGTCGGGTTCAGACCTTCGACCAGCTTCACGCCGCTGTCGAGGTTATCCAGCAAACCGCTGGTGACCCGCGCCGGATCCACCAGCAAACTCGAACCACTTGGCACTGCGCGCAGGGCTGCAGCGACTTCGCTGTAGTCACGCAGGGTAACGCCGTCGGCTTCCAGCACGGCACGCAGCTGCGCATCAACCTTGCTCAGTGCCACGAATAATGTGGCTTGCTGTTGATTGATCAACGCAAAGGAAACAAACACCGGGTTGAACGACACATCGCCGCCGCGCAGGTTGAACAGCCAGGCGATGTCGTCGAGGGTAGCGATGAAGTGCCAGTCAGCGCCGCGTGCCTGCAAGGTTTCGCGCAGTTTGGCGATTTTCTCGCCACGGCTGACGGTCGCCTGTGGCGGCAGATGCTGATAGATCGCTGCATTCGGCAGTGTCGGGCGGTCGCCCCAGACTTCCTGCAACAAATCGATATCCGTACGCAAACGAGCGCCACGCGCTTCAAGTTTGCTGCTTAGCGTGCGCGCCGAAGCCACCGCCATCACCGCCCCATCAACCGCCACCACACCACCTTCCGGTGTCTGTTCGGCGAGCCAGTCGAGCGGGCTCGGTTGACCCGGCTGCAGCTTGACCAGTTCGATGCCGCTGCCATTGAGTTCTTTGGTCGCCTGTTCCCAGTAACGACTGTCGGCCCAGACACCGGCGAAATCACCGGTGACAATCAAAGTGCCCACCGAACCGTGGAATCCCGACAGCCATTGCCGACCCTGCCAGTAACCCGGCAGATATTCCGACAAATGCGGGTCAGCAGACGGCACCAACAGTGCGTGAATGCCTTCGCGGCGCATCAGTTCGCGGGTATGCGCCAGGCGCTGGGGCACCGATCCTTCGGTCAAGGTCTGGGTACTCATCATGTCTCCTGCTAATCACTTGTTCGTTATTGTTCGTAGCCGTTAGGTCGGCGGTTTAAAGCCCTGTCGCCCAGAATGCCGGAGCACTGGCGCAGGCGGTCTTGATCAGTTCGCAAGCCTTTTCGATATCCTCGGCAGTGGTGAAACGGCCGAGGCTCAGGCGGATGGTGCGCCCGGCCAAATGCCCGTCATGGCCCAGGGCCAAGAGCACGTGAGACGGTGCGTTACTCGCAGAATTGCAGGCTGAGGTCGCGGAAAACGCGATCGAGTGGCTCAACGCGGCGCTGTTAAATTCGCCTTCGCTGAACGTCAGGCTCAAGGTGTGCGGAATGCGCTGACTGGCACTGCCGTTCAGGCGCACACCCGGCAGGCGCAACAGTTGTTCGAGCAGACGCTCGCGCAACGCGACGATGGCACCCTTCTCCTCAGCAAACGCGGCAGCGGCCAAGGCGAATGCTGCGCCCATCCCGGCAATCTGGTGCGTCGCCAATGTCCCGGAACGCAGGCCACCTTCGTGGCCGCCGCCGTGAATCTGCGCTTGCAGCTTTTGCTGCGCCCGAGGGCCGACGTACAACGCGCCGATGCCCTTGGGGCCGTAGAGTTTGTGTGCCGAGAACGACATCAGATCGACAGGCAATTGCGCCAGATCGATCGGCACCTTGCCGGCGCCCTGCGCCGCATCTACGTGAAACAGCGCCTCGCGATTGCGCACAACGTCGCCAATCGCCTGAATATCGTTGACCGTGCCCAGCTCATTGTTGACCAGCATCAGCGACACTAGAAAAGTGTCATCGCGCAGGGCTTCGCTGACTGCTTGCGGCGTGATCAGGCCTTCGGCGTCCGGTACCAGATAGGTCACGGCGATGCCGGCGTCCTGCAATTGGCGCGCGGTATCGAGGATGGCTTTGTGTTCGATCTGACTGGTAATGATGTGGCCGCCAGGGACGCCGCGCGCTTGGGCGACACCTTTGAGGGCGAGGTTGTTTGACTCGGTGGCACCGGAGGTCCAGACGATCTGTTCGGCCTGGGCACCCACCAGTTCGGCGACCTGTCGGCGGGCTTGCTCTACCGTTTGCCGGGCCTGCTGACCATAGACGTGGGAGCTGGACGCCGGATTGCCGAAGTTACCGTGAAAACCCAGACACTCGATCATCACTTGGATGACCCGCTCGTCCACCGGGGTGGTGGCGGCGTAATCGAAATACAACGGACGTGTGTTCATAAAAGACTCGCAGAGCGTGTTCCGGGATCAGGAGGCTCGTGTCTGCAAACGGCACAGCGCAGCCTTGTGAGCTGCGCGTCGGTTCGAGAGCGTCATCAATACCTGATCGGAGGCCGTTAAAGAAGAACAACTTCATTTAAAAGTGCGTAGGAACGCTCCTGAAGTCGAGCTTAACAGGCATCGGGCCGGTGGTTGAAGCAATGCGTCAGCGAAAGCTTTCGAGAAGTAACGGGTACAGCGAAATCACCAACAGCGCCGCCATGCCCCAGTTGAATACGCGCAACCAGCGCGGCTCCTTCAATACATTGCGCAACAACGTGCCGCAAGCGGCCCAGACGCCGACGCTCGGCAGGTTGATGATGGCGAACACGGCGGCAATGATCACCACATTGGTGAAATACCCCTGCATCGGCGTATAGGTGCTGATTGCACCAATGGCCATGATCCACGCTTTCGGATTGACCCACTGAAACGCCGCCGCACCGAGGTAACTGATGGGCTTGGCTTCGCCTTGAGCGCTGTCACCGACAGGCCCCGAGTGAGCGATTTTCCACGCCAGATACAAGAGATAGGCCGCGCCGACGTAGCGCAGAACCGTGTAGAGAAGCGGATAGGTCTGAAACACCGCGCCCAGTCCAAAGCCGACCGCCACGACCAGCACGAAGAACCCGCAAGTGATGCCCAGCATGTGTGGAATGGTGCGGTTAAAACCGAAGTTCACCCCCGATGCCAGCAACATGGTGTTGTTCGGCCCCGGTGTGATCGAGGTGACAAGGGCAAACAGGGCAAAGCCCAGCAACAAATCGAGCGAGAGGGTCATGGTGAGGCAATTCCGTCAGGGTCATTCAGGTGTTGACCCTATCCCACGGCGCCCGGCAAACCCACGGACAGTTGGGTAAAACTTCTGGCAGTACAGTTTCAAATCAGCTTGGGCGACCGTGCAGCTGTACGGCACGCTCAGCGCTCATTTCACCCTGCTTGTCGAAACCGAAAGTCTTCTGCGGTTGACCGAGCAATTGGGCTTTTTTCGCGTGGTATTCGTCGAAGGACAGACCACTGCGGTTCAGTGATTCCATCGCCAGTTCGCGAGATTCCTCATCGGTGTAAGGGCGCAGTTCTGGGGAAACATGACTGGCACATCCGGCCAGTACAGAAACAGCGAGCATCAGCGAAACAGTCAGTAAACGATTCATGGGAGCGTCCTGGCGAGCAGTGGTAGTCGATGGACAAAGGCTACGCCCGCGCGCGCTCGGGCAAAAATCACCGCTCTCAATAGTCGCTATCAAGAATTCAGCACCTCAGCCTGATATCTCCGAACGATCTATAAATATCGATTAACGTTCTTTTACGGAATAACAATCAGCCTTTATAAATCCACTCAGGCGCTCGGCACTGTTGCTCCAGCAACTGTTGCTGAGCCAACAGCGGTTCAACAAACCGCGTTGAAATTCACACAGCCGGTCATCTTCAGAGCGCTGAACCCCCCGTAAAACGGGCTCGCCGGGAATTGGTACAGCGCTTGCTCAAGCCCAGTGACTTACTCACTGCTCGCAGAGCAACTGTTGAAAAAGGAACTGATCATGTCGCGTCCCCTGAAAGTCGTCGCCCTGTCCGGTGGCACCTGGCGTCCGTCCCGCACGTTGGTGCTGACCCAAGCCTTGATCGCCGAGTTGGCCGGGCATCTGCCGATTGAGAGTCACTTGATCGAACTTGGCGACATCGCCCGTCCACTCGGCGGTGCCCTCTCACGTCAGGAGCTGAGCGCTGAAGTCGAATCCGAGTTGCAGGCCATCGAACAAGCCGACCTGCTGATCGTGGCCGCGCCGGTCTATCGCGGATCCTACCCGGGCCTGCTCAAGCACCTGTTCGATCTGATCGACCTCAACGCACTGATCGACACGCCGGTGCTACTGGCCGCCACCGGTGGCAGCGAACGCCATGCGCTGGTGCTCGATCACCAATTGCGACCGCTGTTCAGCTTCTTCCAGGCCGTGACGTTGCCGATTGGCGTGTACGCCACCGAGGCCGATTTCGCCGATTACCAGATCACCAGCGAAACCTTGAAAGCACGCATTCGCTTGGCCGCCGAACGGGCCGCGCCGCTGTTCGCCACGCAAATCAAACCTTTGCTGAAAATCGCCTGAGGAGCCGTTCATGGATGTTTTCTGGTTTCTGCCGACCCACGGTGACGGCCACTACCTGGGCACCACTCAAGGCGCGCGCCCGGTCACGCTCAACTATTTGAAACAAGTGGCCCAAGCCGCCGACAGCCTCGGCTATCACGGTGTGCTCATTCCCACCGGGCGCTCTTGTGAGGATTCCTGGGTGATCGCTTCGGCGCTGGTGCCATTGACCGAACGTCTGCGCTATCTGGTGGCGATCCGTCCGGGGATTATTTCGCCGACGGTGTCGGCACGCATGGCGGCGACGCTGGATCGCTTGTCCAACGGCCGCTTGCTGATCAACGTCGTCACCGGTGGCGACCCTGACGAAAACCGTGGCGACGGCAGCTTCCTCAGTCACAGCGAACGCTACGAAGTCACCGACGAATTCCTCAAGATCTGGCGCCGGGTGCTGCAAGGCGAGGCGGTGGATTTCGATGGCAAGCATCTGAAAGTGCAGAACGCCAAAGCGCTGTATCCGCCCGTGCAGAAACCTTACCCGCCGTTGTATTTCGGCGGCTCGTCCGATGCCGCCCATGACCTCGCCGCCGAGCAGGTCGACGTTTACCTGACGTGGGGCGAACCACCCGCGGCGGTCGCCGAAAAACTCGCCGATGTCCGTGAACGCGCCGCGCGGCACGGGCGCCAGGTCAAGTTCGGTATTCGCCTGCATGTGATCGTGCGCGAAACCGCCGAAGAGGCGTGGAAAGCCGCGGACAAGCTGATCGAACACATCAGCGACGACACCATCGAGGCGGCGCAGAAATCCTTTTCCCGCTTCGACTCCGAGGGCCAAAGGCGCATGGCAGCACTGCACGACGGTCGCCGTGACAACCTGGAAATCGCCCCCAATCTCTGGGCCGGCGTCGGCCTGGTACGTGGCGGTGCGGGCACGGCATTGGTTGGCGATCCTCAGCAAGTGGCCGCGCGGATCAAGGAGTACGCCGACCTCGGCATCGAGAGCTTCATCTTCTCCGGTTACCCGCATCTGGAAGAGGCTTACCGCTTCGCCGAGTTGGTCTTCCCGTTGTTGCCGGAGCCGTACGCGAGCCTGGCCGGGCGCGGCGTGACCAACCTCACCGGGCCGTTTGGCGAAATGATTGCCAACGATGTCCTGCCGACAAAGGTCACGGGCTAAACCGAATTCAGGAGTGTTGGTGTGACTGCCAAACCGCAAAATACCCTGTTATCTCCGCTGCAGACCGCGCGCCAACTGGCCGCCGAATTTGCCCTGACCGCCGTCGAACGTGACGAACGTGGCGGCACGCCGAAGGCCGAACGCGATGCCCTGCGCGACAGCGGCCTGCTGGCGCTGAGCATCCCCACGCGTTACGGCGGCCTCGGCGCGAGCTGGAGCGACACCCTGCAGATCGTGCGCGAGTTCGCCAAGGTCGACAGCTCCATCGCCCACGTCTTCGGTTTCCATCACTTGATGTTGGCCACCGTGCGCCTGTTTTCCCGCCCGGAACAATGGCAGCCGTGGTTCGAACAAACCGCCCGGCAGAACTGGTTCTGGGGCAACGCGCTGAACCCGCTCGACACCCGCACCGTGGTCAAGGATCTCGGTGGCTGGCGCGAATTTTCCGGCAAAAAGAGTTTCTGCTCCGGCGCCAGCGACTCACAAATGCTGATCGCCTCGGCGGTGGATGAAAGTGCTGGCGGCAAGCTGTTGATCGCGGCCATTCCCAGTGGCCGCAGCGGCATCACCCTGCACGACGACTGGAACAACATCGGCCAGCGCCAGACCGACAGCGGCAGCGCCACGTTTGAACGGGTGCGGGTCGAAGAATCGGAGCTGCTCCTTGACCCGGGTCCGTTGAGTACGCCGTTCGCCTGCCTGCGCCCGCTGATTGCGCAACTGACGTTCACGCATATGTTCCTCGGGATTGCCGAAGGTGCTTTCGAGGAGGCGCGGCAATACACCCTCAATGAGTCGCGGCTCTGGCATAAATCCACCGCGGGCACGGTGCGGGAAGATCCGTATGTGCTCGCGCATTTTGGTGAGTTCTGGGTTGCGCTGGAAGGCATTCGCTTGCTGGTCGAACGAGCGGCGGCGTTGCTCGATGAAGCGTGGGCCAAAGGCCCCAACCTCAGCGCCGAAGAACGCGGTCATGTCGCCACGGCGATTGCCACGGCAAAAGTCGCAGCCAGCCGTCAGGGCCTCGACATTTGCAGCCGCCTGTTCGAGGTCACCGGCGCGCGCTCGACCCACGCTTCACTGCGCCTCGACCGGCACTGGCGCAACCTGCGCACGCAAACCTTGCACGACCCACTGGATTACAAACTCCATGAGCTGGGCGACTGGGCGCTGAATCAGGCGCTGCCGGTGCCGACGTTCTATTCCTGATCCCCTCTTTTATAAGGACGAGCCCATGCAATTGCTGACCCTACCGCCCTCACCCGCGCTGGCGACGTCGATCCGCGCCACCGCGCAAGTGTTCGAAGACCCGAAATCCCAGGCACTGCTCGCGCATTTGCAACAGGTCGCGCCAAGCGAAGCCAGTGTGCTGATCATCGGTGAAACCGGCACTGGCAAGGAACTGGTAGCGCGGCATATTCACAACCTGAGCAATCGCCGGCATCGGCCCTTTATCGCCGTCAACTGCGGCGCGTTCTCCGAGTCCTTGGTTGAGGCGGAATTGTTTGGCCATGAAAAAGGTGCGTTTACCGGCGCCCTGAGCGCCAAGGCGGGCTGGTTCGAGGAAGCCGATGGCGGCACGCTGTTTCTCGATGAGATCGGTGACCTGCCGATCGCGATTCAGGTGAAGCTGTTGCGGGTGTTGCAGGAGCGCGAAGTGGTGCGCCTCGGTTCGCGCAAAAGCATTCCCATCGATGTGCGCGTGCTGGCCGCGACCAACGTGCAATTGGAGAAGGCGATCAATGCCGGCAATTTCCGCGAAGATCTCTACTACCGACTCAACGTGGTCAATCTGGAATTGAGCCCGCTGCGCGATCGTCCCGGCGATATTCTACCGCTGACCCGGCACTTCATCGAGGCTTACAGCCAGCGGCTGGGCTATGGCCGCGTCAGCATCAGCCCCGGTGCAGAGCACAAACTGCGCGGCTACAGTTGGCCGGGTAATATTCGCGAACTGGAAAATGTGATCCATCACACCCTGCTGATCTGCCGTAACGGCGTGATCGAGCGCGATGACCTGCGGCTGTCAAACTTGCGCATCGACCGCGCCGACGATCATCAGTCCAGTGCCGATGACTCACCGGAAGCGCTGCTGGAACAGGCCTTCCAGAAACTCTTCGCGCAACAGGCCGGCGCCCTCCATGAAAAAGTCGAGGACGCCTTGCTGCGCGCCGCTTACCGTTTCTGCCATTACAACCAGGTGCACACCGCTGCGCTGTTGGGCCTTAGCCGCAATGTCACCCGCACGCGCTTGATCAAGATCGGCGAACTGGCGGTGAACAAGCGGCGAATGACGGAAAATCTGCGAGGCGAGCGGCTGATTCAGTTGTCGATCTAACCGACCGGATTGAAGCGCAGCGCCTCGTCGTGACCGCGCAGTGATGCCCGAACGCAAAGCCGAGCGACTGCTCGTCGGCTGAAAATCCTGGCTGCGCGGACAGTTCTATAGTGATGCTTCCGGTCATCCGGTGAAGCCAAACTCATAGAACAAAAATCAGGGAGAACGTCATGAGCGTCAAACCCATTCCCGAGGGGTATCACAGCATTACCCCGTATCTCGGCATTCACAAAGCCGCCGAGGCCATCGATTTTTACAAGAAAGCCTTCGGCGCGACTGAAGTCATGCGCTTGTCCATGCCCGACGGCGGTATCGGCCATGCCGAACTGCGCATCGGCGACAGCGCGATCATGCTCGGCACGCCGTGCGATCAAGGACCGTTGAGCAATCCGGATCACGTGGTGTCGGTTGGTTTGCATCTGTATGTGACCGACGTCGACAAATCCTTTCAACGCGCACTGGATGCTGGCGCGACTACGGTGTCGGAGGTCAAGGATCAGTTTTACGGTGATCGCAGCGGTACATTGAAAGATCCCTATGGGCATCTGTGGTTTCTCGCCTCGCGCAAGGAGGATCTGACGGAAGAGCAGATCAAGCAGCGGGCGATGGAGATGTTTCAGCAGGGTTGAATTTTGCAGGGTCTGCGATGGCCTCTTCGCGAGCAAGCTCGCTCCCACAGGGATTTCGGCTGTGGTCACGATTTATGTCACACCACAAAACCCTGTGGGAGCGGGCTTGCCCGCGAAGGGGCCCTGACTGAAACGGCAAATCACACTTCATGAACCGGCCCGCCACGCTTTGCGCCTTGCCCCGAACGCCAGACCCTTTCAGGATGCCTCCCACAAGAACCCTGAAAAAGGATCAGCCTGATGTTTGCCGGATTCCTCAAAGACCAGCGTCACGTCAACGGCGTCGACATTACGTATCGCGTTGGCGGCAGCGGCCCGGCCCTGCTGTTGCTGCATGGCCACCCGCAAACCCACGTGATCTGGCACAAGATTGCCGAACAACTCGCCGAGCACTTCACCGTGGTCGCTGCCGACCTGCGCGGTTACGGTGACAGCAGTCGGCCGGCTGCGGATGAGCTGCACGTTAATTACTCCAAGCGCGAAATGGCCCGCGATGGCGTCGAACTGATGCAGTCGCTGGGCTTCGCGCAGTTCTCGATCCTCGCCCACGACCGTGGCGCACGGGTGGCGCACCGCCTCGCCCTCGATCATCCGCACGCCGTGCAGCGCATGATGTTGCTCGACATCGCGCCGACCCTGTCGATGTACGCGCAAACCAACGAAGCTTTCGCCCGCGCCTACTGGCACTGGTTCTTCCTGATCCGCCCAGCGCCGCTGCCGGAAACCCTGATTGAGGCCGATCCCGAAGCCTATCTGCGCAGCGTGATGGGCAGTCGCAGCGCCGGGCTCACGCCGTTCACTGATGAAGCCTTTGCAGAATACCTGCGCTGCCTGCAGCAACCGGGCAGCGCTCGCGGCATCTGCGAAGACTACCGCGCCAGTGCCGGCATTGATCTGGAGCACGACCGCGCCGACCTCGCCGCCAACCGCCATCTGCATCTGCCGCTGCGGGTTTTGTGGGGCGCAGAAGGTACGGTCGGCCGCTGTTTCGATCCGCTGAAGGAATGGCAGCACGTAGCGACCAACGTCAGCGGCCAGGCCCTGCCCGCTGGCCATTACATTGCCGAAGAAGTCCCCGAGCTGTTGCTGGCCGAAGCACTGGCATTTCTGCGCTGAACGGAGACGGCAGATGCCGATGCTATGCTGGCGGCTTCTGCCGCCAGTGCTTGTTTTGCCATGTCCCAGAAGAAAGACACCGTGCCTCTACCCGAAGACTTGCGTGTGCTGCTCACCGTGATCCGCAAGAACGGCTTTGCCGCCGCAGCGGATGAATTGGGCCTGTCGCCGGCGTACGTCAGCAAACGCATCCAGATTCTCGAAACCACGCTGGGCACGCGCCTGCTGCACCGCACCAGCCGCCGCGTTTCGCTCACCGAGGACGGTGAACGCGTGCAGCGCTGGGCGTTGCGCATTCTCGATGATTTCCAGCAACTGCACGACGAACTTTCCGACGCCCACGACAGCCCGCGTGGGCGTTTGCACATCTGCAGCAGTTTCGGATTCGGGCGTAATCACGTCGCGCCGGCGGTGTCGTTGCTGGCTGAGCGTTATCCCGATCTGGAGATCCGCCTGGACCTGTTTGACCGCGTGGTGGACATCATCAACGAAGGCTTCGATCTGGAGATCCGCGTCGGCGATGACATTCCCGGCCAACATATCGGTCGACGTCTGGTCAGTAACCGCCGGGTCTTGTGTGCCGCGCCGGGTTATCTGCAACGCCAGGGCACACCGCAAACCCTCGACGAACTGCAACAGCACGATTGCCTGGTGATCAAGGAGCGCGACAACGCGTTCGGCATCTGGAATCTGGATCGCGATGGCCGTCAGGAAAGCGTGCGGGTCAGCGGGCCGCTGTCATCGAACAACGGTGAGATCGTTCTGCAATGGGCGCTGGATGGGCGCGGCGTGTTGCTGCGCTCATTGTGGGACGTGAAACCGTTGCTGGAGCAAGGCCGCTTGGTGCAGGTGCTGGAAGATTACAGCCAGAGTGCGAATGTCTGGGCGGTGTACCCGACACGGCTGGCGCATTCGGGGAAGTTGCGCGCGTGTGTGGAGTTTTTGCAGGAGCATTTCAAAGGTCTTTCCCTTTAGCTCGCCCCCCCGATATCAAATGTGGGAGCGAGCCTGCTCGCGAATGCGTCCAGTCAGTCAATAATGGTCTCGACTGAACGACCGCTTTCGCGAGCAGGCTCGCTCCCACAAGGGATCAGCGGTGGGTCAGGAAAGCCAAGGGTTGTTGGCCAAGTGTTCGCGTTCGAAATTCTTGATCTGTTCGCGGCGCTGCAAGGTGCTGCCGATGGCGTCCAGTCCCAGCAACAATGCGGTTTTACGCAAGGTATCGATCTGAAAATCGACCACGCTGCCATCCGCGAGGCCAATCTGCTGCGCCTCGAGATCAATACTGATCCAAGCACTTTCAGGCTCGGCAACCAACCGCCCGATCCGCTGCACCTGCGCCTCTTCCAGGGTGATCAACAAAACGCCGTTGCGCTGGCAGTTATCGAAAAAAATCCCGGCGAAGCTGCTACCGATCAGTGCGCGGATGCCCATCTGCTGCAACCCCCAGACGGCGTGTTCACGGCTGGAGCCGCAGCCGAAATTCGGCCCGACCACGAGAAAACTCGCGCCCTGCCACGCGGGCTGATTGAGCACGAACTCCGGATTTGGCGTGCCGTCCGGCAAAAATCGCAGATCGAAAAACAAGCCGCGATCCAGGCCTTTCCTGTCGATGCCCTTGAGAAATTGTTTCGGCATGATCACATCGGTGTCGACGTTGGCCGCCAGCAACGGCGCGGCCTGACCGCTGACCTGGGTGAAGGGTTGCAGGCTCATGGGCGTACTCCAAAGTGACGGATATCGGTCAGGCGGCCATTGATGGCAGCCGCGGCGACCATCGCCGGGCTCATCAGGTGGGTACGTGCACCAGCGCCCTGACGGCCTTCGAAATTGCGGTTGGTGCTGGACGCGCAGCGGTCGCCGGGGGCCAGCACGTCATCGTTCATCGCCAGGCACATCGAACAGCCGGACTGGCGCCATTCAAACCCGGCATCGATGAAGATCTGCGCCAGCCCCTCAGCCTCGGCCTGAGCACGAACCTCGCTGGAGCCGGGGACGATCATCGCGCGCACATGCTCGGCCACGTGCTGACCGCGCACGACGCTGGCGGCATCGCGCAGGTCCTCGATCCGTGCGTTGGTGCAGGAACCGATAAAGGCATGGCTGATGACGATATCGCTGAGGGGCATGCCTGCTTCCAGGCCCATGTAATTGAGGGCGCGACGCATGTCCTGACGCAGAATCGGGTCGCTGATCGCTTGGGGATCGGGAACCGTGGCACCAATCGAAGACGCCTGATCAGGGCTGGTGCCCCACGTGACCATCGGCTCAAGAACAGTGGCATCCAGATTAATTTCGCGGTCGAACACGGCGCCGGGATCAGTGCGCAAATCACGCCATTTTTCCAGCCCGCGCTGCCACAACTCGCCTTCGGGCGCGCGGGGCTTGCCTTTGAGATAGGCGTATACCTTGTCGTCCGGCGCCATGAACGCGCCACGCGCACCGGCCTCGACCGCCATGTTACAGATGGTCATGCGCGCCTCGACGCTCAGCGCATCAATGGTCGAACCACAGAATTCAATCGCATAACCGGTGGCCCCAGAGGCGCCGATCTGGCCGATCAGCGCCATGATCACGTCTTTGGAGGTCAGGCCCGGCGCCAGTTCGCCGTCCACGGTCACGCGCATGCTTTTTAGCCGTTTGTAGACCAGCGTCTGCGAGGCCAACAGATGCTCGATCTCCGAGGTGCCGATGCCGAAACCAAAAGCGCCGAGCGCGCCGTAGGTGGTGGTGTGGCTGTCGCCGGCAGCAATGACCATGCCCGGTAAAATAAATCCCTGTTCCGGTGCGATGACATGTTCGATGCCTTGGCGCTTGTCGAGAATGTCCAGCAACTCAATGCCGAAGTCCCGGCAGTTCTCCGCCAGATACGACACCTGCCGCGCGCCCCCGGCATCGGGCATCGCGGCAACCCGCAGCGGCGCGGTCGGATTGACGTGGTCAACCACCGCCAACGCCGTCTGCGGGCGCCAGACATCACGCCCGGCCTCACGCAAACCGCTGAAGGCTTGGGGACTGGTGTATTCGTTGATCACCTGACGATCGATATAAAGCAGGACATGGCCCTGATCGTCGAGGCGGCAGACCGTGTGCGAATCGATGTGTTTGTCGTAGAGGGTTCGGGCGGTCATCAAAGCGCTCACTCAGGCATTTATTGTGATTTCCATGATAGGGAGCGCGGGCGGGCCATCAATTGGCAGAGAGTGATGGCGTCATCCATGAATCGTGTTTGATCTGCCGATGAGCGAAAACCTTGTGGGAGCGAGCCTGCTCGCGAAGGCGCCAGATCAGGCGACATCTTTGTTGGATGACACATCGCTTTCGCGAGCAGGCTCGCTCCCACAGGGGAATGTGTGGCGAACAGGAATTGCGAAACATTTGCTTTCATATCCTCTTTCGGGATTTTCAGCGCTCATTCGTCTTATAGAGATGCAGGCCGTTCGCGTAGGCAAAAGCCACGAGCGGCTTCTCGGGAACTCCCGTGCTGCGAAGCCCGTAGCCACGCGCCCTTTCACCGAAAACAAGACGCGCAATCATGTCGAAGAAATCCCGCTCCAAACTGTGGTTCCTCGTTCATAGCTGGCTCGCATTACCGATCTGGTTTTTCGTGCTGATCGTCTGTGTCACCGGCACATTGGCGGTGGTCAGCCAGGAAATCGTCTGGCTCGCCAACCCGCAAATGCGCGCCAGCCAGCCGTCGGACGATGCACCGTTGCTCAGCTTCGAGCAGGTGCTGGCCGCGATAAAGAAAGCCGAGCCGCAGACACTGGTTGAAAGCATCAGCCGCCCGGATGAGTCGCACTTCGCCCTCGATGTCAGCGTCAGTTATCCGGACGGGCGCTCGCAGACTGTCTACGTCAACCCGTACACCGGCGTCATTCAGGGCAGCGCGCCCGACTTCGACTTCAAGGCCTTCACCCGAGCCCTGCATGGTTGGTGGCTGGTGCCGTTCACCAACGGTTACAGCTGGGGCTGGTACCTGGTGTCATTCCTCGGTTTGCCGCTGCTTGCGTCCCTGGTGACCGGGCTGGTGGTCTATAAACGCTTCTGGAAAGGATTCTTCAGTCCGACCCTGCGTTTTCGCCATGGTGCACGGATTTTCTGGGGCGACTTCCATCGCCTGAGCGGCATCTGGTCGATCTGGTTCATCGCGGTGATTTCAATTACCGGCACCTGGTTTCTGATTCAGGCGTTCCTGTTCGACAACCAGGTGTCCATCTCGACCGAGCCGATCATTCCGGCGATGTCCCGCGAAAGCGTGCCAATGTCGGCCGATGCGTCGCCGCCGCCACGGCTCAGCCTGGATCGAGCGGTGGAGATCGCCGAGCAGAAAATCCCCGGTCTTGAAGTCAGCTTCGTCAGCATGCCCGGCAATGCCTACAGCCACCTGAGCGTCGGCGGTCGCGGCTGGTATCCGCTGATGTTCCAGACGGCCACGCTCAACCCGTTCAACGGCGACATGGCCGCGTCGCGACTGATCACCGATCGCTCTTCTCTGGAGTTCGTCACCGAATCCATGCGTCCGCTGCACACCGGCGACTTTGGTGGCCTGTGGATCAAGCTGATCTGGTTCTTCTTTGGTTTGCTGTTGAGCATGATGGTGCTCAGCGGTCTGTTGATCTGGACCAAACGCACCGCGCTGGCCACCGCCAATGCACTCAAGCGCGAGAACAAGAAAGCTCGCAGTGCCGCGGCACGACCGGCCCTCGCCCGTGAAACCTCGGAGGCTAATCTGTGAGCCAGTCCAGCACCGCCCCACAACCATCGCGCCTGAGCCGCTTCTGGCACAAATGGCGCTTCCACATCAATGTGCTGTTGTTGCTGATCCCGTTGGGCTTCATGCCCAAGTACTTCGCCGACGCCTCGCTGTTTCGCGGCGACAGCGGCTTGGGCGAGCGTGAAATTGGCGAAGTCCAGGTCGGGCCGTGGAGCGTGCGGCTCGCCGAATTACGTAACGAGGCGCCACGAAAGGACGGCCCCGCGGGCTACATGAAGAGTTTTAATGCCGCCCTCTGCGATGCCTGCATCGACAAAGTGAAAGCCACCTATCTGCGCATCGGCAAGCCGCGCAGCCTGCGTGCCGCCGGGGTGATCTTCTTCGGGACGCCGTATCGCATGGGCAGCCAACTGCCAGTGCCGGAGAAGACCAAACCCGACGCCGAACTGTGGATCACCATGGAAGGCTGGGACGGCAGCATGCACCAGGCCTCGATTCCTTTGAGCCAAGCCTCCCCCGCCACCATTGCCTGGCTGAACCAACAAGGAGCCAAACCATGATTCGCTCTCAACGCCCTCTCCGCCTGCGCCTGAGTGCCATCCTGCTGGTGCTGAGCGCCGCTTTCAGTGCCAGTGCCTTGGCACACAACCCGATGTGCGAATGCAAAGCCATCGATGCCGAACAGATCAAATGCACCGGCGGCTTCTCCGATGGCAGCGGCGCACCGGGGGTAACCCTTGATGTGATCGGCTATGACGAAACCATTCTGGTACCGGGCAAGCTCGGCAGCGATTCAACCCTGACCTTCAAGAAGCCGGGCGCCGAGTTTTATGTGTTGTTCGACGCAGGCCCGGGCCATGTGGTCGAAATCGACCAAGCGGATATCGAAGCCCCATGAGTACGCCAACCACGCAGATCGTGCGTCCGGCCGGTGCCGGCCATGAAACCCTCAATGTATTGCTGTTGTGTCTGTTGATTCTGGCGATTGCCGGGTCAGTCGTGGCCTGGCGAGGGGTTTCCCATGAGCCGGAGCCGGTGGCAACCAATCAACTCGACGCGCGCCGCGACCTCAGTGCTGCCGAGCAAGGCATCTATGCCGACCTGCGGGTAACCCTCGACGAAATCCGCGTGCTGCGCGAAGAACAACAAGCCGTGCCGACCCCGCAGAATCTGGCGGACGAAGGCTTTGCCCCGTTTGCCCAGGATGCGAGTTCGGTCAGCCGTGGCGGGCATGCCTGGCAGTTGTTGGCCGACACCGCATATTTCGGTCAAAGCCAAACCCCAGCCGTCGCCGGTTCGTTCGTGATGCTGCTCGGTGCCGATGACAAGGCTGCGCCGGACATCTGGCTCAACCGTGATGCGGCCATTCAAGCCCCGGCGCAATTCAGTGCTGACGCCCTGTCCGCTGCCGGCTGGAAACAGATCGTCGCGCAATACGATGCCGGCGTGACCCGCGAACATCGCCACTGATTCCTCGCCCCTTTTCGAGAGAAGACCGCTTGCCCATGTCTATTTCATCGCCTCGCCGTCCTTTGTTACGCCTGTTTCTGCTTGGCCTGTGCGCCAGCCTGCTGAGCCCACTGGCCAGTGCCGATCCGGCCAAACGCCTGCGCATCGGAATCACCCTGCATCCTTATTACAGCTATGTGGCGAACATCGTCGGTGACAAGGCCGAAGTGGTACCGCTGATTCCCGCCGGTTTCAACCCGCATGCCTACGAGCCGCGCGCCGAAGATATAAAACGCATCAGCGGGCTGGACGTGATCGTACTCAACGGCGTCGGCCATGACGATTTCGCCGACCGCATGATCGCCGCCAGCGAAACGCCAAACATCAAGACCATCGAAGCCAACGAAAACGTGCCACTGCTGGCCGCCACCGGGGTCGCCGCGCGCGGCGCCGGCAAAGTGGTCAACCCGCACACGTTCCTGTCGATCAGCGCCTCCATCGCCCAGGTCAACAACATCGCTCGCGAACTGGGCAAGCTCGACCCGGACAACGCCAAGACCTACACGCAGAACGCCCGCGCCTATGGCAAACGCCTGCGCCAGATGCGTGCTGATGCCCTGGCCAAACTGACTCAGGCGCCGAACGCCGAACTGCGCGTTGCCACGGTTCATGCGGCTTACGACTATCTACTGCGCGAATTCGGTCTCGAAGTGACGGCGGTGGTCGAACCCGCCCACGGTATCGAACCAAGCCCGAGTCAGTTGAAGAAGACCATCGACCAACTGCGCGAACTGGATGTGAAAGTGATCTTCTCGGAGATGGATTTCCCGTCGACTTACGTCGAAACCATTCAGCGTGAGTCCGGCGTGAAGCTCTACCCGCTGTCGCACATTTCCTACGGCGAATACACCGCCGACAAATACGAAAAAGAAATGACCGGCAACCTCAACACCGTGGTTCGGGCGATTCAGGAGTCGGGCGCATGACCTCCAAAGAAAACCTGATCGCTCAGAACGCCGAGCACCCTGTGGGAGCGAGCCTGCTCGCGAAAGCGCCGGGTCAGGCAACACCTTTATTGAATGACACACCGCATTCGCGAGCAGGCTCACTCCTACAGGTTACGGGGCCGACGCTGGATTTTGCGGGGATTTGTCTGACACTGGGCCGCACTACCATTCTCGACAAAGTCACCTTCCAGGTGCAGCCCGGCACCGTGCACGCACTGGTCGGCCCCAACGGTGGCGGCAAGAGTTCGCTGATCAAGACTTTGCTCGGGCAAATGCCGCATCAAGGCCAGCTCAGTCTGCAGTGGCCCGGCGAGCCCGGCACCATCGGCTACGTGCCGCAGGCGCTGGAATTTGATCGCGGCCTGCCGATGACCGTCGACGATTTCATGGCCGCGATGTGCCAACGCCGCCCCGCGTTCCTCGGTTTGAGCAAGAGTTACGCCGGCGCCATCGGCGGTGCGCTGGAACGCGTTGGCATGCAGGACAAGCGCAAGCGGCGCATGGGCGCGTTGTCCGGCGGCGAACGTCAGCGGGTTCTGCTAGCACAGGGTCTGATCCCTGCACCGCAACTGCTGGTGCTCGACGAGCCGATGTCGGCGCTCGACGAGGCCGGCATTCAAGTCTTCGAGCGGCTGCTCAATGACTGGCGCGCCGCGGGCATCACCGTGCTGTGGATCGAACACGATCTGGAAGCCGTCGGGCGCCTGGCCAATCGTGTCACCGGGCTTAATCGCCGAGTGTTGTTCGACGCGACGCCACAAGAGGCGCTGACTCCGGAACGTCTGCTGACCCTGTTTTCCACCCATCCACGGAGCGCTGCCTGATGAGTTACGAAGCCTTTCGTTTGATGGTGCAAGGCTGGGCCTCCTCCGGTTACTTGCCGGAAGCACTGGCCTATGGTTTCGTGGTCAATGCATTGCTCGCCGGATTGCTGATCGGCCCGGTACTCGGCGGCCTTGGCACGCTGGTGGTGGTCAAGCGCTTCGCATTTTTCTCCGAAGCGGTCGGCCACGCGGCGCTGACCGGTGTGGCCATCGGCATCCTGCTCGGCGAACCTTACACCGGGCCGTACGGCAGCCTCTTCGGCTATTGCCTGCTGTTCGGCATCCTGCTCAATTACCTGCGCAATCGCACCGGTCTGGCGCCCGATACGTTGATCGGCGTATTCCTCTCGGTATCGCTGGCATTGGGGGCGAGCCTGCTGCTGATTCTGGCCGGCAAGATCAACGTGCACATCCTCGAGAACGTGTTGTTCGGTTCGGTATTGACCGTCAACGGCAATGATCTGGCGGTGCTGGCCATCGTCGGTTCGCTGGTCATGGCGCTGGCCCTGCCGCTGTACAACCGCATCATGCTGGCCAGCTTCAACCCGCAATTGGCAGCCGTGCGCGGTGTGGCGGTGAAAACCCTGGATTATCTGTTCGTGATTCTGGTGACGCTGATTACCGTGGCGGCGGTAAAAGTCATTGGCGCCATTCTGGTCGGTGCGCTGCTGGTGATTCCCGCCGCCGCTGCGCGTCTGCTCAGCCAGTCACTGAAAGGTTTTTTCTGGTGTTCGGTATTGATCGCCACGGTCAGCACCTTGTGCGGCATTCTCGCGCCGATCGTGTTTGACCTGCCGATTCCGTCCGGCGCCGCAATCATTCTGGTCGCCGGTATCGGCTTCGCCCTCGCCGCCATCGCGCGCGGCGTCGTCCCCAGCCTCAAAGGGAACCTTGGATAAATGGCTTTTTCAATTCGCAAACTGACTCTGGCCATGGCCCTGTGCGGCGCAGTCTGCATGCCAGTGCTCGCCGCCGAAAGCGCTAAACCGCTGCGGGTGCTGGCCTCGTTGCCCATCACTTATGGTTTGGGCGAAGTGTTGCTCAAAGGCACCGATGTCAATCTCGAACGCGCCGCCCCGGCGAACCTGCCGGGCAGCCGTCAGAGCGCGTACTTCACCGGTCGTGGCGCGCCGGCCCTGAGCAAATTGGCGACTGACGCCGATGCCGTCATCGGCGTGCGCTCACTGTGGCCGGACGATCAGCTGTACCCGATCGCCCGCCGTAGCAATATCCGCATTGTCGAAGTCGACGCGGCGCGCCCGGTGGATGGCGCACTGCCAGGCATCGCCGTGCAACCGCAGCTGAAGGTCGATGGTTTGAACAGCCAGCCATGGCTTTCCAGTAACAACATGGGGCGGATGGCGGACGTGATCGCCGCGGATCTGGTGCGTCTGGCGCCCACCGCCAAGCCGAAGATCGAGGCTAACCTCGCCGCGTTGAAACAGCGCCTGCTCAAACTCAGCGCCGACAGCGAGGCGCGTCTGGCCAGTGCGGATAATCTGAGCGTAGTGAGCTTGAGCGATCACTTCGGTTATCTGATCGGCAGCCTCAATCTGGAACTGATCGGCGAGGATCCACGGCCGGATGCGGAGTGGACGGCTGAGGATTTGAAGAAGCTCACGGCGACGCTCAAGGACAATGATGTGGCGCTGGTGCTGCATCATCGCCAGCCTTCGGACGCGGTGAAAGCAGCGATTAACGAATCCGGCAGCCATCTGCTGGTGTTGAGCATCGATGCGGCGGATCCGGTGGCGGAGCTGGAGGGCAATGTGGATTTGTTGCTCAAGGGTTTGAGCGGGGCTTAGTTTCAGCCGAAACCGCGCTATCGTTCTTCGCGAGCAGGCTCGCTCCCACAGGGTTTGTGCACGACACATATCCAATGTGGGAGCGAGCCTGCTCGCGAAGAGGCCAGCCCGAACTACACAAATCCAAGGCAAGAAAAAACCCGCTGACTGTCACCAGTCCAGCGGGTTTGTTTTTGCCCGGGCGCTTACTGCGCGGCAACCTGCGCTTCCATTTTTTGGCGCAGGCTCAATGGACGCATGTCAGTCCAGACTTCCTCGATGTAGGCCAGGCATTCCTTTTTCAGGCCGCTCTTGCCCACGGTGCGCCAGCCTTCCGGCACAGCTTTGTAGTCTGGCCAGATCGAGTACTGCTCTTCGTGGTTGACCACGACCTGAAAGAGGATGTCCTCGCGGTCGAATACTGACGTCATGCTGGTTCTCCATCGGTGTAAGGGTGGGCTGCACAACAGTTGCAGCCGGGTATGTAGAAAGAACGTTTGGCGCGCTGAAAAATTTACAGCGCGGTCGTCGCGGCAACCAACGCGCGGCCGAAGATTTCGGCAACGCGGTCGATTTCGGCGGCGGTAATCACCAGCGGCGGCAGGAAGCGCACCACGGCGCCATGGCGACCGCCCAACTCCAGAATCAAGCCACGCTTGAGGCATTCGCGCTGTACCAGGGGCGCCAGACGGGCGAAGGCCGGTGGGTGACCGAGTGCATCCGGTGCGCCGTTCGGGTCGACCAACTCGACGCCGAGCATCAATCCACGACCGCGGATGTCACCGAGTTGCGGGAAGTCGCGTTGCAGGATGCGCAGGTGCTCGCTCAGGCGTTCGCCCATGGCGGCGGCGTGCTCGCAGACTTTGTGTTCAACCAGATAACGCATCACCGCAGAACCAGCGGCCATCGCCATCTGATTGCCACGGAAGGTGCCGGCGTGAGCGCCCGGTTGCCAAGTGTCGAGCCAGTCGCGATAAACCACCACGGCCAGCGGCAGACTGCCACCGATGGCTTTGGACAACACCACCACGTCCGGAACGATGCCGGCATGTTCAAAGGCAAACATCTTGCCGGTACGGGCGAAACCGCTCTGGATTTCGTCGACGATCAGCGCGACACCGGCCTTTTCGGTAATACGGCGCAAACCACGCAGCCACTCGATATCCGCCGGAATCACTCCACCTTCGCCCTGCACGGCTTCGACGATGACCGCCGCTGGCAATTGCACGCCGGCCTCGGGATCGTTGAGCAGGTTGTCCAGATAGCTCAGGTTGGCCTTGACGCCAGCCGCGCCGCCGAGACCGAACGGGCAACGATAGTCGTAGGGGAACGGCATGAACTGCACGCCGCTGCTGAGCAAGGCGCCCAATGGCTTTTTCGGTCCCAGGCTGCCCATCAGGCTCAGTGCGCCCTGACTCATGCCGTGATAACCGCCGGAGAACGACAGCACGGTGCTGCGCCCGGTTGCGGTGCGCACCAATTTCAACGCCGCTTCCACGGCATCGGTGCCGGTGGGGCCACAGAACTGGATCTTCGCTTCGGCAGCCAGCGCCGAGGGCAGCAAAGCAAACAGGTCTTGAACAAACTGATCCTTGACCGGCGTGGTCAGGTCCAGCGTGTGCAGCGGCAACTCATCGGCGAGCACTTGCTGGATCGCTTCGATCACCACCGGGTGATTGTGTCCGAGTGCCAGCGTGCCGGCACCGGCCAGGCAATCGATAAAGGTGCGCCCTTCGACGTCTTCAACGTACAGGCCTTTGGCGCGTTTGAGCGCCAGGGGAATGCGGCGCGGATAGCTTCGCGCGTTGGATTCCTGTTGCGCCTGACGCGCGAGCAATGGCGACTCGTTGAACTGATACAGGGTTTCGGCGGGCGCCGAGGTAACCCGGGCCGACGACTCTTCGATAAGGCTGGTGGCGACTGACATCTCTCGACCCCTCAATTCGCTATGGATAGTGACCAAAACAGCACCGGGCAGGTGCGCGTTCCGGTCACGGGGCGCACTTGCAGGTTTTCCTGTTCTGGAGACGCTTAAGCGAGGTGAGGATTTAGGCCCTTGATCGACTCGTTAACCGGCCGGCGCCAGCGGCTTGCTCATCGGCCGTGTTTGCAGGCCACTGTGCAGGAGCGGTAGCGCCGTTTCGCGGTAGCCCAGGTGTCGATAAAAAGCTTCGCCGGTGCGCGTGCTGTTGAGGTGGGCATGAGTCACGCCACAAATTCCCAGCCAACCTTCGAGGTCATCGATCAATGCTCGTCCGACACCGCGACGAAACCACTCGGGCTGAACATGGCAAAGCACAATATCGCCATCAGCACTGGCCATGCCGACGCCAACCGGTTTGTCTTGCAGCAGCGCGAGATTCAGGTACAAGCGCGAATCGGCGAGCCAGCGGCAGAGCTGATCGGCGTTGTGCTGCTCGACCCATTCGCTGACGCATTGTGCGTTGTTGCGGTGATCAAGCGCACAGCCGATGCGGATCGAACGTTCGATGATGCGGTTGATAATGCCGGCGTCGGCCACTGCGGCCGGACGAATGCTGACGCGTGCTTCCATGGCGCTGTCCCCTCAATCCATTGAGTCAAAGCAGCGCTGACCTTAACCGTGCGAGGGCTCGATGACTAATGGAGAGAAGTTACATTTGATGTGCCACGGCATCAGACAGCTTGCAACGGCATGGTCAACTCGACCCGCAGGCCATCCGGGCGGCTGTCGAAATGCAGCGCGCAGTCGCAACGCTGGACGATCGCCTGAACAATCGCCAGACCCAGACCGCACCCGGTGCTTTGGCCGTTGCGCCAGAAGCGCTGGGTCAAATGTTGCAGATCGTCCGGCGCAATGCCCGGGCCATGGTCGCGCACGATAAACCGCACGCGGTTGCCGATGGTTTCCAGGCTCAGCTCCACCGCGCAATCTTCAGGCGTATGGCGCAAGGCGTTATCGAGCAGGTTGCGCAACGCCGCAATCGACAGCACCGCCGGCATTTGCAACGGTGCTGCCGAAAGCTCGGTGGGCAGTTGCAATTTGATCCGCACTCGCTCGCCGCCGGTGGCATCCTGGATCGCCAGTCTGGCCACTTGTTCGGCACTGCATTGCGAGCCGTCATCGAACGACAGGCTACCCTCCACCCGCGCCAGCAACAGCAATTGCTCCAGTGTGCGATGCAACCGGTCGGCGCCCTCCTCGGCCCGCGCCAGCGATTGATCGCGGGCATTGCCGTCGGTCATCCGCGCCACTTGCAGGTGGGTCTTGATTGCGGTCAGCGGACTGCGCAGTTCGTGGGCGGCATCACCGGTCAGGCGCCGTTCGCGCTCGATGGTTTTGCCGATGCGCTGGAACAGCTGATTCTGCGTTTCCAGCAGTGGCTTTAGCTCGCTGGGGAATGACTGCAACTGCAACGGTTCAAGCGAATCAGCGTTGCGCCGCATCAAGGCCTCCCGCAGGCGATTGAGCGGCGCGAGGCCCTGGCCGATACCGAGCCACAACAGACACAGGCAACCCAATAGCGCCACGCCAACCGGCACCGACGCCGCCAGCAGAATCGACATGTTCAGCGCTTCGCGTTCGATCTGCCGGTCCGCCGTGGTGATACGCACATCGCCGCGCGCCAGGGTGAAGCTGCGCCATGGCGCACCGTCGATCATTTGATCATGAAAGCCCATTTTTTCGGCTTCCAGCGCTTGTTCGGGGTTGTTGTGGCTGCGGGCGAGAATCTCCCCGCGCAACGAACTGACCTGACAGGCCATTCCGCCGGGAATATTCAGTTGTTCAGCACTGAAATGCGTGCCTTCGCCTTTGCTCGGCAAAGTCGGCAACTGCTCCAGCAGCCCGGCCACCATCCGCGCCGAAGCGACCAGACGCTGGTCGAGGGAAAACATCATCTGATTGCGCAGATCGCTGAGCATCCAGGCCGCCGCCAGCGCCCAGATCAGCGCGAAAGCAGCGCCGAGGGTCAGGCTCAGACGCAATCGCAGACTCATCACTTGCCTTGATCTCCACCGTCGGCCGGGCCGAGGCGATAGCCCAGACCGCGCACGGTTTCCACGATGCCTTTGCCGAGTTTGCTGCGCAGGTGATGGATATGCACGTTCAGCGCGTTGCTTTCCAGTTCATCGCTGAAGCCGTAGACGCTGTCTTTGAGCTGTTCGGTCGACAGCACCCGCCCGCGATTGTGCAGCAACGCTTGCAGCAGCGACTGCTCACGTCGAGACAGGTCCACAGGTTTGCCGGCCAGGGTGGTTTCACGGCTGCTCGGGTCATAGGTCAACGCGCCGTGCTCGATCAGGTTGACGCTGCGTCCGGCGACTCGCCGCAACAGGGTTTGCAAGCGGGCAAACAGTTCACGCAGATCGAACGGTTTGAGCAGGTAATCGTCTGCACCCGCCTGCAAGCCGTCGACACGGTCGGTGACCGAATCGCGCGCAGTCAGGATCAGCACCGGAATTTCCAGCCCGCTCTGGCGCAACTGCTGCAACAACTTCAGACCGTCTTCGTCTGGCAAACCGAGGTCGAGCACCATCACGTCGAACTCGGCCACCTTGAGCATCGCCCGCGCCTTGGAGGCGGTGTTGACGTGCTCGACGGTCAAGCCCTGAGCCGTGAGACCGGCAACGATGCCGCTGGCAATCAGCTCGTCGTCTTCGCAAACCAGTACGTGCATGGGAGCTCCGCGTGAAAAAACCTGAGTCAAACAGGCGAGGATTAAGGCGTAATTATGGCAAGGGTATCGGTTGCCGCCTAGGGAAGCGTCGGGCCGTGCATTCCCAGAGATGCGCTGAACACTCTTAAATTGCAACAAAACTCAATCACCAGCATTCAAACTGACAAGCCCGATCAACCTGAAATATATATCAACGAAATCCGCGTACAAAAAACAAAAACAACAAACTAAGATCAACTCACCTCAATAACTACACCCCCAAGTTAGCCAGGATTGTAACTAAATAACGACTCACCAACTCAAAAAACAATGAAAGGAATCAAACATGAAAAAATTAAGAAACTTCGTCGCCCTCGACTGGCGAAAAGGTCCGGACTGCATGTATTTCATCTTTAAAGATGAAGATCGTTACTGCCGACTGGACCTGGCCGGCAACAAACTTGCTCCAGAACACCCGACCACCGTCGCCGGTCACTGGGGAGGTTTCGAACCCCATATCAAAAACTTGCGGTTCGGTTTTACCACGAGAGGTCTCCGATTCAACGTCACGGGTGATGCGCACATAAACTGGAACGAACTGGACGACATTCTCTGGTTGTTCTACACCGGCAAAGGTGTCCCGATGGTCTGCCTGTACGACCAGGGCAAAGACCGTGTGCATAGCAAAATGCCCCTTTCCCGATCCATCTGGTCGTCACTAGCGGGCCAGTTCAACAAAATCGTCGGGATCCTGTGGCTGGACAATCGAGACCCAAATGTCCTGAACAAGTTCTTCTCCTACCCCGACGTACTTGGCAACCTTCAGGATTACTTCCTGGTGATACTCGACAACGGAGAATGCCTCGACTTCAGGATGCCAATCCTGCAAGACATCCCTTTAACCAACTCTCAGATCGACATATTCGCGCAAAACAAAGGCAACATCATGACGGTCGTACAAAACGACCAACCGATGTTCCGTACCGAATACTATATTTTCTTGAAGGACGGTACGTATCTGGTCCTGGATGCAAAAACCTGGCAACAGACAAACCACCGCAAGATTGAAACAGACTTCCCATACCTCATGAAAAACGCCTGACCGGGTTCAACACAGTTGAGTTGGAATTCCAACTCAACAGTTGCTAGACCTCTATTTATACGGCTCTTAAATGAAAACACTCAATAATTTCGTCGCCGTTGAATGGCGCGCTTGTGGCGCATCAAACTTGAAGAATGACGCTTGCGAGGGCCATCAAGGCCGTGAGCAGGCGAATGCTGCATGCTATGACGATACGGTTTCATGCCTGTAGAGTGCGGTTAATCAGCGGTTAATCGCCAGCCACCACCATGCACCTCACTTGCACAGGGACAAGGCTCCTCCATGCGTCATTTTTTTCTACTATTTGCTCTGTTGATCTCCAGCCTGGCCCAGGCCGGCAACAATCCGTTCGAGACCAAACCCGAGTTTCTGCCGGTCGACAAGGCATTCGTGCTGACGTCCGAGCGTCTGGAATCCGGTGAGACCCAGCTGTTCTGGCAGATTTCCGATGGCTATTACCTCTATCAGAAACGTCTGAAGTTCGACGGGCTGCCGGCTGAACAGCAGCCGACGCTGCCCGCCGGTGAATCCCACAGCGATGAGTTTTTCGGTGAGCAACCGGTTTACCGGCAGGGTCTGGAAGTAAAAATCCCAGCCTCGGCCAGCGGCCAGATCAAAGTCAGCTACCAAGGCTGTGCCGATGCCGGCCTGTGCTATCCGCCGCAAACCCGAGTGATCGATCTCGGTGGCAAAGCGGCGGTGGCAGCAGGCACTGAAGCGCCGGATCAAGCCTTGGCCAGCAGCCTGCAACAACGTGCCTTGGGCTGGAGTTTGCTGGTGTTTTTCGGCCTGGGTCTGTTGTTGGCTTTCACGCCGTGCACCTTGCCGATGCTGCCGATTCTCGCCGGCATGGTGGTCGGCAGCGGCGCGACACCGCGTCGTGGTTTCGCGCTGGCGGGCAGTTATGTGATCTGCATGGCGCTGGTGTATGCCGCGATGGGGGTGATTGCTGCGCTGCTCGGCGCGAACCTGCAGGCCTGGTTGCAGAACCCTTGGCTGCTCGGCACCTTCGCTGCGATTTTCGTGGTGCTGGCGTTGCCGATGTTCGGCTTCTTTGAACTGCAACTGCCGGTGGCGCTGCGCGATCGTCTGGAACACGCCTCGCGCAGTCGCAGCGGTGGCAGCCTGATCGGCGCCGGTGTACTCGGTGCCTTGTCCGGTCTGCTCGTCGGCCCGTGCATGACCGCGCCGCTGGCCGGTGCGTTGCTGTACATCGCGCAGACCGGCAACGCGCTGCACGGCGGCTTGATTCTGTTTTCGCTGGGCATCGGCATCGGTGTGCCGTTGTTGCTGCTGGTGACGGTGGG
Source organism: Pseudomonas sp. WC2 (assembly GCF_050586545.1). Taxonomy (NCBI): domain Bacteria; kingdom Pseudomonadati; phylum Pseudomonadota; class Gammaproteobacteria; order Pseudomonadales; family Pseudomonadaceae; genus Pseudomonas; species Pseudomonas sp. WC2. The sequence continues at coordinate 75,136 of NZ_JBOBDR010000021.1, read as the reverse complement.
CAATCGTTTCCTGCCCAAACCTGGCGCCTGGATGAACCTGCTCAAAGGCGTGTTCGGTTTCCTCTTCCTCGCCACTGCGCTGTTGATGCTGCGTCCGGTACTGGATCCGTCGTTGTGGCTGGGTCTGGGTGGCGCGCTGCTGCTGATCGCCGCTTACAGTGCCTGGAAACAATCCGAAGGTTTCGGCCGGGTGCCGCAGATGTTCGGTGCCGCGTCACTGTTGCTCGGTTTGTGGGGCAGCCTGCTGGTGATCGGCGCCGCTGGCGGCAGCGACGATCCTTATCAACCGCTGCAGGTTTACAGTGCCGGGCGCACCGTTGGCGCCGCGCCCACTGGCCATGACGCGTTCACCACGCTCAAGGAACCTGCCGCGCTGCAGCGTGAACTGGATGCGGCAAAAGCCCAGGGCCAATGGGTGCTGCTCGATTACTACGCGGACTGGTGTGTGTCGTGCAAAGTCATGGAGAAACAGGTGTTCGGCAAGGACCAGGTCATGCAGGCATTGAGCGACGTGCGCCTGCTCAGGCTCGATGTCACCGCCGACAATGCCGCCAGCCGTGAGCTGCTCAGCCGTTACAAAGTGCCGGGGCCGCCGAGTTTTGTCTGGATCGGTGGCGACGGCGAAGAGCGGCGCAGCCAGCGCATCACCGGTGAAGTCGACGCCGACACGTTCCTGCAACGCTGGACTGCCACTCGAGACGCCAATTAATGCTGACTTTCACCCTCGGCACTTTTGCCATCGCGCTTAACCATCTGCTGCTGATCAGTGCTTTGGCGCTGGCGACTTTTGTCGGCTGGCGGGTAGCCAAGCGCGGCGGCGATAACCCCGAGTCGGCGTTGTTCAGCCTGTTTCTGCTCGGCATGCTCGCAGCGCGCATCGCTTTCGTTGCGCTGTACTGGAGCCATTACCGCAATGATCCGTGGCAGATCGTCGACTTGCGCGACGGCGGTTTTCTCGCTTGGCCGGGGGTGGTCGTTCTGTTGCTGGCGGCGGTCTATCGCGGCTGGCGCCGACCGGGTTTGCGCCGGCCGCTCGGTGCGGGCGTGGCCAGTGGCGTGGTGTTCTGGTTGCTGGCGACGTTGTCACTGAATATCTACGAGCAAGGCACACGCTTGCCGGATATCGCCCTGCGCAATGCCGCAGGGGAAACCATCCAGCTCAGCGACTATCAGGGCGGCCCGTTGGTGATCAACCTGTGGGCCACCTGGTGCCCGCCGTGCCGCCGGGAAATGCCGGTACTGGAAAGCGCCCAACAGCAGCGTCCAGACCTGACCTTTCTGTTCGTCAATCAGGCGGAAAGCATGCAAAGCGTGGCGACCTTTCTCGAAACCCAGGGCCTGAGCCTGAACAACGTACTGTTTGATCGACGCGGCCAGCTCGGTCAGGCCGTGGGTTCCATGGCTTTGCCGACTACGCTGTTCTATAGCCCCGACGGTCGCTTGCTGGCCAGTCATCTTGGCGAGTTGTCCAACGCCAGCCTGGCGCGCGCTCTGGAAAATTTTGACGTACCGTCTTCAAATCCGAATCAGGCCATCGCACCGGCCACTTCTTCAAGGAAACTGCCATGCCCCGCCTCCGCCACCTGCTGACGCTGACTCTGGGCTCTGCCCTGCTGCACTTGCCGTCGGTGCAGGCCGCAGAAGAACTGCCTGCGGCGATCAAACAGATCGAAGCCAAAGGCGCGAAAATCGTCGGCCAGTTCGACGCCCCCGATGGCTTGCGCGGTTATGCCGCGCAGTATCAGAACCGCGGCATGGCGCTGTACCTGACCCCGGATGGCAAGCACGTCATTCTCGGCAATATGTACGATGCCGATGGCAAAGACCTGAGCAGCGAGCCGCTGCAAAAAATGGTTTACGCGCCGATGGCCAAGGAAGTCTGGGCCAAGTTCGATGCGAGCAACTGGATTCAGGACGGCAACAAGGATGCTCCGCGCACCGTGTACCTGTTCAGCGACCCGAACTGCCCGTACTGCAATATGTTCTGGGAACAGGCGCGCCCGTGGGTGAAATCCGGCAAGGTGCAACTGCGCCACATCATGGTCGGGATCATCCGCGAAGACAGCCCGGGCAAATCGGCCGCGCTGCTAGCGGCGAAAGATCCGGCCAAGGCGCTGGAAGATCACGAGAAGGCCGGCAAGGGCAGTTCGCTCAAAGCTTTGAAAGACATTCCGGTAGCGGTGCAGACCAAACTGGCGGCGAACATGCAGTTGATGGAAGACCTCGATTTGCAGGCAACACCGGCGATTTTCTATATGGATGACAAAGGCGAGTTGCAACAGCAACAAGGCGCGCCTTCGCCGGATAAGTTGGTGAAGATTCTCGGGCCTAAATAATTTTCGGTGCCTGGATTGGCCCCATCGCGAGCAGGCTCACTCCTACAGGGGAATGCATTCCAAATGTAGGAGTGAGCCTGCTCGCGATTGAACATCACTCGGTTTAACGGTTGCGCTCGCTGAGGAAGGTAAGCAACGCCTCCGTCACGAACTCGGGATTCTCCAGGTTGGAGATATGCCCCGCCTCCGGCACCAGCACCCACGGGCAACCGATCAACTCGGCCATCTCCTTAGCCTCTGACGGCGGACGCGGTTTGTCCTGATCGCCGCAGAGCACCAACATGGTAGCGGCATTCAGCTCGCCCAACCGTGGCAGCAAATCATCCCGGCCAAACGTGATGCGCCCCATCGGCACGATGCTTTCGCGTAGCTGATCGGCGGAGTACGCCGCCAGTTTCGCGCGAAAATCCTGATACAGCGCCGACTGCGGATCGATGCCCGGACGGAAGAAAATCGGTACGACGATGTCCAGCAACTGCTCGGAGATTTCGCCGGTTTCTTCGATCTGTTTAAACAACGAGAAGTAATACTGGCGGGTAGGCTCGGGTTCGACACCCGCGTAAGTGTCCATCAGCACCAGACCGTTGATCCGCTGCGGTGCCGACAGCGCCAGGCGCGCGCCCCACATGCCGCCGACCGATAGCCCAACCAGGCTGACCTGGTCGATGTCCAGGTGATCGAGCAATGCCTGCGCCTGGCGGGCGATGTCATCCAGTGATGAGGTGCGTTCAGGCAATCGCCCCGACTCGCCGTGGCCCCAGATGTCCAGCGCAATCACCCGGTAGTGCGGTGACAACGCCGCAATCTGCGGCGCCCACATGGCCTGATCCCACAAATAACTGCCGGCCAGCAAGACTGCCGGGCCAGTGCCTTGATCAATGTAATGCAGCGCTTGTCCGTCAACCGTGAAAAAGGGCATCGATTCACCTGCGCGGTAAAAAACAGAACCGGCAGACTGAGCTGCCGGTTTCTGATCGTCAACAATGGAAATGATGCCTTTTGTGTTGATGCTGATGCCGCCTTCGCGAGCAACCTTCGCTCCCACATCGGTTCTGCGTACACAGGACCAAATGTGGGAGCGAGCCTGCTCGCGAAGAGGCCAGTGCAGGCACTAAAGAATCAAAGGCCCTCCAGCTCCGCCATCAGATCATTCAACCGATCAACCTTCTCCTCGGTGATGTCACTCGCCGCCAGTCCGTCGATGTATTCGGCCAACTCCTCCACCGTACTGCACTCGAACATCGCGCGCAGCGGCACGTCGCGTTGCAGGGTTTTCTGCACCCGCGAGGCGATCTGCGTAGCCAGCAGCGAATGCCCGCCCAGCTCGAAGAAGTTGTCGCGTACACCGACCTGTTCGACCTTCAACACCTCAGCCCAAATGTCCGCCAGCGTCTGCTCAAGGTCATTGCGCGGGGCCAGATAATCCTGGCTCTGCAACTGGCCGATTTCCAGCGCCGGCAGGGCTTTGCGATCCAGTTTGCCGTTGGCATTCAGCGGCAGCTGATCGAGCCACAACCAGTGCAGCGGCACCATGTATTCCGGCAATTCGGCGCGCAGGCGCTGTTTGATCCGCTCCAGACGTTCGCTCGGGTTGAGTGCCGAATCTGCCGCAACCAGATAGCCGACCAGGTGCTTGCCGTTGACGCCTTCCTGCACCCCGACCGCGCCATCACGCACTTCGGGTTGTTCGTGCAGACGCGCTTCGATCTCACCCAATTCGATGCGGTAACCGCGAATCTTCACCTGATGGTCAACGCGGCCAACGTATTCCAGCACGCCGTCGCTACGTCGCCGCGCCAGGTCACCGGTGCGATACAGACGTTCACCCGGCGCACCGAACGGGTTCGGCACAAACACCGGCGCGGTGCGCAGCGGATCACTGACATAACCGCGACCGACGCCCGTCCCCGCCACGCACAACTCACCCACCGCACCCAACGGCACCAGTTCCAGCGCGCCATCGACCAGATAGAGCAAGTTGTTGTCGGTCGGCGTGCCGATCGGCAAGTAACTGCCGCGCGTCGAGGCCATGTCGACACGGAAGAACGCCACGTCATCCGAGCATTCCGCCGGGCCATAAGCGTTGACCAGACCGATATCCGGGTAACGCAGCAGCCACTGATGCGCCAGCTCCGGCGGCATCGCCTCACCGGTCGGCAACATCCAGCGCAGGCCATTGAGGCTCAGGCGCTCCGCGGCGAGCATGCCTTGAATCAGTGACGGCACACTCTCCAGCACGGTGATGCCCTGCGCCTGCACATGCACCAGCAAACCTTGCGGATCGTGGGCAATCGTATTCGGCACGATGTCCACCCGCGCACCGAACAACGGCGCGGCGAGGAACTGCCAGACCGAAATATCGAAGCTTTGCGAAGCGGTCTGCGCGATCACATCGGCGTCGCTCAGATTCAAGTACGGCACCTTGCTCAACTGATTGTTGAGCATGCCGCGCTGCTCGACCATCACGCCTTTCGGCAGGCCGGTCGAGCCCGAGGTGTAAATCACGTAAGCGAGGTTGTCCGGGCCGCTGTAAATGCCCACGTCCTGCGCCGAAAGCGCCGCCGCTTGAATCTCTTCCCACACCAGCAAACGCGGGCGATTGGCGCAGCTGAATTCATCCAGCAAAGTCTGCGCCTGTTCAAAGCAGGCTTTAGAGCAGACCAGCACCGGCGTGCGACTCAGTTCGATGATGCGTTGCAGACGCTGACTCGGCAGGCCCGGATCCAGCGGCAGATAACCCGCGCCAGCCTTGAAGCTGCCGATGATCATGCCAAGCAGATCCAGATTACGTTCGCCGAGCAGCGCCACCGGTTGATCCATCTGCACACCCGCAGCGACCAGCGCATGGCCGAGTCGGTTGGCGCTGTGGTTCAGCTCGGCATAGCTCAGTTGCTGATCAAGGCAAGTGGCGGCAATGCGTTGCGGATGCGCGGCAACCTGCGCCTCGAACAGCGCAACGTAGCTCTGCTCCAGCGGATAATCGTGGGCACTCTGGTTGCAACCGTGCAGCAGGAAGTCCCGTTCTTCACCGCCCAGCAGCGGCAGATCGGCCATGTCGCCGTGGAAGCCATCGACCAGCGCCAGTAGCAGACGCTTGAACTCGCCGAGCATGCGTTCGATGGTCGATTCGTCGAAATAGCGCTGGTCATACGACAGGTGCAGACCAAGGTCATCGCCCGGGTAGCACACCGCCGTCAGCGGGAAGTTGGTGTGCGTACGGCCGGAGTCGGAGGTCGCGTTCAGGCTCTGCGCCCGATCGAGCACCGAGACTTCCACCGGGGCGTTTTCAAAGACGAACAGGCTGTCGAACAGCGGCTGGCCTTTCGGCAATTCGCTTTGTTCCTGGATGTTCACCAGCGGCAGGTATTCGTACTCGCGCAATTGCATGTTGCTGTCGAGCAAAGTGCTCAGCCACTGACGCACGCTGCTGCGCTGATCGTCTTCGGGCATTTTCACCCGCAGCGCGATGCTGTTGATGAACAGGCCTACGGTGCGCTGCATTTCCGGCATTTCCACCGGACGCCCGGCCACGGTCACGCCGAAGAGCACGTCACGGTCGCCGCTCATACGCCGCAGCACCAAAGCCCACGCCGCTTGGGCGAAGGTGTTGATGGTCAACTGATGCGCCTGCGCCAATTCACGCAGCCGCGCACCGTCCTCGACATTGAGGCGGGTGTAGCGGTCGCCGACGATCATCCCGCCGCTTTCACCGGCGTGTTCGCGCAGGAACGGACGGTCGCTCGGAATCGGCGTGGTGCGCTCGAACCCTTGCAGGTTCTGCTGCCACCACTGCCGCGCTTCAGCCAGGCTCTGACGTTGCAGCCAGCCAATGTAATCGCGATAACGTGGCGGCACGCTCAACTGCGCGTCGCGACCTTCACCAAGCGCGGTGTAAATCTCGAAGAAGTCGTTCATCAGCAACGAACGGCACCAGGCATCGATGAGGATGTGGTGGTTGCTCATCATGAACCAGTAACGCGCCGCGCCAACCTTGATCAGGCGCAGGTGGAACGGCGCCTGATTGAGCAGATCGAAACCGGCCTCGCGCTCGCTTTTCAGCAGCGCTTGCAGCTTCGGTTCCTGCTCGGGTTCGGCGATGGCGCTCCAGTCCAGATATTCGATCGGCGTGCGACCCGGGGCGTGAATCACTTGCAGCATGTCTTCGCCAACGTTCCAGCAGAACGACGCGCGCAGTGCTTCATGACGGCCGATCACCGCTTGCCAGGCCTGGGCGAAACGCTCGGCGTCGAGTTCGCTGTTGATGCGGTAGCGATCCTGCATGTAGTACAGACCGGTGCCCGGTTCGAGCAAGGTGTGCAGCAACATGCCTTCCTGCATCGGCGTCAGCGGATAGACATCTTCAATGTGCGCGGCAGGCACCGGCAAGGCATCGAGTTGCGCTTGAGTCAGTTTCGCTAATGGGAAGTCCGACGGCGTCAGGCCACCGGCCTCGTCTTGCAGGCAATGGGCGATCAGGCTCTGAAGCTCACCCAAGTAAGCATCGGCCAGATCGTTGATGGTCTGCGTGTCGTAACGCTCAGCACTGAAGGTCCAGCGCAAGAGCAGTTCACCGCCGTAAACCTGGCTGTCGACGCTTAATTCATTGGGCAATGGCGCGTGCGGATCGTGGGCGGCACCGACCGGCTCATCCAGCGGACGGAACAGCGCATCGCTGCCAAAACTCTGATCGAACTGGCCAAGGTAGTTGAAGGTGACCGGCGCATGGGGCAGCGCGGCCATGCTGCGCTGGCTGAGATCGTCGGCGAGATAACGCAACACGCCATAACCCAGGCCTTTGTGCGGCACGCCACGCAATTGCTCTTTGATTGCCTTGATCGAAGCGCCCTGCCCGGCGGCTTCTTCGATGTTGTGCGGTGTCAAACGCAGGGGGTAAGCACTGGTGAACCAGCCAACGGTGCGGGTCAGGTCGATCTCGTCGAACAGGGTTTCGCGGCCGTGACCTTCCAGTTGAATCAGTGCCGACGGCTGCCCGCTCCAGCGGCAAAGCACGCGAGCCAATGCCGTCAGCAGCAGGTCATTGACCTGCGTGCGATAAGCGGCCGGAGCCTGTTGCAGCAGCTGTTTGGTGTGCTCGGCATCGAGGCGCACGCTGACAGTTTGTGCATGGCGATTCTGCTGGCCGCCCTGCGGATTTTCGCAAGGTAGATCAGCGTTCTGGCCGGCCAGTTGAGTTTGCCACCAGTTAAGTTCTTCACGCAGGGATTCGCTGCCGGCGTAAGCCTGCAAACGCGCCGCCCAGTCTTTGAAGGCACTGGTTTTCGCCGGTAGCTTCACCGCTTGGTCGGCGTCGAGTTGGCGATACACGGTTTGCAGATCGTCGAGCAGAACCCGCCACGACACGCCGTCGACCACCAAGTGATGAATCGCGATAAACAGGCGTTGCTGACCTTCAGGGCCGTCGACCAGCAAGGCGCGAACCAGCGGGCCATCTTGCAGATCAAGACTGCGTTGCGCATCAGCGAACAGCGCTTCGCACTTGTCCATCGAGGTCACGCGCACTTGCCAAAACACTGCTGCATCGGACACCGGTTGGTGGGTCGCTTGCCACTCGCCGTTGACCTCGGTGAAGCGCAGACGCAAGGCATCATGCTGCTCGATCACCGCCAGCAGCGCCTGCTCCAGACGATGCGGTTCGAGGGTTGCGGTCGGCTCCAGCAACAATGCCTGGTTCCAGTGCTGACGCTCAGGAATATCGGTGTCGAAGAACCAGTGCTGAATCGGCGTCAGGCGCGACTCACCGGCCACCAGTCCTTGTTCGGCGGTCACCTGCTCGGTGCGGCTGGCCACAGCGGCGAGGGTCTGCACAGTCTGGTGCTGGAACAGATCGCGCGGGCTGAAATGAATGCCCTGTTGACGCGCACGGCTGACCACTTGAATCGACAGAATCGAGTCGCCACCGAGTTCGAAGAAGTTGTCGTTGAGGCCGACCTGTTCGACGTTGAGCACCTCGCACCAGATCTGTGCCAGGGTCTGTTCCAGCTCGTTGCTCGGCGCGACGTAGTCCTGACGATTCAACTCAGGATCCGGCGCCGGCAACGCGCGGCGGTCGAGTTTGCCGTTGGCGGTCAGCGGCATGCTCGCCAGCAGAATCAAGTGCGTCGGCACCATGTAATCCGGCAGTTGCGCCTTGAGGTGCGATTTGAGGGCATCGCGCAGTTCGGCCTGCTTGGCTTCGCTCTGCTCAGCGACTTCAGTGACCAGATAGCCGACGAGTTGTTTGCCGCTCGGCGCATCCAGTGCCAGCACTACGGCTTCGCGGATCGAAGCGTGATCGAGCAGACGCGTTTCGATTTCGCCCAGTTCGATACGGAAACCACGGATTTTTACCTGATGGTCGATCCGCCCCAGGTATTCCACCAGACCATCGGCACGCTGGCGCACCAGGTCGCCGGTGCGGTACATGCGCCCGCCATCGGTGGCGAACGGGTCAGCGACAAAACGTTCGGCGGTGATGCCCGGGCGATCGTGATAGGCCTGCGCCAGACCGGCGCCGCCGACGAACAATTCACCGGTCGCACCTTGCGGCACCAGCGCCAGATCGGCGTCGAGAATATAGGCGACACGCGCGCCGATCACGCTGCCGATCGGCACACTGCCGGCGCCCTCCTCCAGCACTTCCGGCGCCAGACTGGCCAGTGGCATGACCACGGTTTCGGTCGGGCCGTAGGCGTTGAAGAACATCGCCGGTTTGAACGCCGCGCGAATCCGTTGCAGGTGTTCGCCGGTCAACGCTTCGCCACCGGTGATGATCATCCGCACCGGGAGGATTTCGTTTTGCGTCGAGAGGAACTGCGCCAACTGGCTGCCGTAGCTCGGGGTGAAACCGAGTACGTTGATGTTGTGCGTGCGGATCAAGCCGCAGATTTCTTCCGCGTCCCACTGACCTTGCGCACGCAACACCACCTGCGCGCCGCTGAGCAGCGGCACCAACAAACGCTCGGTCGCCGCATCGAAGTTGATCGAATAGAAGTGCAGTTCGCAGTCGTCCGGGCGCATGCCAAACCGCTCGATCACCGCTTGGCAGTGCATGGCGATTTCGCCGTGGGAGACCACCACGCCTTTCGGTTTACCGGTCGAGCCCGAGGTGTAAATCAGGTAGGCCTGATGCTGCGGCAGGCTGATAAACGGCAGCTCGCTGGCCGGGTAAGCGGCGAGTGCTGCGTTGTCATCTTCCAGGCACCAGCGCGCCACACTTGGCGGCAGATCGCCGAGAGCGTTGAACATTGCCCGATCACTGAGCAGCAGGCCGATGCGGCTGTCTTCAATCATGTAATGCAGACGGTCGAGCGGGTATTCCGGGTCCAGCGGCACGTACGCGCCGCCAGCCTTGAGAATCGCCAGCAGACCGATGACCATTTCCAGCGAACGCTCCAGCGCCAGACCCACGCGCACTTGCGGGCCGACGCCACGCTCACGCAAGGCCCAGGCCAAGCGATTGGCGCGGGCGTCGAGTTCGGCGTAGCTCAGAGTCTGCCCGGCGAAGGTCAGGGCCGGCGCGTCTTTGCGCGCCAGCGCCTGTTCGGCGAACAGGTGATGGATGCACTGGTCGAGACGATGCTCGCCCGGCTCGATGCCGAGACTGTCGAGCAGCTGCTGTTGCTCAGGCGCATCGAGCAGTGGTAGTTCACTGAGGCGTTGTTGCGGATCGGCGATCAGCGCTTCGAGCAGGTTGCGCCAATGTTTGGCCATGCGCGCGATGGTCGGTTCGTCGAACAGATCGGTGCTGTACGTCAGGCAGCAACCGAGGCGATGATCGAGGTCGGTGACTTCCAGATTGAGGTCGAACTTGGTCGCTCGCGCATCGTTCGCCAGGTACTCGACGGTCATGCCGGCGAGCATGCGGCTCTGCTGGAATTCCCAGCGCTGCACGTTGCACATCACCTGGAACAGCGGGTTGTACGCGGCGCTGCGCGGTGGCTGCAACGCTTCAACCAGATGATCGAACGGCAGATCCTGATGCGACTGGCCTTCGATCACGGTGTGACGCACCTGCTCGAACAATTCGCCGACCGACATCATGCCGTCGAGCTGGCAGCGCAGCACTTGGGTATTGAGGAACGCACCGATCAGCCCTTCGCTTTCCGGGCGGATGCGGTTGGCCACCGGCGCGCCAATGCGCAGATCGGTCTGGCCGCTGTAGCGGTAAAGCAGCGTGGCGAGTGCGGCGGTCATGGTCATGAACAGGGTCAAACCGTTTTGCGCGTTGAACGCCCGAACACGCGCGGCGAGATCGTCGCTGAGGTCGAAGCGGAACAGTTCGCCCTGATGACTTTGCACCGGCGGACGCGGACGGTCGCCGGGCAATTCAAGCAGCTGATGTTCACGACCGAGTTGCGCGGTCCAGTAGTCGAGTTGACGCTGACGCTCGCCGGACTCCAGCCAGTTGCGCTGCCAGACGCTGTAGTCGAGGTACTGCACCGGCAGCGGCTCAAGCGGCGAATCGCGATCGTCGACAAACGCTTCGTAGAGCGCACTGAGTTCGCGGGCGAAAATGTCCATCGCCCAGCCTTCGGTGACGATGTGATGCAGGGTCAGCACGAAGTAATGTTCGTGCTCGGCGGTTTTCACCAGGCAAGCGCGCAGCAGCGGACCGGTTTCCAGATCGAATGGCAGATGCGCTTCTTCGTCCGCCAGTTGCTGGACCTTTTGCTCACGCACGTCGGCAGCGAATGTCGAGAAATCCTTCCAGCCCATGCGCACGCCCGTCTCGGCATGCACTTGCTGGCGAGCGACGCCGTCGACGCTCGGGAACGTGGTGCGCAGGGTTTCGTGACGCTGGATCAGCGCCTGCAACGCGGCCTCGAAACGCTCGACATGCAACACGCCACGCAGGCGCGCCATGCCGCCGACGTTGTACGCAGGGCTGTCCGGCTCCATTTGCCAGAGGAACCACATGCGCTGTTGCGAGTACGACAACGGTACTGGTTGGCTGCGGTCGACCTTGTCGATCGGCGGTTGTTTATTGGTGCGACCGCTGGCCTGGATCAAACGAATCTGCTCGGCGAAATCACCGAGTTCGCTGTGCTCGAACAACGCGCGCAACGGCAGTTCGACGTCGCAGGCCTGACGGGTACGCGAGATGATTTGCGTGGCCAGCAGCGAGTGACCGCCGAGGGCGAAGAAGTCGTCGCGCAGACCGATTTGCGCCAGACCCAGTACTTCGCGCCAGATCGCGGCAATTTGCTGCTCCAGTTCGGTGACCGGCTCGACGTGTTCACGCACTTGCCATTGCGGTTCAGGCAAGGCGCGGCGGTCGAGTTTGCCGCTTGGGCTGAGGGGCATGGCGTCGAGGCGCATCAGTTGCGCCGGGACCATGTACTCCGGCAGCTCGGCGGCCAGTGCGGTTTTCAGCCGAGTGATTTGCTCGTCAGGATTTTCACTGGCATCGGTGGCGGTGAAGTAGCCGATCAATTGCGCGCCGGCAGCGGTTTGGCGCACCAGCACCACGGCTTGCGCGACGCCGTCCTGCGCCAGCAAGCGTGCTTCGATTTCTTCCGGCTCGACGCGGAAGCCACGCAGTTTGACCTGCTGATCAAGACGTCCGAGGTATTCGATCACGCCATCGGATGTCCAGCGTGCGCGGTCGCCGGTACGGTACAAACGCGCACCCTGCTCGCCCAATGGATCAACCACAAAGCGTTCAGCGGTCAACGCTGGACGACCCAGATAACCGCGAGCCAGACCAATGCCGCTGATGCACAGCTCACCTGGCACGCCGGCCGGCACTGGATTGAGGTCGGCGTCGAGCACGCGGCAAATCACGTTGCCCAACGGACGGCCAATCGGCGAGCGTTCGCCGTCGGCGATCGTGCAATGCCAGTGGGTGACGTTGATCGCAGTTTCGGTGGGGCCGTAACGGTTGTGCAATTGCACCGCCGGCAGTTGCGCCAGCACGCGGTTGCGCAGTTCGGCGGGCAGCGCTTCACCGCCGGAGAAGAGCCGGCGCAGGCTGGTGCATTCGGCGCTCAGCGGTTCGTCGATGAACAGCGAGAGCAGCGGCGGCACAAAGTGCAGCGTTGTCACGCCGTATTCTTCAACCAGTTGCGCGATGCGGTGTGGATCGCGGTGTTCGCCGGGGCCGGCGATCAGCAGGCGTGCGCCGGTGATCAACGGCCAGAAGCATTCCCACACCGACACGTCGAAACTGATCGGCGCCTTTTGCATCAGCACGTCGGTTTCATTGAGGGCGTAAGTGTTCTGCATCCATTGCAGACGCTCGGCCAGCGCCGCGTGGGTGTTGCCGACGCCTTTCGGTTGGCCGGTGGACCCCGAGGTGTAAATCACGTACGCGAGGTTGTCGCCGTGCAAGTGCAGGCCCGGTGCCTGGCTCGGCCAGTTTTCCAGGTGCAACGCGTCCATGGCGATCACGCTGACGCCGTCGCTGGCCGGCAAGCGGCCGAGCAATTCGGTCTGGGTCAGCAGCAGTTCGACGCCGCTGTCGCTGAGCATGTAAGCCAGACGATCGGCCGGATAATCCGGGTCCAGCGGCACATAGGCGCCACCGGCCTTGATGATTGCCAGCACGCCGATCAACAGTTGCTGCGAACGCTCGGCGGCGATGGCCACGCAGACATCCGGGCCAACGCCTTTGTCGCGCAAGTAATGGGCGAGGCGGTTGGCCTGCGTGTGCAGTTCAGCGAAGTCGAGGCTGCCACCGTCCCACACCAACGCGGTGCGTTCCGGCGTTTGTCGCGCCTGCTCATTGAGCATTTCCGGCAGCCATTGTTGCGCCGGGGTGCACGAGGCGACGCTCCAGTTTTTATGCTGATCGTGCTCGCCATCGGTGAGCAGTTGCAGGTCGCCGATGCTTTGCTCCGGGCGTTCGCAAACTTCGCGCAAGAGGTTGCTGAAGTGCTCGGCCAGTCTCGCGATGGTTGCGGCGTCGAACAGTTCGCTGGCGTAGTCGAATGACAGCGTCAGGCGACCGTTACGGTCTTCTTCGCTGTGCAGTTGCAGATCGAATTTGGCTTCGCGGCTGTGCCACGGCAGTTCTTCGGCGAGCAGACCCGGCAGGCGTTTCAGCGCGCTGAGGTCGCGTTGCTGATGGTTGAACATCACCTGGAAAAGGCCTTGTTCACGGGCCTGCGGGAAAGCTTCGAGGAGTTGTTCGAACGGCAGATCCTGATTCGCTTGGGCACTGAGGGCGGCCTCGCGAGTCTGTGCCAGCAGCTCCACAAACGACAGGCGCGAGTCGATGTCCGCGCGCAGCACTTGGGTGTTGATGAAGAAACCGATCAGGCCCTGGGTGTCCAGGCGCGGACGGTTGGCATTCGGCACGCCGATGCGGATGTCGCGCTGACCGCTGTAGCGATGCAGCAAGCTCTGGAATGCCGAGAGCAACAGCATGAACGGCGTCGATTGATGCGCCTGCGCCGTGTGGCGGATCGCATCGCTAAGGCTCACGCCCAGACGCACGGTGTGACGTGCAGCGCTATGGTTGTGTTGCGCAGAGCGCGGATGATCGGTGGCCAATTCCAGTGTCGGATGTTCGTCACCCAACTGCGCTTTCCAGTAGGCCAGTTGGCGCTCGCCCTCGCCCTGCGCCAGCCATTGGCGCTGCCAGCTGCCGTAGTCGGCATATTGAGTTGGCAGTGGCGCGAGGTTGGCGGTCGCGCCTTGCGAAGCGGCGGCGTACAGCCGCGAGAACTCGTCGATCAAGACATTCAGCGACCAGCCGTCAGCGATGATGTGGTGCATCGTCACCAGCAGTTGATGATCTTCTTCGTCGAGACGCACCAGCGTCACCCACAGCAGCGGGCCCTTTTCCAGGTCGAACTGGGTGCGGGCTTCGTCTTCGCGGATTTGCAGGGCGCGGGCTTCGCGCTCATGGGCCGACAGGTCGCTGATGTCGATCAGCTGCAGATTGAATTCAGCGGCGGCATCGACTTGTTGCAGGGCCACGCCGTCACGTTCGAAGAAGCGTGTGCGCAGGGATTCGTGGCGTTCGATCAGTTGCTGGAAACTGGCGCGCAAGGTGTCTTCGTCCAGCTCGCCGCGCAGACGCAGGCCGCCGGGAATGTTGTAGGCGCTGCTTTGCGGGTCGAGTTGCCAGGTGATCCACAGACGGTTTTGTGCCAGTGATTGCGGCATCGGCTCGGTGCGCGACAACGCAGTGATTGCACCTTGGGCGCTGCCGCCGTCTTGCTGTTGTTGCGCCACGGCAGCGGCGAATGCCGACAGCGTCGGCGCTTCGAACAGCAGACGCAGGTTCAGCTCCAGCCCGAGTTCTTCACGCACCCGCGCAATCACTTGCGTGGCAGCAATCGAATTGCCGCCGAGCAGGAAGAAGTGATCGTCGGCGCTGACCTGTTTGAGGTTGAGTTGCTCGGCCCAGATCTTGCCGATCAAGGCTTCCAGTTCGGTGACGCTGGTGGTCGACGCTTGAGTTTCGGATGCGGTCGTTGGGAACACCGCGTAGCTGTCGAGGCTGCCATCGGCCAGACGATTGCGACACGCCGAGCGCTGCAATTTGCCGCTGGAGGTTTTTGGCAATGCACCCGGATTGAGCAACACCACCACGCTCGGTGCCTCTTGATACGCCTCGGCCACGGCTTGGCGAATGGCTTTGATCAGTGCTTCCGGCGGCAGGATTTTCTGCACGCTGCGGCTGATCTCCGCGGCGATGCCGATGCCTTCTTCGCCATTCTGATTGATCGCGAAGGCAGCGACGCGGCCTTTGCGCACCACTTCCACTTCGTTCTCGACGGTCTTCTCGATGTCCTGCGGATACAGGTTGTGGCCGCGCACGATGAGCATGTCTTTCAAGCGACCGGTGACGAACAGTTCGCCGTCCCGCATAAAACCCAGGTCACCGGTGCGCAGCCAGGTGCGGCCGGCGTGCTGGACAAAGGTCTTGGCGCTGGCCTCCGGGTTGCGCCAGTAGCCGAGGGCAATACTTGGGCCGGCGGCCCAGACTTCGCCGACAGCGTTGTCGGCCAGTTCAACGAGCGTATTCGGCTCGACGATGAGCACCGCGTGTTCAGGCTGGCTGATGCCACAGCTCATGATCGGGCTGCCCTCGCCCGGTTCGGCGCGGTTTTGCGCCAGCGCTTGATCGTCCACGCGCAGTGCCGGAATACCGGTGCCGCGCGGGGTGCCGGCGACGAACAACGTGGCCTCGGCCAGACCGTAAGAAGCCATGAAATTCTCGGCGCTGAAACCGCACGCGGTGAACTTCTCGGCGAAGCGTTCGAGGGTGTCAAGGCGGATCGGCTCGGAGCCGGAATACGCCACGCGCCAACGGCTGAGGTCGAGGCGCTCAAGGGCCGATTCACTGACCCGTTCGCTGCACAAACGATAGGCAAAGTCCGGCCCGCCGCTGATGGTGCCGCCGTATTGGCTGATCGCTTCGAGCCAGCGCAAGGGACGACCGAGGAAATACGCCGGCGACATCAGGATGCACGGCACGCCACTGAAAATCGGTTGCAGTAGACCGCCGATCAACCCCATGTCGTGGTACAGCGGCAACCAGCTGACGATCACGTCGTCCGGGTTTACATCGATGCCGAAGCCGTGGCGGATCAACAGTTCGTTGGCGACCAGATTGCCGTGGCTGACCTGCACGCCTTTGGGCAACGCGGTGGAGCCGGAGGTGTATTGCAGGAAGGCGATGTGATCGTGCGGCAGGCTCGGTTCGATCCAGCGTTCAGCGAGGGCACTGTCGAGGGTATCGACACACAACAGCGGCGGCGCACCTTCGATCTGCTGCAAAGCGTCGCGCAGGTCGGCGCTGGTCAGCAGCAGGCGCGGCCCGGCGTCGGCGATGATCGACAGCAGACGCTCCTGATGATGACGACGCGCCGATTCCGGCGGATAGGCCGGCACCGCAATCACGCCCGCGTACAGGCAACCAAAGAACGCGGCAACGTAATCCGGGCCACTGGGAAACAGCAGCACCGCGCGATCGCCAAACTCAGCCTGGGCCTGCAACGCCGCCGCAATGGTGCGCGCGCGCTCATCCAGTTCGCGATAACTGAGGACCACAGCCTGCTCTTCGTTTTCGGCGAGAAAACGCAAGGCCAGTTGATCCGGGGTCAGGGCCGCGCGGCGCTGGAGGGCTTGGACCAGGGTGCTGGGGTGTTCGAACGCGTCGGTCATGAGGTTTCCTGCCTGAATTCGGCTTGCGAGTGGAATCGGGTTGCTGTGTCACGCCCTTCGCGGGCATGCAGGGCGCGGTCTACGCCGACCGCGCAAGGCACTGGAATGCTGTCTGGCCGGGACTCGGTACCCGGAACCATTCACCAATGAGAACGGATGACGTCTTGAAATAATTAGTCGGCAGGCTCGATCGCCAATGGGGCTGGGGTGTGGCGGCGTGTCGCAGTTCTCACAACGCACCGATTTGGATCATTACTTCTCTTTCTCATTTGACAATCATTATCATTCAACATAATTTGTCGCTCGATGTGTAGGACGGCCCCGCCCCCCAAGGCGTCCCACTAACCTATTTGGCAGCAAGGTGATTTCCATGACGGAACAAGTATCCACAAGCAGGTGCGATTCACCGCTACTTCAGGCATTCGTTGAAAATCGACTGATTCTGGTCAAGATTGCAGCCCGCATTACCGGCTGCCGCTCGCGTGCCGAAGATGTGGTGCAGGATGCGTTTTTCCGACTGCAGTCGGCGCCACCGATCACATCGTCGATCAAGGCTCAGTTGAGTTATCTGTTCCAGATCGTGCGCAACCTTGCCATCGATCACTACCGCAAACAGGCGCTGGAACAGAAGTACTCCGGCCCTGAAGAGGAAGGGCTGAACGTGGTCATTCAGGGTGCTTCGCCGGAAACCTCGCACATCAATTTCTCGACCCTGGAACACATCGCCGACGCCCTGACCGAGCTGCCCAGCCGCACTCGCTACGCGTTCGAGATGTACCGCCTGCACGGCGTACCGCAAAAGGACATCGCCAAGGAACTCGGCGTGTCACCGACCCTGGTCAACTTCATGATTCGTGATGCACTGGTGCACTGCCGCAAGGTGTCGGGCAGTCGTCGGGATGCGGTGATTGCGGGTCGTCGCTGATCCGCCGAATTCGTAGCGCCTTCAATCGCTAGCTGCTGCTAGCGATTGAAGGCCTCACCATCAGGCCAACTTGCACCGATCAAAAAACCGCTCACGCCCCAGAATCATCAACGCCGCGCGCTTGTGCGGGAAGTCGAATTCCTTCTCGCAGTGGAAGCACTGATTCTGCATGTGACCAATCATCTTCGCGTTATCGGCCCGCGGTTCAGCGACCACACGCTGGGTGCGCGGATCATCGAGAAACAGGTAATGCACCAGCGCCGATAACCAGCTCGCCACTTTGTGCGGACCACGGTGATCTTCCTCGCCGACCAGCATGTGAATGCCACGATCGTAATTGTCGGCCTCGTAGAACGGCGCAATCCGGTCTTCCTTGGCCCAATAGGCTTCGAAATAAGCGAACGGCTGGTCATCGAAACAGCCAATCAACGTCAGCGTGTGCGGATCGGTGTCGAGCTTGCTCAAGTATTCGCGATGCTTCTCGAGACTGCCCTCCTCCTGCCAGAAACTGGCGACACGCGGGCTGTTCTGCCAGCGGTTGAAGCGCGGCAGATCTTCCTCGATTTCCACGGTACGCAAGGAAATCCACGCACCAAGACGCGCATCGAAACGCCGATAAACCTCACCGCGCGGCTTCACCGGTCGCAGCGGATGGCGTTTGCCCTGGCTGATGACCATTTGCTGCGGATAGCTGCCGGTCAGCGAAGCGCCCAGCCACGGTTGCGGCAGTTGCCAGAATAACGTGCGCTCGCAGCGATACTCACCGGCCACTTCAGTGCTCACCAGCAAACCGCTAAGCAAGGCCTCGGTCGGTGGCTGATCCAGCTGCCAGGTCAATTGCTGGCACGCAGGATCGCGGGCGAACAGCCAATAACAGGCCGCCCACAGCGCTTGCCCCGGCGGCAAAGCAAAACGTTCATCGATCTGGATCGGGCCTTTGCCTTCACGATCGAGGCGCAGGCGAATCAGCGGTTGCCCGTCCAGGCTCAGGCTCAGACGGCTTTCAGTGGCATCGGCTACCAAATGACTGCCCGAAGGCAGGGCCAGGGCAGTCAGGTCATTCAGATTGGACATGGGTCGGGCTCACGATAATCGTCGACAGTTCAACGAAGTGACGTGATCCGGGCGGGAAAATTTAGCGTTCGCACGTAAATTGCTAGCTCAGTGATGCGCAACCGGCACCACTGCAATCTTGTACGGATCGAAAATCTTCAACATCTCGCCGTTGTCACGCAGCCCTTGCAGCAGCTTGCCAAACGCCTCGCCGGTGATCGGTGCAGTCGGGCGCAGGATCGCGTAGTGGTGATAGACCTGATCGACGCGCTGTGACACCAGCAGCTCATCGCGAACCTTCTCGTTGCGCAGCAAGTAATCGCTCAGATACGAGCGGGTGACCAAGGCGATATCGGCGCGGCCGCGCAGCACCATCAGCAGGTTGCTGTCGTGGGAATAGGTCAGCGTGGCATTGAAATTTTGCGCGAGGAACTTGGGGTCGGCGTTGAAGTTGGCGAATTCGTAGTGATACCCGCTGAACAGCGCCAGACGCTTGCCGGTGAGGCTCGCAAAGTAACTTTGCTGACGACCGTCTTCGCGTTGCGCGACGAAAATCTCCGCGTCCTCAAGGCCCATGTCGACATCGCTGTGGGGGATGTCCTTCCAGCCCCACTCCGGGTTCTCGAAGATCGCCATGTCGATCCGGCCCTGTTTGAAATCACCGAAGCGCCGCGGAATCGACGTTGGCACCAGGACGAACTGATAGTCGCTTTGCAAACGGTTCAAGGCCTCGACCAATTGCGGCAGCAGACCGGTGTCGGCGCCGTTTTCCGGGCGAATGGTGTAAGGGGGAAAATGCGCCGCGCCGACCCGAACCAATTGCGCTGCCTGAGCGGGCAAAACCCATAATGCAGCCAGCGCTGCGAGCAAAAGCCCCGCGGCCGTCCGAATTGGCAAAGACTTCAAAACACCCCACTCCCCGAAAAAATACCGATCAATGCATTCAAGCTAGGCGGTTTCGCCCAGTTAGCCAGTTTCCCGGCTGGATAGAAAGCGCCTCAGCGCTCTTCGAGGACCAGAATCAGCGCCTCGTCGGCCAGTTGATCGAGGCTCAAACTGCCGCCGGCACGGAACCAAGTGGTGGTCCAGGACAGTGCGCCAGTCAGGAAACGTCGGGTAATAAATACGTCGCCACGAATAAACCCGGCGTCCTTCGCTTCACCGAGCACTTGCAGCCAGATCTCTTCGTAAACGTCGCGCAGGGCGAGGACCTTGGCCTGGCCCTCCTCGGACAGCGAGCGCCATTCATAGACCAGCACTGCCATGGCTTCGCCGCTGCCGCCCATGATCGACTGCAATTCACAGCGAATCAGCGCCAGCACCCGCTCGCGCACATTGCTGGCATCGGCGAGTGCGGCGCGCATCAACGCGGTGTTGTAGCGGATGGTTTCTTCCATCACCGCACGGAGGATTTCGTCCTTGCTTTTGAAGTGATGAAAAATGCTTCCCGACTGGATGCCGACCGCACCGGCCAGGTCGCGCACCGTGGTGCGTTCGTAGCCTTTGTTACGGAACAGGTGAGCCGCCACTTGCAGCAGTTTGCCGCGAGCGCTGTCGGGATCAGTCAACTGACCTTCGTCGACCAATTCGCGCATGACCCTCAGGGCTTTTTGCTCGTCCACCCGTTCTCTCCTACAGTCGATCAGTCTGTTGCCCCCTGAAACCGCAGGGTTGCGCGCAATTTAAGCCGCCGACGGCAACCAAGCAAGCGCTTGGGCAGAAGATAGTTTCAACTGTTTACAAACCAAGCGCTTGCTTGGTAGCCTCCAGACACTTCTGTCGCAGGTTCCTGAGTCGGAGATAAAAATGCCCACCACCGTTCGCATCGGATGCGCCAGTGCATTCTGGGGAGACACCTCGACCGCCGCCGCGCAGTTAGTGGCAGGCGGCAATCTGGACTATCTGGTCTTCGATTACCTGGCCGAGATCACCATGTCGATCATGGCCGGCGCGCGCATGAAAGACCCGCAGGCCGGGTTCGCTGGCGACTTCGTCGAAGTGCTGACGCCGTTGCTGCCGCAACTGGCCGAGCAGAAGATCCGCGTCATAAGCAACGCGGGCGGGGTCAACCCGCAAGCCTGCGCCGCCGCCCTGCAAGCCGCCTGCGACAAGGCCGGCATCGACCTGAAAATCGCCGTCCTGCTTGGCGATGACCTGCAACCGCACTTCAAGCAACTCAGCGGCGTCACCGAGATGTTCAGCGGCGCCCCGCTGCCGCCGATGTGCGTATCGACCAACGCCTACCTCGGCGCGCCGGGCATCGTCGAAGCCCTGCGTCTGGGCGCCGACATCGTCATCACCGGTCGAGTGGTCGATAGCGCCGTGGTCAGCGCCGCGCTGGTGCACGAGTTCGGCTGGTCTTGGCACGACTACGACAAACTCGCCCAGGCCGCACTGGCCGGGCACATCATCGAATGCGGCGCGCAATGCACCGGCGGCAATTTCACTGATTGGCGCGACGTGCCGGACTACGAACACATCGGCTTTCCCATTGTTGAAGTCAGCGCCGACAGCCAATTCATCGTCAGCAAACCGGAAGGCTCTGGTGGACTGGTTACGCCACTGACTGTCGGCGAGCAAATGCTTTACGAAATCGGCGATCCGCAGGCCTATCTGTTGCCCGACGTGGTCTGCGATTTCACCGAGGTCAAACTTCAGCAGCAAGGCAAAAACGTCGTCCACGTCCATGGCGCCAAAGGCTTGCCGCCGAGTGACAAATACAAGGTCAGCGCCACGTATCCGGATGGCTTCCGCTGCACCGCAAGTTGCCTGATCGCCGGCATCGACGCGGTGGATAAAGCACGCCGCGTCAGTCAGGCGATCCTCGACAAGACGTCGGAAATGTTCAGCCAACGCGGCTGGGCGCCTTACACCGAAACCGATATCGAATTGCTCGGCAGCGAAGCCACCTACGGCCCCCACGGCCAGCGCCAGGACAGCCGCGAAGTGGTGATCAAACTCGCCTTTCGCCATCCGAGCAAACAGGCGCTGGTGCTGTTCTCCGGGGAAATCGCCCAGGCTGCGACCGGCATGGCGCCGGGGCTGACCGGCATCGTCGGAGGACGGCCCACGGTGTATCCGTTGATCCGCCTGTTCTCGTTCCTGATCGATAAAAGCGCCTGCACCTTGCAGATCGATCTGGCCGGTGAGCGCCATCTCTGCACCCTGCCCTCGCTGGATACGCTCGACAGCGACGACTTGCCCATTGCCCAGCAACCGCCCAAACCTCAGGGCCGCGCCGATGCCAGCGTGGCGTTGGTAAAACTCGCGGTGGCACGTTCCGGCGACAAGGGTAATCACAGCAACATCGGCGTGCTGCCGCGCAAAGCCGAATACCTGCCGTGGATCGCCGAAGCATTGACCCCGGCAGTGATCGTCGACTGGATGAGCCACGTGCTCGACCCCATTCATGGCCGGGTCGAACGCTGGTATCTGCCCGGTACGCAGAGTCTCAACTTTCTCTTGGAAAACGCCCTCGGCGGCGGTGGCGTGGCGAGTCTGCGCATCGATCCGCAAGGCAAAGCCTTCGCCCAGCAACTACTGGAAATCCAGATCCCGGTGCCGCAGAGCATCGCCGAACAGCTCGACTAAAGGATGCTTTGCATGGCTTACGCGTCGATTTTCAACGCCGATCTGTTCAGCGGCCAAACCATCATCGTCACTGGCGGCGGCAGCGGCATCGGCCGTTGCACTGCCCACGAACTGGCGGCACTCGGCGCGAATGTGCTGCTGGTCGGGCGCAAGCCGGAAAAACTCGCAGCGGTTGCCGCTGAAATCGCCGAGGACGGTGGCCGTGCGCACTGGAAGGCTTGCGATATCCGTGATGAAGAAGCGGTAAAGCAATTGGTCAAAGAACTGATTGCCGAGCACGGGCCGATCCACGGTCTGGTCAACAATGCCGGCGGCCAATACCCCTCGCCATTGGCCTCGATCAATCAGAAAGGTTTCGAAACCGTGCTGCGCACCAATCTGGTCGGCGGTTTCCTGATGGCGCGGGAAGTTTTCAATCAGTCGATGAGCAAACACGGCGGCAACATCGTCAACATGCTCGCCGACATGTGGGGCGGCATGCCCGGCATGGGCCACTCGGGCGCGGCGCGGTCGGGCATGGACAACTTCACCAAAACCGCCGCGTTCGAATGGGGTTACGCCGGCGTTCGGGTCAACGCGGTAGCGCCGGGCTGGATCGCCTCCAGCGGCATGGACACTTACGAAGGCGCGTTCAAAGCGGTGATTCCAACCCTGCGCGAACATGTGCCGCTCAAGCGCATCGGCACCGAATCGGAAGTCAGCGCGGCGATTGTGTTTCTGCTCAGCCCGGCAGCGGCATTCATCAGTGGCAGCACCTTGAAAATCGACGGCGCGGCGAGTCTGGGCAGCCGTGCCTGGCCGTTGCACAAAGCCACGCACAGTGAGTCGTTCAACGGCTTCCACCGCGCGTACTTACCCGACGTGCTCAAGGACAAGGAGTAAGCCATGCCGCAGATCCAGTCCCAACTCGATCCCCACAGCGAGGCTTTTGCGCGCAACCGTGCGGCCATGTTCACAGCCATCGAGCAAGTCCAGCAACTCGAACAGAACCTGCTGAACAAAGCTGCCGAAGCCAAAGCAAAATTCGACAAGCGCGGACAATTGTTGCCGCGCGAACGCTTGAACCTGCTGCTTGATCCCGGCGCACCGTTTCTCGAACTGGCCAGCCTCGCCGGCTATAAATTGCACGATGACAAGGACGGCAGCTCGGCCGGCGGCGGGTTGATCGCCGGGATTGGTTACGTCTGCGGCATCCGCGCCATGGTCGTGGCCAATAACAGCGCGATCAAGGGCGGCACGATCTCCCCGAGCGGTTTGAAAAAATCCCTGCGCCTGCAGCAGATCGCCCAAGAAAACAAATTGCCGGTGATCACCCTCGCCGAAAGCGGCGGCGCCAACCTCAATTACGCGGCAGATATTTTCGTCGAAGGCGCACGCAGTTTTGCCAACCAGGCGCGGATGTCGGCGATGGGCTTGCCGCAAATCACCGTGGTGCATGGTTCGGCCACAGCGGGCGGCGCTTATCAGCCGGGGCTGTCGGATTACGTGGTGGTAGTGCGCGGCAAGGCCAAGCTGTTTCTCGCCGGCCCACCGTTGCTGAAAGCGGCCACCGGCGAAGTCGCCACCGATGAAGAACTCGGCGGCGCCGAGATGCACGCGCAGGTCGCCGGCACGGCAGAATATCTTGCGGAAAACGATGCCGATGGCGTGCGTCAGGTGCGCGAAATTCTGCGGATGCTGCCATGGAATGAACAGCTGCCATGGCTACCGGAGCCGCAATACAAAGAGCCGCTCTACCCCATCGAAGAGTTGCTCGGGCTGATCCCGGACGATCCGAAAAAACCTTACGACGTGCGCGAAATCATTGCGCGGATTGCCGACGAATCCTGCTTCGTCGAATTCAAAAGCGAGTTCGATCAGCAAACGATTTGCGGGCAATTGAAGATCCAGGGCCGCGCCTGCGGTTTCATCGGCAATAACGGCCCGATCACCCCGAACGGCGCGAGCAAGGCCGCGCAGTTCATTCAACTGTGCGATCAGAGCCAGACGCCGCTGCTGTTTTTCCACAACACCACCGGCTTCATGGTCGGCACCGAATCAGAACAGCAAGGCGTGATCAAACATGGCTCGAAACTGATTCAAGCGGTGGCCAATGCGCGGGTGGCTAAACTGACCATGGTCGTCGGCGGTTCCTACGGTGCGGGCAATTATGCGATGTGCGGGCGCGGTCTCGATCCGCGCTTCATTTTCGCTTGGCCGAACAGCCGAACCGCGGTGATGGGCGGCGCCCAGGCCGGCAAGGTGTTGCGCATCGTCACCGAAGCCAAGCAGCTCAAGGACGGTTTGACGCCAGACCCGAAAATGCTCGACATGCTCGAACAGGTCACCGCGCAGAAACTCGACAGCCAGTCGACCGCACTCTATGGCAGCGCCAACCTGTGGGACGACGGGCTGATCGATCCACGCGACACGCGCACCCTGCTCGGCTATTTGCTCGACATCTGCCACGAGGCCGACATTCGCACGTTGCAACCCAACAGCTTCGGCGTCAGCCGGTTCTGACCGCCACGGATCCTACGGAGAACAA
This sequence comes from Pseudomonas sp. WC2, assembly GCF_050586545.1. Lineage (NCBI taxonomy): Bacteria > Pseudomonadati > Pseudomonadota > Gammaproteobacteria > Pseudomonadales > Pseudomonadaceae > Pseudomonas > Pseudomonas sp. WC2. The sequence goes on along the minus strand of NZ_JBOBDR010000021.1, from coordinate 50,586 downwards.
TAAAAAATGATCTTCACCCCGGAACACGAAGCCCTGCGCCGTACCGTCCGCCAGTTCGTCGCGCACGAGATCAATCCGCACGTCGAGGAATGGGAAAAGGCCGGACGCTTTCCGATCCATGAGATCTTCCGCAAGGCTGGCGACCTCGGTCTGCTAGGCATCTCCAAACCGGAAAAATTCGGCGGCATGGGCCTTGATTACAGCTACTCGATTGTCGCCGCCGAAGAGTTTGGCACCATTCATTGCGGCGGCATTCCGATGTCGATCGGCGTGCAGACCGACATGTGTACGCCCGCCCTCGCCCGCTTCGGTTCCGATGAATTGCGCGAAGAATTCCTGCGTCCGGCGATCACCGGAGAACAGGTCGGCTGTATTGGCGTCTCCGAAGTGGGCGCCGGTTCCGACGTCGCCGGGCTGAAAACCACTGCGCGCAAGGACGGCGACGACTACGTGATCAACGGCAGCAAGATGTGGATCACCAACTCGCCGAGTGCTGATTTCATCTGTTTGCTGGCGAATACTTCCGACGATAAACCGCACATCAACAAGTCGCTGATCATGGTGCCGATGAACACGCCGGGCATCAGTCTGAGTTCGCACCTCGACAAACTCGGCATGCGCAGCTCGGAAACCGCTCAGGTGTTTTTTGACAACGTGCGCGTGCCGCAGCGCAACCGCGTCGGCCACGAGGGCGCCGGGTTCATGATGCAGATGCTGCAGTTTCAGGAGGAACGCCTGTTCGGTGCGGCCAACATGATCAAGGGCCTGGAATATTGCGTCGACAGCACTATCGAATACTGCAAGGAGCGCAAGACCTTCGGCAATGCGCTGATCGATAACCAGGTGATCCATTTCCGCCTCGCTGAATTGCAGACCGAAATCGAATGCCTGCGCGCGTTGGTTTATCAGGCCACCGAGCAATACATCAAAGGCCAGGATGTAACGCGCCTGGCATCGATGGCCAAACTCAAGGCCGGACGCCTCGGTCGCGAAGTCAGTGACAGTTGCCTGCAATATTGGGGCGGCATGGGCTTCATGTGGGACAACCCGGTGGCCCGCGCCTATCGCGATGTGCGCCTGGTATCGATTGGCGGCGGCGCCGACGAAATCATGCTGGGGATCATCTGCAAACTGATGGGCATCCTGCCGGGGAAAAAGAAATGAGCAACCTGCCGCAATGCCAGACGCTGTTGCTGGAACTGCACGGCGGCGTGCTGCACATCACCCTCAATCGGCCGGACAGCCGTAATGCGATGAGCCTGCAAATGGTCACGGAGTTACGGGCGGTGCTCGCATCTGTACGCGATGACCGCAGCGTTCGCGCTTTGGTACTCAGCGGCACTGGCGGGCATTTCTGTGCCGGCGGCGACATCAAGGACATGGCCGGTGCCCGCGCTCAGGGCAGCGATGCCTACCGCGATTTGAATCGCGCTTTTGGCGCCCTGCTCGAAGAAGCGCAGCACGCGCCACAAGTGCTGATCACCGTGCTGCAAGGCGCGGTGCTTGGCGGCGGGTTTGGTCTGGCCTGTGTCAGCGATATCGCGATTGCCGATCATCAGGCGCAATTCGGTCTGCCGGAAACCAGCCTCGGTTTGCTACCCGCGCAGATCGCGCCGTTTGTGGTGCAGCGCATTGGCTTGACCGAGGCGCGGCGTCTGGCGTTGACCGCTGCACGGTTTGATGGGCATCAGGCTCGGCGTCTGGGGTTGGTGCATTTTGTCGAACAGGACCCGCAGGCGCTGGCCGAACGTCTGGATGAAGTGCTGCAACACGTGCTGTGTTGCGCGCCGCAAGCGAATGCCATGACCAAGCAATTGTTGTTGGCGAGTGCCGGGCAGCTTTCGAGTGAATTGCTCGATGAGGCCGCGCAGATGTTCAGCGAAGCGGTGACGGGCGAAGAAGGGATCGAGGGCACCATGGCTTTTGTGCAGAAACGCAAACCACGGTGGGCCACCTAAAAGCATCGCTAGCAGGGCTAGCTCCCACAGGTTTTTGCGTCTTTCATAAAACCTGTGGGAGCTAGCGCTGCTAGCGATGAGGCCAGCACATCCATCGCCAAAACTTCAGGAAGCCGACCATGCCCGCCCTTCAGAAAATCCTGATCGCCAACCGCGGTGAAATCGCCTGCCGCATCCAGCGTACCGCCCAGGCCCTCGGCTACCGCACCGTCGCCGTCTACAGCGACGCCGATGCCGATGCGCTGCACGTGCAAATCGCCGATCAAGCTGTACACATTGGCCCGTCCCCCGTGCAGCAGTCCTACCTGAACATCCCGGCGATTCTCGACGCCGCCCACCGCAGCGGCGCCGATGCCATTCATCCCGGCTATGGTTTTCTCTCCGAGAACGCCGACTTCGCCCGCGCCTGCGAGCAGGCCGGTCTGACTTTCATCGGCCCCAGCGTCGAAGCCATCGAATTGATGGGCAGCAAACGCCGTTCGAAAATCGCCATGCTCGAAGCCGGCGTTCCGTGCATCGCCGGCTATCAAGGCGCCGAACAGGACGACGCCACCCTGCTGCGCGAAGCCGAGCGCATCGGCTATCCCTTGATGATCAAGGCCAGTGCCGGCGGCGGTGGTCGCGGCATGCGTCTGGTACACGATTCGTCTGATTTACCGGCGCAACTGCGCACCGCGCGTTCCGAAGCCTTGAACGGTTTTGGCAGTGACGAACTGATCCTCGAACAGGCGCTGATCGAGCCGCGCCACGTCGAAGTGCAGCTGTTCGGCGATCAGCACGGAAATCTGATTTACCTTGGCGAACGCGATTGCTCGGTGCAACGGCGCCACCAGAAAGTCATCGAAGAAGCGCCCTGCCCGGTAATGACCGCCGAGTTGCGTCAGGCCATGGGTGAAGCCGCGCTGAAAGCCGGGCGCGCGGTGAATTACGTCGGCGCTGGTACGGTGGAATTTCTCCTCGACGCGCGTGGGGAGTTTTACTTTCTGGAGATGAATACTCGCCTGCAGGTCGAGCATCCGGTGACCGAGCTGATTACTGGGCTGGATCTGGTGGCATGGCAGCTGTTGGTTGCCGAGGGTCAGCCGTTGCCGCTGAGTCAGGATCAAGTCCAGCTCAACGGGCATGCGATGGAAGTACGGCTTTACGCCGAAGATCCGGCGCAGGATTTTCTGCCACAGACCGGTCGCATATTCGCATGGCAACCGGCGCATGGCGTACGCATCGATCATGGCTTGCTTGAAGGGCAATCGGTCAGCCCGTTCTACGATCCGATGCTCGGCAAACTGATCGCCCACGGCGCCACTCGCGAAGAGGCGCGGCGCAAACTTCTGCGTGCAGTGCAGGACACGGTGCTGCTCGGTGTGCAAAGCAATCAGCGCTTGCTGGTCAGTCTGTTGCAGCATCCGCAATTCATCAGCGGCAATTTCAGCACGGCCTTCATCGCCCAGCATTTCAGTGATCACCCCAGCTTGCACAAGTACTCGCCAAGTATTGAAGACCTCGCCATCGCCACGGTGCTGTTCTACCAAGCCAGCGCCCTCACTCATCGCAAGTCGTTAAGCGGATGGCGGAACAACGCCAGCGTACCGCTGCATTATCGCCTCGGCCTCGACGAGCAAAACTGGCGGCTGCAACTGCTCGCTGAATCTCACGGTGGGTTCAAGGTGCAGATCGCCGAGCGCACCCTCGAATTGAAACTCGTCGAGCACGATGCGCAGTCAGTGACGCTTGAAGTCGATGGGCTGCGTCAGCGCCATGCTTACCGTCTCGATGCCGGACAACTCTGGCTGTTCACCCATCCCGGCGCCCTGCATCTGGAGGATCGAACTCACGCGGTGATCGACAGTCAGACCAGCGTCAGCTCCGGCACCTTGAAAGCGCCGATGGACGGTGCCATTGTCGACGTGCTGGTCAGCGAGGGCAGCCCGGTCAGCAAAGGTCAACTGCTGGTGGTGCTGGAGGCAATGAAAATGGAGCATCCGCTCAAGGCCGGCATCGACGGCGTACTCAAGCGGGTGCAGGTCAAGGTCGGCGATCAGGTAAAAAATCGTCAGGTTCTGTTGCAGGTCGAGTAGTCACCCCCACACACGCGCGGGGTTTGACTACGCTCTGAAGAATCAGAACGCGGAAATCAGGAACCCTGCGATGCCCCACTGGCTGGTCATAGATCTGGAAGCCACTACCGACGAGGGTGGCTGGCCAGTCACCGAGATGGAAATTATCGAGATCGGCGCGACGCTGGTCGATCGTGCCGGACGCGAGCAGGATCACTTCCAGCGCTTCGTCAAACCGACACGACGGCCCCTGCTGACGCCGTTTTGCCGCGAACTGACGCACATCACCCAAGCCAATATCGACGCCGCGCAGCCGCTGACCGAAGTCTGGCCGGCGTTCGAGCGCTGGCTCGCGCAACATCAGCCACGCCTTGAAGGCTGGGCCAGTTGGGGCGATTACGACCGCAAACAATTGCTTCAGGAATGGCAGCGGCTGAATATCGACAGCGGCTTGAGTCGCGTGCCGCACATGAACCTCAAGCAACGCTTCGCCAAAGCCCGACGCCTCGAACGTCCGCTGGGCCTCAACGGTGCGCTGCAACTGGCGGGCATGCAGTTCAGCGGTCAACAGCATCGGGCGCTGGAAGATGCGCGCAATACCGCGCGGTTATTGCCACTGGTTCTGCCGCTCTAGGGGCGTGACGGCGCGAAGAGCCTTGTGCATACTGGCCGCCTCCATTTTTCAGCCCTTTTCGAGGAATCGCCCATGTTTAAAGTCAACGAGTACTTCGACGGCACCGTCAAGTCGATCGCCTTTGGCACCGCTGAAGGTCCGGCGACCATCGGCGTCATGGCCCCGGGCGAATACGAATTCGGCACGGCCCAGCGTGAAATCATGCACGTTGTTTCCGGCGCGCTGACCGTCAAACTGCCCGACAGCAGCGACTGGGAAACCTTCGCCGCCGGCAGCCAGTTCAACGTTCCGGCCAACAGCAAGTTCCAGCTGAAAGTCGCCGTCGATACCGCTTACCTGTGCGAATACCGCGGCTAAAACCACGGTTTTGCTGCACAAAAAAAATGCCCGTGTCCAAGGACACGGGCATTTTTCGTTGCAGTGACGGATTATTCGAGGATTTCCACCGGCATCCCGACTTGCAATCGACCGTTGCTGTCGTTCACCAGGTTCTGGCCGAACATCGCACCGTCGGCTTCGGCACGGTATTTCTGCAAGGTCGCCAGCGGCTCACGATCAGCACTGCGCTCACCGGTTTGTGGGTCGATGGTAGTGAGGATGCAGCGTGAACACGGCTTGACCACGCGGAACTCGACGTCGCCAATACGAATGCGTTTCCAGCTGTCCTCGGCATACGCCTCACTGCCTTCGATCACCAGATTCGGCCGAAAGCGCAGCATCTCCAGTGGCCGCCCGACCCTTTGCGAAAGATCCTGCAGCGACGCCTCGCCAATCAACAGCAGCGGAAAGCCGTCGGCGAAGGCAACCTGATCATCATCCTTGCCGATACCTGACTGCGTGGTGCGCGCCCGATCTAGCGGCACTTGCACCAAGCGAGTCGGTTTACCGATGAAATCGGTGACCCAACGGGCCGCTTCATCACCGGCATCCGGCACACGCAACGTGTCACGCCAGATCGTTATGCCACGCAACTCGGCGTCGTGATCCGGCAAAGCAATGTCGATGGATGACTGTTGCGGCGCGCTGAGAGTCAGACCGCCCTGCGCATTCCACAGCGCCGACAACTGACTCATCTTCGCTTCGGCACGCTGGGTCAGGAAGCGGCCGCTGGCTTCGTCCACGAGCATCCAGCGTCGGTCGCCATCGAGGCCCAGCTTGTCGAGGTCGACGCTTTGCAGCACATCGACCTTGCCGGATTTCAACGGGTAACGATAAAGCGCGCTCAGACGCAGCATGGCCAGCTCCCTGGAGGATAAAAACGCCACCCTATACGAGCTTGGTCAGGAATCAAAGAGCAAAAACTGTCCTGCAAAGGGTGCGTGATCAGGCCGGCACTTCGTCGAGCATCAAACGCTGGCGTACCACGTCGACCAGTTTGTCCGGCTGGAATTTGGAGAGGAAGTTGTCGCAACCGACCTTCTTCACCATCGAGTCGTTGAAGCTGCCCGACAGCGAGGTATGCAACACGACATAGAGGCCACGCAAACGCGGGTCGTTGCGGATTTCGGTGGTCAGACGGTAGCCGTCCATTTCCGGCATTTCCGCGTCGGTGAAGATCATCAGCAGTTTGTCGGTCATATTCACGCCAGTGTCAGCCCAGGCCTTGAGCATGTTCAGCGCTTTCAGACCGTCGCTGGCGATGTGCATTTTCACCCCGAGCTGGCCGAGGGTGTCGCGCAATTGCGAGAGCGCCACGTTGGAGTCATCCACCAGCAGCACTTCACGGCCACGGGCGCGTTCGAGCACCGGATCTTCGAGTTTTTCTCGCGAGACTTTGGCGTTGTACGGCACGATCTCGGCGAGGACTTTCTCGACGTCGATGATTTCCACCAACTGATCGTCGACCTTGCTGATCGCCGTCAGATAATGCTGGCGACCGGCGCTGGTCGGCGGCGGCAGAATGGCTTCCCAGTTCATGTTGACGATGCGGTCGACACCACCGACGAGGAACGCCTGCACGGAACGGTTGTATTCGGTGACGATGATGGTGCTGTTCGGTCCCGGCACCAGCGGACGCATGCCGATCGCCTGAGACAGATCGATCACCGGCAGGGTCTGCCCGCGCAGATTGACCACACCGCACACAAACGGGTGACGCTGGGGCATCAGGGTCAGCTTCGGTAGCTGCAGCACTTCCTGAACCTTGAACACGTTGATCGCGAACAATTGGCGCCCGGCCAGGCGAAACATGAGAATTTCCAGGCGATTCTCACCCACCAGTTGTGTGCGTTGGTCTACCGTGTCGAGAATGCCGGCCATCAATGACTCCTGGGCTTGTTCTGATGAATTCACTAAGTGGGTTTATCGGCGGCGTGCAGCGAATCTTGATTGCTGCAAAAAACGTTATCAAAATGCCATAACCGCCCATTGATGTCACATTAACATCATGGTTTACTGGCGCTGTGATTTTCATCTGCTACAGTCTTCTCGGCGCGACCTCAGTTTGCGCCGTAGGTTCCCGCGTCTAAGGGATTCCCCTAGTAACAATCAGGCCCAACCTGATATTCGCAATATCCAATAGCCATTAATGTGACGCCATTCTCATTGCATGAACGGAGTCAGGCTATTGTGTGCGATCGCAGTTCAGTGGAACCCCACCTGGAAAACCTCAGCCTGTGCACTTGCACCGCTGGGCGCGATCTCCCGACGATTCATGATCGTCGCCACACACGGCATTCCCTCATCAGACATGACGTTGTGGAGATAAGCATGCCAATCGACCATAAAGACTGGGCACAACGCTTCCCCGAGTTCGTGGTCGAGGCTGAAACGCTGCTGACCAAGTCCGAAGAATGCCTCAGCCACCTGCAACTGATCAGCAATGACAAGGACGCCATCGACTGCATGCTGAGCACCCTGCTCAAGCTCGCGAGCCGCGCCGAAGCCTTGGCGCTGGAAGCCATTTCCGAATTTTCCCTGCACATCTACAGCTTGCTCAATCTGAGCCAGGATCGCGTTGACCTGCATGAACAGGCACTGGATGCGTTGCGAGACTGCTTCACCCTGATGGCCTGGCAATTGGAACTGGTTGACCAGAAAACCGGGCAACTGAGCCTCGATGAAAGTGAGCAGACGTCGTTGATTGAGGCCTTGGCGTTTCAGGTGGGCCAGAGCCCGTTTCAATCGTCGCCAGCAAGCAAACGTTTGCCCTCGGTGAGCTATTCGGAACGCCAGGCCTGACCTGTGCATCACCGCATGCAACCGCGCAGGACTGCCTTCCAAGTGTCGCTATTGAATAGTTCATACCTCTCAACGACACATCGAATTAAATAATTACGTATGACTGAAACGGATATTTGCCTGCCGGTCTCAGGGTTTACCTGTGTGTAAAGAACTGCATTTCAGGCAACATCGATATGTATCGAAAATAAAACAAACTGACTTTTTTCCATTATGGAACTAACGTCCAACGGCGTAATTTCCTGACCTATTGGACATATATGGCAGCGCGACCAACGGTATCTTAAGTGGTATTATGCCGCCCATTAGTTGGTATCGTATTAATGGCACAGTGATTTCAATGTCCGGCCTGCGCCGAAGTTGACGGTCAAACATCGTTTACTCCACCTCATTGAAATCAATAAGATAATTGACAGCATATTCAGACAGAGACCCGCCAGCCACCGGCCGGTCTGCCCGCAGCGAACATCCATTGGCTCCATCCGCTATGTACGCCAGCCTCAAGTCAATCACCACTTGGCCACCTTCCCGGGAAAACGCACGCCGGTTCACGCTCATCATGAGTGTCGCCGCCGCACTGGGCAGCCTGCTCACCTATGGGTTTTCGGCACCGCTGGGCCTGGGTCTGTTACTGCTCAATATTGCCGCTACGGCATGTGTCTGGGTGCAATACCGACTCTCACGCAAATCGATCAAATTTCAACCGCAAGAACTTGCCGACCGCTTGCTGCAAGTCCAGGAAAACGAGCGCCATCGCCTCAGCCGCGAACTGCACGACGACATCGGTCAATTGCTGACCGCCGCGAAACTGCAAAGCGAGTGGCTGAAACGCCGAATGCCGCAAGACTTGCAGGAACACTGCACCGTACTGAGCGACACCCTCGAAGAAACCCTCAACAAAGTGCGCGACGTCTCGGCCATTCTCAATCCTCGGCAATTGACCAGCCTGGGCCTTGAAGCCAGCCTGCGTGCGCATCTGCTCAAGACACTGACCAACACGAGCGTGCACTGGAGCCTCGATTGCCAGCAGCGCCTCAACGGCATTCCGGAAGAAATGGCCGTCGCGGCTTTTCGCATCACTCAGGAAGCGGTGACCAACATCCTGCGACACGCTCAGGCGACCAATCTTGTGGTTCGCGTGCAACGTCTGCCGCAAGGCCTGACACTGTTGATCAGCGATGACGGCCAGGGCTTCGCGCCGGCCGCCAACCCGGGACGGGAAGGACAACGGGGTATGGCCGGGATGGTCGAGCGGATCGAGCAACTGGGTGGCACGCTGACGGTCACCAGTGAGCCGGGCCAAGGCACTCAAATCGAAGCACTTCTGCCCTGGGCGCCCCGGGCACTCGAACGGGCCAGTACCAATAAGGTTATGCGTTGACTTGTAACTTACTTCTGGTGGATGACCACTCGCTGATCAGGGCCGGCGTGCGCGCTCTGGTGCTGGATATTCCAGGTTACGCCGTGATCGGTGAAGCCAATGACGGTTCACAACTGCTCGAAATGGTCGAGCAACTGTCGCCTGATATCGTCCTGCTGGATATTTCGATGCGCGAAACCGGCGGCCTGGAGGCTTTGCAACGGCTCAAGCGGGTGCGCCCGCAGAGCAAGGTGCTGATCCTCTCGATGCACACCGATCCGGCGCTGATCATGCAAGCGCTGGAGTCAGGCGCCCATGGCTATCTGCTCAAGGACACCACCGCCACTGAGCTTGAGCACGCGCTGGACGCATTGCGTAACAACGAACGTTACCTGAGCCCGGCCATCGCTCACACCGTGATCAATCAGGCCCTGACTCGCAATCAGAAGCAGCAGCCGGAAGTCGCCGATTCACACAACCTGACCGCGCGCCAGCTGGAAATCCTGCGCCTGATCGTGCGCGGCAAATCCACCCGGGAAATCGCCAACGGCCTGGGCCTGAGCATCAAAACCGTCGAAACCCACCGCTCGCAGATCATGAAGCGTCTGCAAATCTACGACGTGGCAGGCCTGGTGCTGTTTGCCGTGCGCGAGCAAATCATCAGCCTTGACGACTGACCGGCGACTGCCCGGACAGCAACGGTGAGTCCTTCGGCAAATGCACCTGCAGCGCCGCAGGACGCGCTTCGAAACGCATGCTCTCGCCTTCCAGCGGCTCACCGTCGAGGTTGATGTAAAGCCCCTCAGCGACTTTGATTTCGACCCATGGCAGGCGGACGCGGACAAACATGTTGTCGATGCCGAAGCCATCGCTCAGCAGGTTTTTCAGGGTGCCGACCAACTCTTGCGGCGCCGGCAGAATGCTGATGTCCAACAAGCCGTCGTCTACTCGCGCATCGGGACACAGCACATGCCCCCCACCCGCCTGCCGGCCATTGCCGATACCCAGGGCGAGCAACTCGCCGCTCCAGTGAAAGTCCGGCCCCTGCAACTCGCCATACGCCGCGTGCAACTCGCTGAAGCGGGACAATCCGGTAAATAGATAGGCGGCCCCACCCAGGACCTTTTTCAAGTCCTCGGACGTGTTGGCGGTGACCTGGCTGCCAAAGCCACCCGTGGCCATGTTGAGGAAAATCTGCCCGCCGACTTCACCCAGATCGATGGCGGTCGGCGCGGTATCGAGCAGTTTCAGTGCATCGGCAGGTTCCAGGGGAATGCCCGCCGCACGAGAGAAATCGTTGGCGGTGCCTAAAGGCAACAGCACCAGGCTGGCCTTTTCAGAATGCGCCGCCAGCGCTTCGGCAATGTCACGCAACGTGCCATCTCCGCCTCCAGCGATGATCTTCGTATAGCCGCTGGCTAAGGCTTCCTCCACCAGACGTTGGGCATCGCCCGCTTCCCAGGTCAGCCGGACCGCCAGGTCCCAGCCTTGCGCGCGCTGGCCTTCGACAGCTTCTCGCACTGACTCGTTGAGTGCCTGCTTGCCATGCAGAATCAATAGCGCCCTGCGTTCACTCATAACGGTTACTCCGCAAATGGATCGTGTGAAACATCTTGACCATTCAAGCCCGGAAAAAAGCCACGCGAGGCACAATTAATTCAAGCGCTGGGATCAAGCGTCCTACAAGGCGGTATTTATTCTTACAAAACATACGGAAACGGCTTAATTGACCTCGACGGTTCAGTCGTTCACCGTGTGCCGGCGGTCATTTTCGATCAACAATACACAAGGACGTGCATGTAATGAGTGGATACACCCTTACGGATCTCATCAGTTTTAATGGTGAGCTTCGCGGCAAATGTGCAATCGAATCGGCAGACGGGTATTCACATGCCAAGTCCTGAAGCCAGAAAACCAGTGGGTCCGGTGGCTCCCATCAGCGAGTGCCGCGGCACGCATAAATCCGATTTCACGGGCAGCGCCAAAAACACTGGAGAACTTGATATGGAACCGCGTTTTGCCGAACTGGAAACCCACCTCAAGTACATCCGTCGCGACATGGACGAAGTCAGGGGTGACGTCAAATCGATCAAGCATCGCCTGGCCTATTCAGCGGGTGCGACGGCAGTGGTACTGGGCCTGTTGGGCTGGGTGGCCAACAGCCGGTTTGATCAACTGGTCAGCCTGATCGGTCACTGATAATCGGTTTGTGCAGGCATCGACGATCATTCGCCGAGCCTGCACTCTCGAAACAGAAGGTCAACCCAGAAGATCACTCAGCGGGATGAACACAACCTCGTCGCCGGCCACCGATGTGCGGCCTTCTAGCACTTCGACCAAGCCATCGGCCCATGCTGCACTGCGCAGGACACCGGAACTTTGATTGCGGTAGATAACGGCTCGCCCCTGTTCCAGCCGCCCACGCAGATACTCACGACGGTTACCAGCCTGCAGCCAGTCAAAACCGGCCGGGACGGCGAATTTCAACGGCTCGACGTCTTTCACACCTTGACGTCGCAGCAAGTAAGGCCGGGCCAGCAAGGCGAAAGTGACCAGCGTCGACGCCGGGTTACCTGGCAACCCCATCACCGGCACCTTGCGAAAGTGGCCCACGGTCAACGGCTTGCCGGGTTTGATGGCCAGTTTCCACAAAGCCAGGTCGCCCTCTTCTCTCAAGGCAATGCCGAGGAAGTCAGCTTCACCCACGGAGACACCGCCCGTGGAGAGAATCAGGTCGACATCCTGCAACTCGCCCAAACGGGCACGGGTGGCGACCAGATCATCGGGCAGAATCCCGGCATCTACCACTTCGCATCCCAAGCGCTGCAGCCAGCTGCACAGAACCACGCGATTGCTGTTGTAGATCTGTCCCGGACCCAATGGTTGGCCAGGCTCTACCAACTCGTCACCGGTGGATATCACGGCAACCCGCACCTTGCGCACAACGTTCAGACCGGCGCAGCCCAAGGAGGCGGACAAGCCTTGCTCGATCGGGCCCAATCGGGTGCCGGCTTGCAGAATCAATTCCCCGACCGTGGTTTCCTGGCCTTGTGGACGAATGTTCTGCCCCACCGTCATGGTCTCGATGAAACGCACGCGACCGTCGGGTTCAACCACGGCGTTCTCCTGCATTTCCACACAGTCAGCCCCCGCCGGCACCGGCGCACCGGTAAAGATTCGAGCGCAGGTGCCGGGCTGCAACGGCTCGGGAGCCTGCCCGGCGAAAATTTTCTGACTGACCGGCAATGCCTCACCCGTCCAGTCCGCCAGATTCAGGGCATAACCGTCCATGGCACTGTTGGGCCATGGCGGCAGATCCAGTGTCGACACCAGATCCTCGGCCAGCACTCGCCCCTCGACCTTCGCCAGCGGCAGATATTCGTGCTCGGTAATCGGCGAGGCTTCCGCCATTTCCAGCAGACGTGCCAATGCAGCCTCGACCGGCATCAGGCTGCCGGTCTTGCCTGGTTTACCCACGGGATTCACAAGGCGCCGCCTGTTTGAGATGGGTGACGAAATTGCACGGACGGTGACGCGCATCCAATTGCTCGCCGAGGATGCCGTCCCATCCGGTACGCACAGCGTTGGTCGAACCTGGCAGGCAGCACACCAGCGTGCCGTTGGCCAGACCGGCCAGCGCGCGGGATTGCACGGTCGAGGTGCCGATATCGGCCACCGAAATTTGCCGGAACAACTCGCCAAAGCCATCCACTTGTTTGTCCAGCAGGCAGGCAACGGCTTCCGGCGTGCTGTCACGCCCGGTAAAACCGGTACCACCGGTGATCAGCACGACTTGCACGACATCGTCAGCAATCCAGTTGGCGACTTGCGCGCGGATTTTGTACAAGTCATCTTTGAGCAACACCCGCTCGGCCAGATTGTGGCCAGCCGCGGTCAAGCGGTCGACGAAGACCTGACCTGAAGTGTCGGTTTCCAGCGTTCGGGTATCACTGACAGTCAGTACCGCAATATTGAGCGGCACGAAAGGTACATCAGCCTTGGCTTTCATAGGCTCGTCCAGTTGTAGGAGAAACAGCCCGGTGTTATATCACAGCGCCCCCCTTTTTCGCCGCCCCCATGGAGAGCTGCCATGTCCCTGAATTCGCAATTGCCGCCCTGCTCCATTCTGCTTCTGGCCGGTGGGCGCGGCCAGCGCATGGGCGGCCAGGATAAGGGTTTGGTGCAATGGCTGGGCGAACCCTTGATCGCGCATTTGCAGCGCAAGGTCCGTCCGCTGACCGACGACCTGATTATTTCCTGCAACCGCAATCGCGAGCGTTATGCACCCCTCGCCGATCAATTGGTGGAGGATGACGAAGGCGATTTTCCGGGGCCACTGGCCGGCATTCGTGCAGGCCTGAAAGCAGCGCGCCATGGGCATTTGCTGGTGTTGCCGTGTGATGTGCCACGCATCGACGATGCATTGCTGCAAAGCATGCGCGAAACCGCCAATCTCAATCCTGAAAAACCTTTAATGTTGCGTCATGACGACCATTGGGAACCGTTGCTCTGCGTGATTCCGGTGGCCCTGTCGGCAGCCTTCGAGGAGGCCTGGAACGCCGGTGAACGCAGCCCCGGCCGGGTCATGCGCGCTCTCGGCGCGACTGCCCTGCAATGCCCGGACAATGACCCGCGACTGGCCAACCTCAACACCCCCGAACTGTTAAATTCGCACAACACTGTGTCAGACTGACAGTACTCAAGGAACTCTCACGCCTTGTATACGTCTCAAGCTCAGTAACCAAAAGAATTCCCATTCGGAGACACACCATGACTCAACGGACCCTCGCCACTTTCATGCTCGCACTGGGCCTGGCTACCCTCGCCGGTTGCTCGTCGCCTACAGTGATCACCTTGAATGACGGTCGCGAAATCCAGGCCGTCGACACCCCGAAATACGATGACGATTCGGGCTTCTACGAGTTCAAACAACTCGACGGCAAAGAAACCCGCATCAACAAGGATCAGGTTCGTACCGTTAAAGAGCTGTAAGCTCCGCGTCGACACCGGATACAAAAAAAGCCCGCATTCAATGCGGGCTTTTTCATGGGCGCTGGAAAGTATTTGGCATCACCACTGCAAGGTGATCTGGCTCTCGAATTCACGTTCCTCACCGCTTACCGGATCAATGAACCGCAAGCCTTGAGCCAGTAGCTTCAGCGGATTGGCGTAGTCGTCTTCAATGTCCTTGAGCACATGCGGATAGAACGGGTCGTTGCAAATGCTCGCGCCCAATGCGGTCATATGGACGCGCAACTGGTGCTTTTTGCCCGTCACCGGAAACAGACCATAGCGCCAGAGATCGCCGTTCTTTTCGCGAACCTCCACCGCCGTTTCGGTATTGCTGACACCCGGACCTTCCTGCATGCGGAAAAACGGCTCGCCATCGACCAACCGGCTCTTGTGTACCAACGGGAAACTTAGCGCTGGCAATGCCGGTGCAATCGCTTCATAGCGTTTGTCGATCTGCCGCGTCGGGAACAACGATTGATAGGCCGAACGGGTTTGCGGATTGGCCGAGAAAATCACCAGCCCCGCTGTGTGCCGGTCGATACGGTGCAGCGGCACCAAATGAGGATTGTCGAGTCGACGGATCAGCCGACGTAGCAAGGTTTGCTCGACGTAGTCTCCGGCCGGTGTTACTGGCAGAAAATGCGGCTTGTCGGCCACGACCAGGTGTTCATCTGCGTACAGAATCGTCTCGACCACCGGAATCGGCTTTTCGTCTGGCACTTCTCGAAAATAGTGAATGCGCAGACCTTCTTTGTAAGCCAAGTCCAATGTAATGGGCTGACCCTGCCCATCCAGCACGCGCCCACGGGCAATCCGGTCCAGCCACTGCTCGCGGCCAATGGCGCTGAAGTGCTCGCACAAACAATCGAGAACAGTCAGCCAGTTCCCCGGTGGTAAATACAGGGTGCTGGCCTGATTCTGTGCAGCAGAAAACGTCGATGTGGACATATGGAAATTCGGACCCTCAAGGCAGGCCGGCATTATCCAACACTTGAGGGAGACGTACCTAGCGCAATCCTCAGGCCGGAATCGACTTGAGCGCTGCCGCTTCGGTGAACTCCTTGAGCCAGCGCAGCACGTCGACTGCCTCCCAGCGACCCGGGTCATACAAGGCGTACAACAGACCCTGATAGCCGACAACGTCGAGTTGTTTGTGATACCCGGCGCGCTGAAACAAGGCTTCAATCTCGGCGAAGCAGGTATTGAAATGCACCTTGTTGAACGGCGTCTTGCCCTCCGTGACCAAGCCGTCCAGGCGCAGTTCGAGAACGGCCTCGCGCACCACGTCAACCGACATCCGGTTCACGCTGTTCTTCAACTGTTCGACATTGACCACGGTTTATCCCTCTGACCCAAATTACTGTACAGACATACAGTAACCGAATCGCTGGGGATGTGCCAAGGAATGGATCAGCGTGACGATGAGCGGAACACTACAGGGCATCGATCAGCGCAGAAACGCCACCACCTGATCGGCGTTGAATGGCCAGTCCAGCTCCGCTCCGGTATCGATACGACGCAAAACCGGAATGCGCAGGCTGTAAGCCTCGAACCAACTCTCGTCGTCAGCAATATCGACCAGCTCAACCAGCAGACCATGCTCGACAAAAGTCATCAGCTCGGCCTCAGCGAGTTCACACAGGTGACACCCCAGGGTGCCGAACAACTGACATTCAGGAGGCATGACGGCTCAACCAAAAATAAGTGGAGCTATTCTAGGCCTGGTCCGAAACCCCGTCGACCCGACCCTGCCCAAAGGTTCCGGCGCATCAGCTACAGGGCCTCATGCAAAACCCTGACGCACATCAGTTCGCACAAATATCGATTACGCGATGCTCCCGCTGTTTTTGCCTCTACGCTTGAGAGGCTGAAACCCTGACATTGGAGTGTCCAGTGTTTGCCAATCTGTTGATCATCCTCGCCTCGTCCCTAGTGGTGATTGCCCTGTTTCGTCGCCTGCGGCTGCCTCCCGTGCTGGGTTACCTGTGCGTGGGCTTGCTGGTCGGGCCGAGTGCTTTCGATTGGGTCAACGAGAGCGAACACCTGCCTGACGTTGCGGAACTGGGCGTGGTGTTCCTGCTGTTTTCCCTCGGCCTGGAGTTTTCCCTGTCGAAGATGATCGCGCTGCGCCAGGTCGTGTTTCGCCTCGGCAGCCAGCAGGTACTGATCAGCACCGCCCTCCTCGGTTCGCTGTTGATGCTGCTCGGCATGCCGATAACGCCGGCGCTGTTGCTCGGCGCGGGACTTTCATTGTCTTCGACGGCGATTGTCACCAAAGAGCTGGGCAGCCTCGGTGAAGTGTTCAGCAGCCATGGTCAGAACGCGGTCGGCGTGTTGTTGTTTCAGGACGTGGTCGCAGTTCTGCTGCTGACTCTGGTGCCGGTGTTCGCCGGGAGCAGCACCCAGGCCTGGTATTGGGCGCTGCCGCTGACACTGGCGAAAACCGTGGTGTTGTTTGTCGGTCTGCTGCTCGCCAGCCGTTGGTTGCTGCCACGACTGTTCCATGAAGTCGCTGCTTCGCGTTCGGCAGAGCTGTTCGTGCTGCTGGCGCTGGTGATTGTGCTACTGACCGCGTGGCTGACGCACTTGCTGGGCCTCTCCCCGGCCCTCGGTGCCTTCCTGGCCGGCATGTTGCTCGGCGAGAGCCACTATCGGCATCAGATTGAGGCGGATATCCGGCCCTTCCGCGACATCCTGCTCGGGGTGTTTTTCGTCAGTATCGGCATGCTGATCGACCTGCAACTGTTCGTCAGTCACAGCCTGTTGATCGTTGCTCTCACCCTCGGTTTGATGGTGATCAAAGGCATCGTCGTGGCCCTGCTGGTGAAGTGGCGCGGCAGTGACAGCGAAACCGCGTGGCGCAGCGGTCTGGCCCTGGCGCAGGGCGGCGAGTTCTGCTTTGCGCTGATGGCGCAGATGCAACAAAACAGCCTGCTGCCGGATCAGTTGGGGCCGCTGTTGCTGGCGGCCACATTCTGCTCGATGTTGCTGACGCCGCTGCTGTTGCGTGCCGCGCCGCGCATCGCTGCGGCGCTGCATCGCAAGCCCAATCAGACTGCGCAGATCGAAGAAATCAGCGCGCTCAATGCCGACCTCGACATGCACGTGGTGATCTGTGGCTTCGGCCGCGTTGGCCAATCCATCGGCCGCTTCATGCGCAACGCCCGCCAACCTTACATTGCGCTGGACAATGACCCGGTACGCGTACAAGAGGCTGCAGCGGGCGAAAGTGACGTGCATTACGGCGACTCATCACGCGGCGACTTGCTAACGGCGGTCGGCTTGCTGCGTGCCAAGTTGGTGGTGATTGCGGTGGATCAAAGTGATGTCGCCCTGCGCATTCTCAAGGAAGCGCGACGACTCAATGCGCATATACCGATTCTGGTGCGCACCCGCGATGACAGCCAGTGGGCCGACCTGAAAGCCGCCGGCGCCACCGAAGTGGTGCCGGAGTTACTGGAATCGAGCCTGATGCTCGCCTCTCACGCGTTGATAATGCTCGGCCTGCCGGCCCATCAAGTGCAGGAACAGGTCGATCAGGTGAGGATCGACCGCTATCGCCTGCTGCACGGTTTTTATCCCGGAGCCAATGATGAGGAGACTTAGTCCTGGCTTACCGCGCCGATCTTGTGCAGCGACAGGTCGGCGCCGTAATACTCCTGTTCCTGACTCAGGCGCAGCCCATGCAGCGCTTTGATCACGCCGTATACGATGAAGCCACCGATCAGCGCCACGGCCACGCCGAGTGCGGTGCCGATCAACTGGCTGATCAGGCTGACGCCGCCGATACCGCCGAGTGCAGTCTGACCAAAGACGCCGCAGGCGATCCCACCCCAAACGCCGCACAAACCGTGCAATGGCCACACCCCGAGCACATCGTCGATGCGCCATTTCACTTGCGCGGCGGTAAAGCACCAGACGAACAGCGCGCCGGCGATCGCGCCGGTCACCAGTGCACCGACCGGATGCATCAGATCGGAACCGGCACAGATCGCCACCAGTCCGGCCAAGGGCCCGTTGTGCAGAAAGCCCGGGTCATTGCGCCCGACGATCAATGCCGCCATGGTGCCGCCGACCATCGCCATCAGCGAGTTGACCGCCACCAGACCACTGACGCCCTGCAGTGTTTGCGCACTCATCACGTTGAAGCCGAACCAGCCGACAATCAGAATCCACGAGCCCAGCGCCAGGAAAGGTATGCTCGACGGCGCGAACGCCACCAGTCGCCCGTCGCGATACCGCCCGTTACGCGGCCCGAGCAACAGCACCGCCGCCAGCGCCAGCCAGCCGCCCATGGCATGCACCACCACAGAGCCGGCGAAATCATGGAACGACGCACCAAACGTCGCCGCCAGCCAGGCTTGCAGGCCATAGTTGCCGTTCCAGATCATCCCCTCGAAAAAGGGATAAATGAACGCCACGATCAACGCCGTTGCGCACAACTGCGGAACGAAACGCGCGCGCTCGGCGATGCCACCGGAAATGATCGCCGGGATCGCGGCAGCGAAGGTCAGCAGAAAGAAGAACTTCACCAGGCCATAGCCGTGATCGGCGTTCAGTTCCGCCGCCGGATGCATGAAGGTCACGCCGTAGGAGATCCAATAGCCTATAAAGAAATAGGCCAAGGTCGAGACGGCGAAATCGCTGAGGATTTTCGACAAGGCGTTGACCTGGTTTTTCTGCCGGACCGTCCCGACTTCCAGAAAGGCGAAACCGGCGTGCATTGCCAGCACCATCACCGCACCGATCAGAATGAACAACGTGTTGGAGCTGTGAACGAACGTATCCACAGCGCTTTGCAGATTTTCCATAAGCAGGCAGACCTAAAGGCGAAAAAGGCACCAAAGCGGTTCGTGCGGGCATCTCATGCACCAAGTTGCGACCGGGCAGTCACCGAATTGAATGTTCTGTGAACTGCTTTGGCGCACGAGGTCGATGTCCTGACACGATCCGTGACTATTTGAGATAAGGTTTCTCAGGCGTACGCCCGGCAACAGCGCACAGCGACTGGACGACGCGCCACGACACAGCAAAAGTTGTACCAGTCATTTGTAATGAACCTTCGCGCAAGGCTCATACTCGAACGCTTCAGACGTCACTTACGGAGATCCACACATGGCCAGCATCAAGGCAAAGACTGCTCAAGAAATCCTGATGAACGACTTCCAGACCCTGGTCGCCGACACCGAACGGTTGCTCGAGCACACCGCCACTCTGGCCGGCGATCAGGCAGATGAATTGCGCGAACAGATTCACGACAGCCTGCTGCGCGCCCGCGAGACTCTGAAACTGACCGAAGACACCCTGCGTGAACGCGGCCAGGCAGCCGTCACCGCAACCGAAGATTATGTGTCGGCTAACCCATGGCAGTCGGTGGGGATCGCTGCCGGTGTCGGCTTTCTGATTGGCCTGTTGGCCACGCGGCGCTGATCATGTCGATCGGTGAATCCGGCCCGACTGCGGGCACCGCCTCTTCCACGCGGCGCTTGGGCGCCGCTGTTCTGGGTCTGCTGCACAGCCATGTCGAGTTGTTTGGCATCGAATTGCAGGAGCAGAAATCACGCACCGTCAGCCTGTTGCTGTTCGCAGGTTTGGCGCTGGTGTTTGCCCTGCTGTTGCTGGTGGGATTATCGACACTGGTCATGATCATTTTCTGGGACACTTATCGTCTGGCGGCGATCATCGGCCTCTGCGTCTTTTATACCTTGGCTTCGATCTTCTGCGGCCTGCGCCTCAAAGCGGCGATTTTCGATGAGTCCTCGCCCTTCCACGGCACGCTCGAAGAGCTGGCCAACGACCGGGAGCGCCTGCTGCCATGAGCCTGCCCCAACTGCCACACAACGGCTCACGCCGGGAAATGCGCAAAGCGTTGATCCGCCTGCGCATGGAAATGCATCGCCAGGAAATCCGCCATGAGACCGGGCAAGTGCTGCAACCCCTGCAGCGCATGCGCGGCATGTCACAGAACCTGCAAGGCGGCTTCGGCATCAAGCACGCGCCGTTATGGGGCGTGGCCGCCGTGACGCTATTGGGCTTTATCACGGGCAAAGGCGCGAAAAGCAGCGGCGGCGGTGGTCTGACTCGACTGGTTCGTCTCGGCACTACCCTCGGGCCGTTGATCAGGCTGGTCATGCAAAGCTCCGGCAAACGCTGATCGGATACATCTGGCTACATTCTTGCAACATCGACGGGATGAACCTCTTATCCGGAGGTTCAGTCCCGTGCGCCTACCCGGTTGGCGGGGTTCACCAGAACAAGAACCACTAAGGAGGCCCCGTGATCGACGGGCAACCGCTCGCCTGCTTTCAACCCTTCATTGATACCGCCACGGGACGTATTGCAGGCGTCGAAGCATTGGGACGTCTACGTCAGGCTGACGGCCAACTGACCTCGGTCGGGCCGTTGTTCGCCGACCCGCGAACACCTGCCATCGCCTTGCGCCGACTTGATCGGCAGATCCGTGATAATGCGCTGAGCCGTCTGCATGAAGCGCCGTCCGAGTGGTTCCTCAGCCTGAATATGTCGCCGCGCTGGATCAGCCGTCTGCGCGCAGACCAAGCCTTGCCGAGCCTCAAGCAATTGGCGCGAAACGACGTGGATCCGCAGCGCATCGTTTTCGAAATCACCGAACTGGGTGGCAATAACCAACGCCTGAGCGAAGTGGTTGCACGCTACCGTGACGCCGGCGCACGAATCGCCATCGACGACTTTGGTGCCGGTTATTCGCAACTCGATCGTGTGCTCGCCCTGCAACCGGACATCCTCAAACTCGACATGCGCCTGTTCCAGGCCGCCGCTTTGGGCGGGCCGAGCAGCGAAGTGGTCAAAGCGCTCGCGCAGATGGCCGAGAAAACCGGCTGCTGGATTATTGCCGAAGGGGTTGAAACCGAAGCACAGCTGAATTTTGCGCTCGAGTGCGGCTCGCGATACGTGCAGGGTTTTCTGTTCGCCCGGGCGCAGGAAGAATTTTTCCCCACCGATGCCTTCGTCCAGCGTTTCGCTGAACTGCGTCAACGCTACGTGCGGCAGAAGCTCGCCGAACGTGGCCGGCTGATGCAGATGCGTCAGCAACTCAGTGAACTGATGACGATCTTGCAAACCTGGGCGCAGGCCCATGCACCACTGAGTGCCTTGCCGCAACTAGAGGCCTTTCCATGGTTGCTGCGGTTTTATCAATGCGACCGTCACGGCACGCAACTGACGCCCAACCTCGAATGGCGGCACAACGGCTGGGTCGCGGACAATCGCTATCTGGGCCATAACTGGTCGTGGCGCCCGTACTTCTATCATTTACTCGCCGAAGGTTGGGAGGAGCGCCGTTTGACACTTTCCAACACTTACCGCGACGCCACCAGCAATCAGTACTGCCTCACCGCCGGGCAGTTTTTCGACAATGGTGAACGGCTGCTGTTGATCGACATTGATGCGGCGGGCCTGTAGTTCCGCTTGCAGGCGCCGGGCTGAACCGGGAAGCTAGGGCGATCAGTCACCAGACGGAGAGAACCAGCCTTGGATTGGCAAACCCTGCTTAATCGCGAACGTCTCGGCAAGCCGCTGCACAGCCCGCAAGAACTTGGCCGCAGCCCTTTTCACAAAGACCATGACCGCATCATTTTCTCCGGTGCCTTCCGCCGCTTGGGTCGCAAGACTCAGGTGCACCCGGTATCGAGCAACGACCATATCCACACCCGCCTGACCCACTCGCTGGAGGTCAGCTGCGTCGGCCGTTCGCTGGGCATGCGCGTCGGTGAAACACTGCGCAGTGCCTTGCCCGACTGGTGCGATCCGGCCGATCTGGGCATGGTCGTGCAATCGGCCTGCCTGGCCCACGACATCGGCAACCCGCCCTTTGGCCATTCCGGTGAAGACGCGATTCGTCACTGGTTTCAACAAGCCGCCGGGCGTGGCTGGCTGGACGGCATGAGCGAAGCGGAGCGCGGTGACTTTCTCAATTTCGAAGGCAATGCCCAAGGTTTCCGCGTACTCACGCAGCTTGAGTATCACCAGTTCGATGGCGGTACACGGCTGACCTACGCCACCCTCGGGACTTATCTGAAATACCCGTGGACGGCGCGCCATGCCGACTCACTCGGTTACAAGAAGCACAAGTTCGGTTGCTACCAGAGTGAACTGCCCTTGCTGGAACAGATCGCCCACAAGTTGGGCCTGCCGCAACTGGAAGAACAGCGCTGGGCACGCCACCCATTGGTGTATCTGATGGAGGCTGCGGACGACATCTGCTACGCGCTGATCGATCTTGAAGACGGTCTCGAGATGGATCTGCTGGAATACGCCGAAGTCGAGTCGCTGCTGCTGGGTCTGGTCGGCGACGATCTGCCGGAAACCTATCGCCAGCTCGGCCCACAGGATTCGCGCCGGCGCAAACTCGCCATTCTGCGCGGCAAAGCCATCGAGCATCTGACCAACGCCGCAGCACGGGCATTTGTCGAGCAACAGGATGCGTTACTCGCCGGCACGCTGCCGGGGGATCTGGTGGAACACATGCACGGTCCAGCGAAACGTTGCGTGTTGAATGCCAAAGACATCGCCCGCAAGAAAATCTTTCAGGATAAACGCAAGACCCTGCACGAAATCGGCGCTTACACCACGCTGGAAATCCTCCTGAATGCCTTCTGCGGTGCTGCACTCGAACAGCACAATGGCCGCACACCGTCCTTCAAGAGTCGCCGGATTCTCGACTTGCTCGGCAACAATGCACCTGACCCGAACGGCCCGCTGCACACGTCGTTCCTGCGCATGATCGACTTCATCGCCGGCATGACCGACAGCTACGCCAGCGATATGGCACTGGAAATGACCGGTCGTTCGCACCTTTAAAACCGCTCGGCTCGACCGGCCCGTGATCGGGTCTGTCGAGCACCGACGGCAAATCGATCTGCACGCTCGCGAACGAATTGAAAGCAAACGCCTAAACAAACATCAACACAACATCCCCAGCGTCTTCTACAAGACAAGTTTCGCAACATTCCCTTGCGAACAGACGCATCCCTACTTACGTACGACCCAGTACAGCGGTAGTCCCAGTCCTTTTTAATTGTAGGACTTTTCCCATATAGCCTCTAAGGCCACCTCGGTCCCTGCGACCACTCATTCAACTGAGCTAAGGTGCGCGCTTTATTCGTGCTTGTATGGGATTTGATTATGAACTCCGTTTTTATCGTCGACGATCACCCGGTCATACGGCTTGCCGTTCGAATGTTGCTGGAGCATGAGGGTTACAAGGTCGTCGGCGAAACCGACAATGGGGTCGATGCCATGCAAATGGTTCGTGAATGCACGCCAGATCTGGTCATTCTCGACATCAGTATTCCCAAGCTCGATGGCCTGGAAGTACTGGCCCGCTTCAATGCCATGGGCTCCCCGCTGAAAATCCTGATCCTGACGGCCCAATGCCCGACCTTGTTCGGCATCCGGTGCATGCAATCGGGCGCATCGGGATACGTGTGCAAGCAGGAAGATTTGAGCGAACTCGTCAGTGCAATCAAGGCGGTACTTTCCGGTTACAACTATTTCCCCAGCCAGGCATTGAATCCGGTTCGCAGCGATGATGTGCGTTATACCGAACTTGAACTGTTCAAGGCCGTCAATGATCGCGAACTGATGGTCCTGCAGTTATTCGCCCAGGGACGAACTAACAAGGAAATCGCCAAAGGCATGTTCCTGAGTAATAAAACAGTCAGCACTTATAAAAAACGTCTGATGCAAAAACTCAAAGCCAAGTCCCTTGTTGAACTTATCGAAATGGCCAAACGAAACGCACTCGTGTGAGAGGCAACATGCCCAGTCGATTGAAGGACTATCTGACTGCATTGAGCACTTTTCTGTGCCTGTGCCTTCCCTTGTACAGCGTGGCCGACACGTCGTCAGACTTTGCCCTGTTGAGTCGTTCGGCGAGCGAATCGGTGCAGGTTCTGTTCGAGGCGTCGCAACGGCAGTGGCTACAGACCCGCCATGAATTGATTCTGGGAACCTCCGCACCTGATTATCCACCCTTCGACATGACAGTCAGCGGCCGTGATTACGAGGGATTGACCGCCGATTACGCCGGACTGCTGAGCCAGGCCACACAGTTACCGATCCGCATCCGCCGCTTCCCCTCTCGGGAAGACGCGATCCAGGCGCTGGAAGACGGGCACATCGACATGCTCGGTACGGCGAACGGTTTCGAAGCCGGCAACGCCAGGCTCGCACTGTCCGAACCCTACGCCATCGACCAGTCCGTCCTGGTGACCCGCGAAAGTGAGACTCGCAGCCTCAGCGAAGGCCTGGCCGGGCTGCGCCTGAGCATGGTCTACCACTATTTGCCACTGGCCGAGGTCAAGGCGCTCTATCCCAAGGCGCTGATTACCTGTTACCCGTCCTACCAGAACGCCATCAACGCTGTGGCCTTCGATCAGGCCGATGTGTTCCTCGGCGATACCCTCTCTACCCATTACATGATCAACAAGGGTTACCTCAACAACGTGCGCATGGCCAATTTCGGCAAGCAGGAAGCCAACGGTTTCAGCTTCGCCGTGCGCCGCGACAACATCTCGCTGCTGGGCATCATCGACAGCGTGATCAAGGCCGTCCCGCGCAGCGAGCGCGACAACATTGCCAAACGCTGGAGTGCCGGCAGCGACCTGCTGCTGACCGATCAGAAATTACAGCTGACCGCTCGCGAGGAGGATTGGCTCAAGCGCCATCCGGTGGTCAACGTGGTGGCGAACGAAGCCTTCGCTCCGCTGACCTTCTTCGACTCCGACGGCAATCTGCGCGGCATCAGTGCGGATCTGCTGGAGTTGATCCGTCTGCGTACCGGGCTGCGTTTTCAGATTCAGCGCAGTCGTAATGACGCCGAGATGATCAGACAGATCGACAACCATCAGGCCGACCTGATCGCGGCGCTGCTGCCGACCACGCAACGGGAAAAAATCCTTAACTTCAGCCGTCCGTACCTGGAAAACTCCTACGTCCTGTTGACCCGCAAGAGTGCCGACAGCCCCTCGCATCTGGGCCAACTCAAAGACAAGCAACTGGCGATCGCGCAGGGTAATCCGATGGTCGAGTATTTGCGCCGCGAGTTTCCGCGCATCCATCTGATCGAGACACCGGACACTTTCAGCGCCGTTTCCATGCTCGCCGATGGTCGCGTCGATGGCGCCGTGAACTCGCTGGTCATTGCCAACTACTTCATCTCCTCGCAGATTTTCGAGCAAGCGTTACAGATCACCACCACCATCGGTACCGGGCAGGCCGCATTCTCACTGGCCACCGCTCGGGATAACCCGGAACTGGCCTCGATCCTCAACAAAGCATTGCTGAGCATTGCGCCTGAAGAGCTCGGCGTGATCAATGGACGCTGGCGGGGTTACTCGGCGGCCTCGCAAAGCGCCTGGCGTAATTACCAGCGATTGTTCTATCAGGTGATGCTCGGGGCCTGTCTGCTGCTCCTGCTGCTGCTCGCCTGGAATGCCTACATGCGACGCCAGATCAACCAACGCAAGGCCGCCGAGCGAGCCCTGGGCGATCAATACGAATTCATGCGCTCACTGGTCAATGGCACACCGCATCCGATCTACGTTCGCGACCGTGCAGGACTTTTGCAGAGTTGTAACGACAGCTATCTGCAAGCGTTCAACGCTCGGCGCGAAGACGTGATCG
Source organism: Pseudomonas sp. WC2 (assembly GCF_050586545.1). Lineage (NCBI taxonomy): Bacteria > Pseudomonadati > Pseudomonadota > Gammaproteobacteria > Pseudomonadales > Pseudomonadaceae > Pseudomonas > Pseudomonas sp. WC2. The sequence goes on along the minus strand of NZ_JBOBDR010000021.1, from coordinate 24,723 downwards.
GCAAAAACGTGATGGAAGGCTCACTGAGCAATGCTTTCGAAGCCCGCGCCTTCCAGGCCGACTATCAGCGGGTGATTAGCGAAGGCCGAGCGCTGGTGCTGGATCGACCGCTGCACATCGGCAACCAGCGCCTGACGATCTATCACTGGATCCTGCCCTACCGCGATTCCAGTGGCGACGTGCAAGGGATTATCGGCGGCTGGATCGATATCAGTGAACGCCGGCAGTTGCTCGATGACCTGCGCGCCGCCAAGGAACAGGCCGACGACGCCAATCGCGCCAAGAGCACCTTCCTCGCGACCATGAGCCACGAAATCCGCACACCCATGAATGCCGTGATCGGCATGCTGGAACTGACCCTCAAACGCATGGCCCGGGAACATCCCGATCGTTCATCGATCGACACCGCCTACCAGTCGGCCAAGGATTTACTCGGATTGATCGGCGACATTCTCGACATCGCCAGAATCGAATCGGGGCGTTTGAGTCTAGTGCCTGAGCGGGTCAATCTCATCGCCACGGTCAACGCCGTGGTGCGTATCTTCGACGGTCTGGCCCGGCAGAAGAACCTGTCACTGCTGCTGACCGTCAATCCACCGGATCTCGCGGTCGATGTGTGCCTTGATCCGCTGCGCTTCAAGCAGGTGTTGTCCAATCTGGTCAGCAACGCCATCAAATTCACCGAGCAGGGTCAGGTCAGGATCACTCTGGACCTGATCGCCGGCGACGATCCTGCGCACGCCCTCATGCAATTGACCGTACAGGACAGCGGCGTCGGCATCAGTGCCGAGGATCAGCAACGCTTGTTCGCGCCCTTTGCCCAAGCCGAAAGTGGCAGTCAGCGCAGCCGTAGCGGCGCGGGCCTGGGTCTGGTCATCAGCCGCAACCTGTGTGAAATGATGGGCGGCCAGTTGCTGTTGAGCAGCCATCCGGGGATCGGCACCCGGGTAATAATGTCTCTGCCGATGGAAACATTTGCCGCCGAAAACGCACCGCAAAAAGCTGAACCCGCCATCCAGACTTCAACCGATCCCTTGAATGTACTGGTGGTTGATGACCATCCGGCCAACCGCTTGCTGATGTGCCAGCAACTGGAGTTTCTCGGTCACCACTTCAGCATCGCCGAAGACGGGCGCAGCGGCTTCGAGCAATGGCAGAAGGGTCAATACGATCTGGTGATCGCGGACTGCAACATGCCGTTGATGAATGGCTACGAATTGACCCGCGCCATCCGCCAGCATGAGCAACAGCACCGGCAACCGGCGTGCATCGTGCTCGGATTCACGGCCAATGCCTTGCCTGAAGAAGTGCAGCGCTGCAAACAGGCGGGAATGGATGATTGCCTGTTCAAGCCCTTGAGCCTGAGCGTACTGAGCGAGTGGGTCGGCGGGGTACAGCCGGCAGCGCGTTGCTCTGCCTTCAACTTTGACGGCTTGAGCTTGCTGACCGGAGGTAATCCGGTCCAGGCGTTGCGCCTGATGACTGAGCTGCTCAACAGCAATCGTGTCGATCGTCAGGAATTGCTGGGGTTGTCCGCAGAAAGCGACCGCGATGCACTGGCGCTCATCGCCCATAAAATCAAGGGCGCCGCGCGCATCGCCCAGGCAAAACAGCTGATCGAGTGTTGCGATGCCCTTGAGCAAGCCTGCGAGCAAGCCATGTCGAGCCATGAGATCAGTCGCCGACGCGAAGCGAGCAGCCTGGCGATGCTCGATCTGGAGCAAGCGCTGCAGCAACAATTGACCCTGACCGGGCAAAGCAGAATGAGCGGGGCTTAACTATGCTTGGGCGCTGAGCAGTGAGTTAAACATCATGGAGAGTCCGAAATGCCCAGCCCACTGCGCCCGGAGCACCGCCGGTTTCCGCTGCACGTGCACATCAGCGTCATGTTCACCTTTCTGTTATTGCTCACCGGCGTGGTGCTGGGCCTGTTCCACTATCGCCAGACCACGCAGATCATTCTCTCGAGCAGTGAAAAACTGTTTGAGCGGATAGAACAGGATGTGCGCCTGGACATGGCGGCCACCTATCAGCCGATCCGGCACTTGCTCAGTCTGCTGGCGGATAACACGGCCAGCCAGGCAACGAATCTCGAACAACGCTTGCCGCTGCTCAAGCCGTTCAGCCAGTCACTCAGGGATAACCCAAACCTCGCCTCGCTCTACCTGGGTTACGCCAATGGCGATTTCTTCATGGTACGGCCGCTGCGAACGGCGGCACTCAAATCCTTGCTCAAGGCACCGGACGGCGCCGCTTATCAAGTCTGGAGTATCGAACACGATGCGCAAGGCAGGTCGTACTCGCAATCGCTGTTCTTCGATCAGGCGCTGAAGTCCATCAGTCATCAGGACAACCCCGATGATGCCTACGATCCACGCAGTCGCGCGTGGTTCCTCGACGCGCGCCGCCAGTCTGAACAGATCACCACCGAACCCTATGTTTTTTTCTCCACGCACAATGTCGGCACCACCCTGGCCCGACGCAGCGGCGATAACGCCGTGATCGGTGCAGATCTGACGCTGGCAACGCTGTCCGCCACGTTGGGCAAGCATGTGGTGACGCCGTCCACGGAAATTGCGCTGTTCGATGCCGACGGCAACGCGGTGGCCTACCCCGACAGCAGCCGTTTGATTGTCGATGACCGCACCGCGCATCTGGCCAAGGTCGCTGACCTGAGTCCGGGCCTGCACGCACTGCTCAACGGTGCCCACAGCGGCAATCGCCTGCAAGCTGACGACCGCCAGTGGATCGTTGCCCGCAGCAGCATTCAGGAAGGCGGGCCGAAAGGCCTGCAACTGGCGTTGCTGGTGCCGGAGGACGAGTTATTGGTCGACGCCTATCGCTTGCGCTGGCAAGGCGCGCTGATCACCCTGACCACTTTGTTGCTGTGTCTGCCGCTGGGCTGGCTGATTTCGCGGATTCTGGTCAAACCCCTGCATGCTCTCGTCAAGGAAGCCGATGCCATCCGCAGCTTCGACTTCAATTTTCCTCTCGCACGGCGCTCGCCCGTGCTTGAAGTCGACCAGTTGAGCCTGTCGATGGCGCGCATGAAGGACACCCTGGCGAGTTTCTTCCGCATCACCAACACCCTTGGCGCCGAAACCCGCTTCGCTCCGCTGCTGCAAAGGGTGTTGTTCGAAACCGTGGAGATCGCTCAGGCTCAAGCGGGATTGATCTACTTGCGCGAAAGCGATGGCAACCGCATGGAGCCTTATGGACTGGTGATCGACGGCGCACCCCAAGCGCTGGAGACCTTCGATATTCAGGGGCGCGATCTGCAGCAGAACAGTGGTCCGTTGTGGTTTCAGCAATTGGTCGGCAACGACAATGTGGTGAGCCACTTTGGATACGACCAGGCCGAGGATCTGCAGAAAGTCCTGCTGGCGATGAACGCGCCCCGCGTCCACTTGATCGGAATTCGTCTGCATAACCGCCACGACGAAACCATCGGTTTACTGATCCTGCTGGTCAATGACAGCGGCGCCGCGGCCGATCTGGAAAAGCTGAAACCTGACCGCATCGCTTTCTTGCAAGCGGTGTCGGGGGCCGCGGCGGTCAGTATCGAAAGCCAGCGCCTGCAAGCCAGACAAAAGCAGTTGCTCGACGCGTTCATTCAGTTGCTCGCCGGCGCCATCGACGCGAAAAGCCCCTACACCGGTGGCCATTGTCAGCGCGTGCCGGAGCTGACACTGATGCTGGCTCAAGCCGCTGCCGCCAGTCAGGCACCGGCCTTCAGCGCCTACCAGCCGACCGAAGACGAGTGGGAAGCCCTGCATATTGCGGCGTGGCTGCACGATTGCGGCAAGGTCACAACGCCCGAGTACGTGGTCGACAAAGCCACCAAGCTGGAAACCATCAACGACCGCATTCACGAAATCCGCACCCGCTTCGAAGTGCTCAAACGCGATGCTTGGATCGATTACTGGCAGGCGCTGGCCAAGGGCGGCGACGAAATCGAACTGAGCCAGGCACGCAACGCCACACTGTCGGCGCTGGACGAAGACTTTGCTTTCGTCGCCCACTGCAATCTGGGCGGTGAAGCCATGGCCGAGGCCGACCTGCAACGCCTCGATGGCGTGGCACAGCGCACCTGGCTGCGCACACTGGACGATCGTCTGGGCGTGTCGTGGGAGGAAAACAAGCGTCAGTCACGCACGCCCGCGCCCACTCTGCCGGTAAGGGAGAACCTGCTGGCGGACAAGCCTGAGCACTTGCTTGAACGCGACAAAAACGAATTGATCCCCGAGGACAATCCGTGGGGCTTCAAACTGGATGTGCCGCGCTACAAATACAATCGCGGCGAGCTGTACAACCTGAGCATTGCCCGCGGCACGCTGACCCGCGAAGAGCGTTACATCATCAATCATCACATGGTGCAGACGATCATGATGCTCAGCCACCTGCCCTTCCCCGGGCATCTCCAAAGCATCGCCGAAATTGCCGGCGGCCATCACGAAAAAATGGACGGCACCGGTTATCCGAAACGCCTGAAGCGCGAAGAAATGAGCCTGCCGGCGCGAATGATGGCGATTGCCGATATTTTTGAAGCGCTGACAGCGGCCGATCGACCGTACAAGAAAGCCAAGTCATTGAGCGAGGCGCTGGGGATCATGGCAACGATGTGCCGCGAGGCGCACATCGATGCGCAATTGTTTGGCCTGTTTATCAGCGAGGGCGTGTACATGCAGTACGCCACCCGCTTTCTTGACCCGCAGCAGATCGATGCCGTGGATCCGGCCAGCCTGCTGCACAGAGCTGGCCTTACCGCGTGATCAGCAGTCAGTCAGACGCAGGAAGATCGCCGCCAGTTGCTCGATACCGGCTTGATCGTCAGCGCCAAAACGCGCCAGTTTCGGGCTGTCGAGATCGAGCACACCGATCAGGCGACCCTCCTTGACCAGCGGCACGACCAGTTCGCTGTTCGACGCGCTGTCGCAAGCGATATGACCGGGAAACGCATGAACGTCTTCAACCCGCTGAGTCTGCAAGGTCGCCGCCGCAGCGCCGCAAACACCGCGACCGAACGGGATGCGTACACAGGCGATCTGCCCCTGAAACGGACCGAGCACCAGCTCCTCGTTGCGATTGAGGTAAAAACCGGCCCAGTTCAGGTCATCGAGCTGGTTGAACAGGAACGCCGAAAACTGTGCGGCATTGGCGATGAAATCGCGCTCGTCCGCCAGCAGCGATTCCAGTTGTGCGGCCAACATGCCATAGCCTTCGAGGCCCTGGCCGCTTTGTTGCAAATCAATCATGCCTTGTGCTCCAACAATTTCAGTCCCACCCAGTAACGGGCGAATTGGTACGCGCAACGTCCGTTGCGGTTGCCGCGGCCGGTAGCCCAACGCACGGCAAGGATGTCCAGTTCTTCGTCACGCTGCCAGCTCAGGCCGGCCTTGGTGGCCAACTGGCCGATCCAGTGTTCGACGACATTCAGGAAATGTTCTTGGGTAAACGGGTAAAACGACAGCCACAGACCGAATCGGTCCGACAGCGCGATCTTGTCTTCCACAGCTTCGCTGGGGTGCAGTTCGCCGTCCACGCGCTTCCAGTTTTCGTTGTCGCTTTCCTTCTCCGGCACCAAATGGCGACGGTTCGACGTGGCGTACAGCAAAACATTGTCCGGGGCCTGCTCGAGCGAGCCGTCGAGCACGCTTTTGAGGACCCGGTAATCGCCTTCGCCAGACTCGAACGACAAGTCATCGCAAAACAGCACGAAACGTTGCGGCAGCTTACCGATCTGCTCGACCACACGCGGCAGGTCAGCCAGATGATCACGCTCGATCTCGATCAGGCGCAGACCCGCCCCGGCGTGTTCGGCCAGCAGCGCCCGTACCAGCGAGGATTTACCGGTACCGCGCGAGCCCCACAGCAAGGCGTGGTTGGCCGGCATACCGTCGAGGAACTGCTGGGTGTTGCGCCCCAGTTGCTCGAGCTGACGGTCGACACCGATCAGGTCGGACAGGCGCATGTCGAGGCTAACCTCCAGCGGCAACAGATAACCGCTGCGCCCGTCACGCTGCCAGCGCGCGGCCAGGCAGGTGCCCCAGTCGATCACCGGACGTGGTGCCGGCAGCAACGGTTCGATCCGCGCCAGAACAGACTCGGCGCGTTCAAGAAAAGCATTCAATCGGGAATCCACGTCTTCTCCTCGGGCACTTTCACAGTGATGATGGCGATCCAGCGACGACCTGCAGATCAAAATCCCCACGCGGCGCCTTGTTACAAGGCGATTCGGGAACCTCGGTATCCATACATGATCGACTATGCTTGAGCAGCGAAGGGAAACGGAAGTGGTTCAACACCCCATGGATATCAAATTCACCCACCGGCTGTCGTACAAGCAAGCCAGGCTTACTGTGCTGGTCGGGTTCATTTTGGGCACGCTGCTCAGCCTGCTGCAAATCGGCATCGATTATGCCAGTGAAGACGCCTCCATCAACCGTGAAATCCTGTCTCTGCTGGAAATCAGCCATAACCCGGCATCACGGATCGCCTACAACATCGACGCCGAACTGGCCCAGGAACTCACGTTGGGCCTGCTGCGCTCGCCGGCAATCATCGGCGCGCGCCTGACCGACAACAACAATACCGTGCTGGCGAGCGTCAAACGCCCGGAACTGCAGAGCGGCTATCGGGTGATCAGCGACTTCCTGTTCGGCGCCAAACGGCAGTTCGAGGATCGCCTGTACCTCGACCATTTACCCAGCGAATCCCTCGGCGTCCTGAGCCTGGAAGTCGACACCTATGCATTCGGCAGCCGCTTTCTGCGCCGGGCCGAGGTGACCTTGCTCAATGGTTTCGCCCGCAGCCTGATCCTCACCGGCCTGCTGCTGGCGCTGTTCTACGTGATGCTGACCAAACCGCTGGTGCGAGTAATCCGTGAGCTCAGCGGGCGCGACCCGCGCAGTGCCGAGCCCACCACTCTGGAATGTCCGGTCGGGCACGGCAACGACGAGATTGGCGTGCTGGTCAAAGTCGCCAATCAGCAGTTCGAAAACATCGCCACCGAAATCCAGCAACGGCGCAATGCGGAAAACCGTTTGACCGACTACCTCGGCCAACTGGAAAACATGGTCTCGGCGCGCACGGCGGAACTCAAAGCGATCAACGCCCGGCTCAGCCAGTCCAATGAGGAACTCGAAGTCGCCCGCAGCACGGCGCTGGAAATGGCCGAAGCACGCTCGGCGTTCCTCGCCAACATGAGCCATGAAATCCGCACGCCGCTCAATGGTCTGTTGGGGATGATCGCGCTGTCTCTGGATGGTCCGTTGAATGCCGAGCAACAGCAGCAGCTGTCGATTGCCCACGACTCCGGCAAGGTGCTGGTCGAATTGCTCAACGATATTCTCGACCTGTCGAAATTCGATGCCGGACAACTGGAGCTTGAGCACATTCCGTTCGACCTGGGCTCATTGATCGAAGACACCGCCAATCTGCTCTCGCAGAATGCCGCGCCAAGCGTCGAGCTGACCTGCCTGATCGATCCACACTTCCCGGCGCTGGTGCTGGGTGACCCGACCCGGGTTCGGCAAATCGTCAGTAACTTGCTATCGAACGCTTTGAAATTCACCCGGTTCGGTCGGGTCGACGTGCGCTTGTCGACGTACAAGGATGGTGTGCGTATCGAAGTCTGCGACACCGGCATCGGCATCGCGCAGGAAGCGCAGGTGAAAATCTTCCAGCCGTTCACCCAGGCGGGGGCCGGAATTACTCGCCAGTACGGGGGCACCGGATTGGGTCTGGCACTGACCTACAACCTCTGCGAAGCGATGCAAGGACGTCTGACCATCAGCTCCGAAAGCGGATTCGGCAGCCAGTTCTGCGCCGAACTGCCGCTGCCCTGTCATACCCGTGCACTCGCGCCGGCACCTCTGAGCGGCAAGGTCCTCGCCATCACTCCGGGCAGCAGCGGACTGGCGGAGCTGTTGCAGAGTCTGCTGCCCGTCTGGGGGCTCGCCTATGACCAACGCACCATTGACGATTCGCTGCTGGGCCTGACGCCAGACGTGGTCATCACCGATTGTCCGGAGTGCTTGTTCGGGCTGCGCCCGACGCTGGTCGCGCCGATCCTGTTGGTGACCGCTTATGGCAGCTTCCTGCCAAGCGAAGAAGCCGCCGCCCTCGCCCCGCTACAGCAACAGGCACGTCCGCTGGCACGTAATGCGTTGTATCAAAATCTGCGGCGCACCCTGCAACCGGACATCGAGAACGTCGATGACGCGCGTCCGCAAGTGTCAGCTTCCGTCCGACGCGGGCGCGTGCTACTGGTCGAGGACAATCCGGTCAATCAACTGGTGGCCAAAGGCATGCTGGGCAAACTCGGTTGCGATGTGGTGGTTGCCGCTCACGGTGCCGAGGCGCTGGATCAACTGGAATATCACGAATTCGATCTGGTGCTGATGGATTGCAATATGCCGGTCATGGACGGCTACGAGGCCAGCCGGCAGATTCGCCAGAGCGGGCGCTGGCCGAACCTGCCCATTGTCGCCCTGACCGCCAACGCCATGTCCGAGGAACGCGAACGTTGCCGCGCAGCGGGCATGAGCGACTACCTGGCCAAGCCGTTCAGGCGTGAAGAACTCGCCGCGCTGCTCGACCAGTGGATCCCGACTAAGACAACGCCTTGATCTGCCCCAACAGGTGATCGAGGCCGTCGCGCAAATCATTGAGTCGATCCAGGTCTACGCCGCTGTCGCAGAGCAACCGGGCCTTCAGTGGACCGACTTGCTCACGCAGCGCCTGTCCTGTTGAAGTGAGGCTCAGATGCACTTCACGTTCATCACGCGCCGAGCGCTGCCGCTGTACCAGTTGCAACTGTTCCAAGCGTTTGAGCAACGGCGTCAAGGTTCCGGAATCGAGCGCCAGCCGTTCACCCAACGCCTTGACCGTCGGCTGCTCCGGCGCAGCATCTTGCCACTCCCACAGCACCAGCATCGCCAGATACTGTGGATAGGTCAGACCGAGCTGGTCGAGCATCGGCTTGTAGGCGCGAATCACCGCCCGGGACGCGGCATACAGCTTGAAGCACAACTGGCTGTCGAGCTTCAGCGAATCAACGGGCAAGCTGTTCATTTGAGCAGGGCTTCGATCTCGCGGCTCAGGTCCTGCGGCTTGGTGGCCGGGGCGAAACGCTTGACCAACTGGCCGTCCTTGCCGATCAGGAACTTGGTGAAGTTCCACTTGATGCCTTGGGAACCGAGGACGCCCGGGGCGCGTTTTTTCAACTGCACGAACAGCGGATGCGCGCCAGCGCCATTGACCTCGATCTTCTTGAACAGCGGGAAGCTGACACCGAAGTTCAGCTCGCAGAATTCGCTGATCGCCCCTTCGTTGCCTGGTTCCTGCTTGCCGAACTGATTGCACGGGAAGCCCAGCACGACCAGGCCTTGATCCTTGTAGGTCTGCCAGAGTTCTTCGAGGCCTTTGTATTGAGGGGTAAAACCGCACTTGCTAGCGGTGTTGACTACCAAAACTGCTTTGCCGGCGAAATCGGCCAAGGTCTTTTGCTCACCTTTGATGGTGGTGCAGGGAATATTCAGCAAGTTGTCGCTCATGGCTTGGAGCTCCGCAGACAGTCGGGAAAGGCCAAACATAGCGAGCAATTAAATCGTGTGCAATTCAATTCTTGAAAAACAAGGCGACCCGAAGGTCGCCTTCATGCGTTTAGTCGCGTGGCTCGAGATTCAGGCACACCGAATTGATGCAATACCGCAGGCCGGTTGGCGGCGGTCCGTCCGGGAACACATGACCCAGATGCGCGTCACAGCGGGCGCACTTCACTTCCGTGCGGATCATGCCATGGGTCGTATCACGGATTTCGGTCATCGCGCTTTCGCCGATCGGCTCATAAAAGCTCGGCCAGCCACAACCGGAGTCGAACTTGGCTTTGGAATCGAAGAGTGCTTCGTCGCAGCAAACGCAGTGATAAACACCGTCGGTTTTGGTCGCATTGTATTTGCCAGAGAACGGTCGTTCGGTCGCACTGAGACGGCAAACGTTGTACTGCTCGGGGTCGAGCATCTCACGCCATTCTTCCAGGGTTTTTTCCAACTTTTCCATCATCACACCTCGGCGGCTGAAAAAGCCCGATCTGTACCTTTTCCACGGATCGGGCGGCACGTATGATTGCGCCTCATTTGATGCCAGTCTGGCAGCCGCGTTACATGCACTCAAACGGATTTTTTGCAGCGTCACGTTCCGGCACCCGGTTGGCATGCAAACGCAGGAATCCCAGTACGGTAGTTCATACAGCGTCTGGATCGTTCATTTTCGGGATCACATCGCCATGCAGTTCAGCAAATCGAACAAGCTCGCCAACGTCTGCTACGACATTCGCGGCCCGGTGCTCAAGCACGCCAAACGACTGGAAGAGGAAGGCCAGCGCATCCTCAAGCTGAACATCGGCAACCCGGCGCCGTTTGGTTTCGAGGCGCCGGAGGAAATTCTTCAGGATGTGATCCGCAACCTGCCGACCGCGCAAGGCTACAGCGACTCCAAGGGCCTGTTCAGCGCACGTAAAGCGGTGATGCAGTACTACCAGCAGAAGCAGGTCGAAGGTGTCGGCATCGAAGACATCTACCTGGGCAACGGCGTGTCCGAGCTCATCGTGATGTCGCTGCAGGCGCTGCTCAACAACGGCGACGAAGTGCTGGTGCCAGCCCCGGATTATCCACTATGGACCGCCGCCGTCAGCCTCGCCGGTGGTAACGCCGTGCACTACCTGTGCGACGAAGGCGCCGACTGGTTCCCGGATCTGGCCGACATCAAGGCCAAGATCACCCCGAACACCAAAGCGATGGTGATCATCAACCCGAATAACCCGACCGGCGCGGTGTATTCCAAGGAAGTGTTGCTCGGCATGCTGGAAATCGCCCGCGCGCACAACCTTGTGGTGTTCTCCGACGAGATCTACGACAAGATTCTGTACGACGATGCCGTGCACATCTGCACGGCATCCTTGGCGCCTGACCTGCTGTGCCTGACCTTCAACGGTCTGTCGAAATCGTACCGTGTGGCCGGTTTCCGTTCCGGCTGGATCGCCATCTCCGGGCCGAAGCACAACGCGCAGAGCTACATCGAAGGCATCGACATGCTGGCCAACATGCGTCTGTGCGCCAACGTGCCGAGCCAGCATGCGATCCAGACCGCACTGGGCGGTTATCAGAGCATCAATGATCTGGTGCTGCCGCAGGGACGTCTGCTTGAACAGCGCAATCGCACCTGGGAGCTGCTCAACGATATTCCGGGCGTGAGCTGCGTCAAGCCGATGGGCGCGCTGTATGCATTCCCGCGGATTGACCCGAAGGTCTGCCCGATCCACAACGACGAGAAATTCGTCCTCGACCTGCTGCTCTCCGAGAAGCTCCTGGTGGTGCAAGGCACAGCGTTCAACTGGCCGTGGCCGGATCACTTCCGCGTCGTCACCCTGCCCCGCGTCGATGATCTGGAAATGGCCATCGGCCGCATCGGCAACTTCCTCAAGTCTTATCGCCAGTAACTGGCCAGCAGTGCGCAACGGCCAATCGTTGCGCACTGTCTGATTCAGCAACACTTCTGCGTTCCGCCTCTGCTCACGCCTTCTACACTTGCGATTCGTACTGCTCACATGCGTCTGACGTAATGAGGACGGGACGCGGTCGGCTGTCGTCCATGTCGCTATCTGCCGTGGGAAACGGACTTCGCACCGAAGAATTCGCTGTAGGACACAGTTTGAAATAGTCACTCAGTTGAATAGCCCGGTGCGGCACCTTATATACCCCGCAGTACGCTACATCTTTAGCTTGAGGAGAGTTCTACAACCATGATGCGCATCCTGCTGTTTTTGGCCACTAACCTGGCGGTCGTGCTGATAGCCAGCATCACCCTGAGCCTGTTCGGCTTCAACGGGTTCATGGCGGCCAACGGGGTTGATCTCGACCTCAGTCAGCTGCTGGTTTTCTGTGCGGTCTTTGGTTTCGCCGGCTCGCTGTTCTCGCTGTTCATCTCCAAGTGGATGGCGAAGATGAGCACCGGTACCCAGATCATCAGCCAGCCACGTACTCGTCATGAGCAATGGCTGCTGCAAACGGTCGAGCAATTGTCCCGCGAAGCCGGGATCAAGATGCCCGAAGTCGGCATTTTTCCGGCCTACGAGGCCAACGCCTTCGCCACTGGCTGGAACAAGAACGACGCGTTGGTCGCGGTCAGCCAAGGCTTGCTGGAGCGTTTTTCGCCCGATGAAGTGAAAGCCGTGCTGGCCCACGAAATCGGTCACGTCGCTAACGGCGACATGGTCACGCTGGCGCTGATCCAGGGCGTGGTGAACACCTTCGTGATGTTCTTTGCGCGGATCATCGGCAACTTCGTCGACAAAGTGATTTTCAAGAACGAAGAAGGCCAAGGCATTGCCTACTACGTGGCGACCATCTTCGCCGAACTGGTACTGGGCATCCTGGCCAGTGCGATCGTCATGTGGTTCTCGCGCAAACGCGAATTCCGCGCCGATGAAGCCGGGGCACGCCTGGCCGGCACCAGCGCGATGATCGGCGCACTGCAGCGCCTGCGCGCCGAACAAGGTTTGCCGGTGCACATGCCGGACACCCTGAACGCCTTTGGCATCAACGGTGGCATCAAACAGGGCTTCGCCCGCATGTTCATGAGCCACCCGCCGCTGGAAGCGCGTATCGACGCATTGCGTCGTCGCGGTTGATCTGACCCGTGACAATGAAAAGGCCCGCAGTGATGCGGGCCTTTTTTATATCTCTGGATGATGCGTCGACTGTGCCGGCCCTTTCGCGAGCAAGCTCGCTCCCACAGGGTTACGCGGTGTTTGTGCGATCTTAGAAACAGCCCAAATCACTGTGGGAGCGAGCTTGCTCGCGAAGAGGCCAGTCAGTGCGACAAAAAGTTATCGGCCAGAAACGCGGTAAACCCGCTCCTCCAGCCGCGTCACGCCCGCCTGCAAGAACCTGCCACTCTCCGCCAACACATCCTGCTCTTCCAGCACCTGAACCTGCCACGCACCACCCAGCAATCGCCGAACCTCTTCATGCCCCACCGCAAACGGTGGCCCGGGCATCTGCGCCTGATCGTAATCCAGCGTAATCAACAACCCTTGCACACCCGGCGCCAGGATCTGTTGAAGATGCGCCGCATAGCGCTCGCGCATCGCCGGCGGCAAGGCAATCAACGCTGCCCGGTCATACAGCGCCGCACAGTCGGCCACGTCGCTCGGGGTCAGCGCGAAGAAGTCTCCGCACCAAAGCTCAATGGCCGCGCTGCGATAGACCTTGAATGCGCCTTTCTCGCTGATCTGAGGCTGAATCTGCTGCTCGCTGAAAAAATCCTCGATGGCCTTTTCCGACAGCTCAATTCCCAATACCTGATGGCCGCGCCCTGCCAGCCACGCCAGATCCAGACTTTTCCCACACAAAGGCACGAGCACTCGCGCCGTTGCCGGTACCGCCCAGTGTCGCTGCAAATAAGGATTGACGTCCGGCAAGTGAAAACCGATCTGCCCGGAATCCCACTTCTTGTACCAAAACTCAGGCTGCATGCCTCACTCCCAAAAAACCGATCAAAAAGCGTTAAAACTTATATTAGATTTCGATCGATGAACTGACCGAAGATGAATCATCTTAACGCTCAGGAACCCATCATGTTTCCCAGCCTGTTTATTTCCCATGGTTCACCCATGCTTGCGCTGGAACCCGGCGCCAGCGGCCCGGCGCTGGCGCGTCTGGCCGCCGAATTGCCGAAACCCAAAGCCATCGTGATCGTCTCCGCCCATTGGGAGAGCCACGAACTGCTGGTCAGCAGCCATGCGCAACCCGAAACCTGGCACGACTTCGGCGGTTTCCCCCGCGCGTTGTTTGAAGTGCAGTACCCGGCGCCGGGCGATCCGCAGCTGGCCTCGGAGGTCGCTGCACTGTTGACCGCGAACAACCTGCCCGCGCGCCTCGACCCGCAACGTCCGTTCGATCACGGCGTCTGGGTGCCGTTGTCGCTGATGTACCCGCATGCGGATATCCCGGTGGTGCAGGTCTCTCTACCGAGCCGTGGCGGCCCGGCGCTGCAAACCCGAGTCGGTCAGGCGCTGCAGGGTTTGCGCGATCAGGGCATTTTGCTGATCGGTTCAGGCAGCATTACCCATAACTTGCGCGAGCTGGACTGGCACGCCGGCCCCGAAAGCGTTGAACCGTGGGCGCGGGATTTCCGGGACTGGGTAATTGAGAAGTTGGCGGCTGACGATGAAGCAGCGCTGCATGATTATCGCCAGCAGGCACCGAATGCGGTGCGCAGCCATCCGAGCGATGAGCATTTGTTGCCGTTGTATTTTGCGCGGGGTGCGGGTGGGGAGTTCAGTGTGGCGCACAAGGGATTCACGATGGGTGCGCTAGGTATGGATATCTATCGTTTCGGCTGACGTCATCGCTGGCAAGCCAGCTCCCACAGGGTTTTGTGTAAGCCCAAACAACAGGCAAAAAAAATCCCCGAACCAGTCGGGGATTTTTTATGTGCGATCAATCAGCCCAGGGGCGGATCAATCTTCGCGATAGCGACGCAGTTTCAGCTGCTTACCGGCAACGCGAGTGTCCTTCAGTTTGGTCAGGAGTTTGTCCAGACCATCTTCCGGCAGCTCGACGAGGCTGAAGCTGTCACGCACCTGGATGCGACCGATCGCTTCACGGGCCAGACCGCCTTCGTTGAGGATGGCGCCCAGCAGGTTTTTCGCGGCGATACCGTCACGCGCACCCAGCGCGGTACGGCAACGAGCACGGCCTTCGCCCAGAGGCATTGGCGCGCGGCGCTCGCGGTCACCACGATCAGGACGATCACCGGTGCGCTCAGGACGGTCGCCACGCGGTGCGTTGTTCGGCACCAGTGGACGTTCCTTCTCGATCGCCGCCAGGTTCAGCGCTTGACCGTTGGTGGCTTTGCGCAGCAGCGCAGCAGCCAGTGCACGCGGAGTGCAGCCGATGTCTGCAGTCAGACGATCAAGCAGCTCACCGTGAGTCGATTCGGCATCAGCGACCAGCGGCGACAGGCTGTTGGTCAGTTTCTTGATGCGCGCATCGAGAACAGCCTGAGCATCCGGCAGGCGGACTTCAGCGACTTTCTGACCGGTTACACGCTCGATCACTTGCAGCATGCGGCGCTCACGTGGAGTCACCAGCAGCAGTGCACGACCTTCGCGACCGGCACGGCCAGTACGGCCGATACGGTGAACGTAGGACTCTGGGTCGTACGGCATGTCAACGTTGAACACGTGAGTGATGCGCGGAACGTCCAGACCACGAGCAGCAACGTCGGTCGCGACAACGATGTCCAGACGGCCATCTTTCAGCGAGTCGATGACGCGCTCACGCTGGTTCTGGGCGATGTCGCCGTTCAACGCTGCGGCTTTGTAGCCTTTGGCGTCGAGGGCGCTGGCCAGATCCAGGGTCGCTTGCTTGGTGCGCACGAACATGATCAGCGCGTCGAAATCTTCCACTTCCAGCAAGCTGAGAACGGCCGAAGTCTTCTGGTCAGCGTGAACCAACAGGTGAGCCTGTTCGATTGCGGTAACGGTCTGGGTCTTGGTCTGGATCTTCACGTGTTGCGGATCGCGCAGGTGGCGTTCGGCAATGGCGCGGATCGACTGCGGCAGGGTAGCCGAGAACAAAACGGTCTGACGAGTCGCTGGCAGAGCCTTGAAGATGACTTCCAGGTCATCCATGAAGCCCAGTTTCAACATTTCGTCAGCTTCGTCGAGAACCAGGTGGTTCACGGTCGACAGGACTTTTTCGTCACGACGCAGGTGGTCGCACAGACGGCCCGGAGTGGCGACAACGATCTGTGCGCCATTACGGATTGCTTTCAGTTGTGGGCCCATCGGCGCGCCGCCGTAAACGGCCACAACGGTAACGCCCGGCATTTGCTTGGCGTAGGTTTCAAAAGCGGTTGCTACTTGCAGCGCCAACTCACGAGTTGGCGCCAGGATCAGGGCTTGCGGTTCGCGCTTGGCAGGATCGATGCGGTGCAGAATAGGCAGTGCGAACGCGGCGGTTTTACCGGTACCGGTTTGCGCCTGACCGATCATGTCCTGGCCGGCCATGATGATCGGGATCGATTGCTGCTGAATCGCCGAAGGCTCTTCGTAGCCAGTCGCTGCGACGGCTGCAAGAATATTCGGATTAAGATTAAAAGCGGCGAATCCGCCGGTTTCCTGGGTCATGGGTCTGCCTCTAAGTGCATCCGCAAAGACCCATGCTCCAAAGCTGCGCATGCCGTGTTGAGACTCAAGAGTCGCCCTGGCAGCTTTGTCGGCGGGGATTTGCGAAAACGAATGAATGGAAAAAAAGAATCGTCCGGGAAGAGCCCGCAATGCGGACGTGCAGCCGAAGCTGACTTCGGGAAATTGCGCTACCTAAACGCGGCCCGGTTAAAGGCCGGCGCGCACTATACCGGATTTTGCCCAAAAAGGGAGCTTTTTTTATCGCCTGAATCCGTGTGTCACCGCCGTGTAACGGGGTTTTGCGGATAATCGCGTCAAGGTCTATTTTTCAAAGGCCCGGCCCTGCGGGCGATGACGCTTAAACGATTCACTGACATGCGGCATACCGTCGCTGCACCCGCCCTTCCCGCCCGAGGATTTAGCCATGAATCAGTCCTGCCCCGGCCGCGTCAGCCGTGAACGCCGTGGTCACGTCCATCTGATAGGCCTGGATCGAGCGGCCAAGCGCAATGCCTTCGACCTCGACCTGTTGAATGACTTGAGCCTGGCCTACGGCGAGTTCGAGGCCGACAGTGAGGCGCGGGTGGCGGTGGTCTTCGGCCATGGCGAGCATTTTACCGCCGGTCTGGATCTGGTGAATGCCAGCGGCGCACTTGCCCAAGGCTGGCAGGTTCCGACCGGTGGTTGCGATCCGTGGGGGGTGTTCGTCGGGCCACGTGTGAGCAAACCGGTGATCGTCGCTGCGCAGGGTTACTGCCTGACCATCGGCATCGAGTTGATGCTGGCCGCTGACATCAACCTGTGCGCGAGCAATACCCGCTTCGCCCAAATGGAAGTGCAGCGTGGGATTTTTCCTTTTGGTGGCGCGACTTTACGTTTTCACCAGATGGCCGGTTGGGGCAATGCCATGCGCTGGTTACTGACTGGCGATGAGTTTGATGCCCACGATGCGTTGCACTTGGGCTTGGTGCAGGAAGTGATGGCCAGTGAGGATCTGTTGCCGCGAGCGATTGCGTTGGCCGAGCGTATTGCCCGGCAAGCGCCGCTGGGGGTGCAAGCGACGTTGATGTCGGCGCGGCAGGCACGCTACGAGGGGGAGACAGCGGCAGCGCAAGGGTTGCCGGCGTTGGTGAAGAAGTTGCTGGCCACTGAAGATGCCAAGGAAGGGGTTCGGTCGCTGGTGGAGCGGCGACCCGGGATCTTCAAAGGGCTTTGAAAGATTCGCTGGCTGTGAGGCCGCTATCGCTAGCAGGGCTAGCTCCCACACTTGATTTGTGTCGTTCACAAAAGTCATGTGGGAGCCAGCCCTGCTGGCGATGGGGCCGGGACAGCTGAAGCGATTACGTCGCCGGACGAATCGCGTTGATCAACGACTGCAACGAATACCCCAATCGTGGCGCCAGTGCTTCGGCCCGGGCGGTCAGCGCCTGCATGTCCAGCGCCTGATCGAGGTCCGCCGGGACAATCAGGATCACATTGCCCTCCTTCACCGGCAGCTCCCAGTAATGCCGGTGATAGAGCCCGCGCAACAACGCCGCACCCAACGGCCTGCCATCGTCAGTGGCCCACTGATTGATCACCAGCCAGCCGCCCGGATTCAGGCGTTTCTGGCAATCACCGAGAAAACTCCAGGCCAGATGCCCGACGCCCGGCCCGACATCGGTGTACAGGTCGACGAAAATAAGATCCGCAGGCTCGGCGGTCGGCAACAACTCCAGCGCATCGCCGACGCGGATATACAACCGTGGATCATCATCCAGCCCGAGATATTCGATGGCCAGACGCGGCACGTCCGGGCGCAGTTCGATGGCTTCGACATCTTCCAGCGGCAGAAACTTGAGGCAGGCTTGCGTCAGCGTCCCAGCGCCGAGCCCCAGAAACAGCGCGCTCTCCGGCTGCTCATGGCACAACGCGCCGATCAGCATCGCGCGGGTGTAGTCGTATTCCAGCCAGCTCGGATCCGCGGTAAACACGCAGCTCTGCTCGATCGCATCGCCGAATTCGAGAAACCGGTAGTCAGCCACTTCCAGCACGCGAATCACGCCGAACTCGTCCTGTACTTCGGCGAGCAGATGCTCGACGCGCTCCTCAGTCATTTCGTCTCCTGATGGTCACCGGGCGCGGTGACGCGATGGCACCGCTGTGGCGCCGTGGCAAAGCGGCGATTGTCGGCGATGGGGCGGGAGCAGGTCACGCACTAATTGCTGCTAACATGGCCTTCCGTGCGTAGAACCTTAGAGACTGTGATGAGCCAACCCTGGAGCCCTGATAGCTGGCGCGCCCTGCCGATCCAGCAACAACCCCACTACCCCGACGCCGCGCACCTGCGCCAGGTCGAGCAAACCCTGGCGAGCTATCCGCCGTTGGTGTTTGCCGGCGAAGCGCGCGAATTGCGTCGACAGTTTGCCGAGGTCACTCAGGGCCGGGCGTTCTTGCTTCAAGGTGGCGATTGCGCGGAAAGCTTCGCTGAGTTCTCCGCTGCGAAGATTCGCGACACCTTCAAAGTGTTGCTGCAAATGGCCATCGTCATGACCTTCGCTGCCGGTTGCCCGGTGGTCAAAGTCGGGCGCATGGCCGGCCAGTTCGCCAAGCCGCGTTCGGCCAATGACGAAACCATCGACGGCGTGACACTGCCGGCTTATCGCGGCGACATCGTCAACGGCATCGGCTTCGACGAGAAGAGCCGCGTGCCGGATCCGGAACGTTTGCTGCAGTCCTATCACCAGTCCACCGCCACCCTGAACCTGTTGCGCGCCTTTGCCCAA
Organism: Pseudomonas sp. WC2; assembly: GCF_050586545.1. Lineage (NCBI taxonomy): Bacteria > Pseudomonadati > Pseudomonadota > Gammaproteobacteria > Pseudomonadales > Pseudomonadaceae > Pseudomonas > Pseudomonas sp. WC2. The sequence goes on along the minus strand of NZ_JBOBDR010000021.1, from coordinate 5,760 downwards.
GGCGGTTTCGCCGACCTGCACCAAGTGCACAAGTGGAACCTCGACTTCATCGCCAACTCGGCGCTGGCCGAGAAGTACAGCCACTTGGCCGACCGCATCGATGAAACCCTGGCGTTCATGCGCGCCTGCGGCATGGACAGCTCGCCACAACTGCGCGAAACCAGTTTCTTCACCGCCCACGAAGCGCTGCTGTTGAACTACGAAGAAGCCTTCGTGCGCCGCGACAGCCTGACCAACGATTACTACGATTGCTCGGCGCACATGCTGTGGATCGGCGACCGCACCCGTCAGCTCGACGGCGCGCACGTTGAATTCCTGCGCGGCGTGAACAACCCGATCGGCGTGAAAGTCGGCCCGAGCATGAATCCGGACGACCTGATTCGCCTGATCGACGTGCTCAACCCGGACAACGACCCGGGTCGCCTCAACCTGATCGCCCGGATGGGTGCGAACAAGGTCGGCGATCACCTGCCGGCGCTGATCCGCGCGGTGCAGCGTGAAGGCAAGCAAGTGCTGTGGAGTTCCGACCCGATGCACGGCAACACTATCAAAGCGAGCAGCGGCTACAAGACCCGCGACTTCGCGCAGATTCTCGGTGAAGTTAAACAGTTCTTCCAGGTGCATGAGGCGGAAGGGACTTATGCCGGCGGCATTCACATCGAGATGACCGGGCAGAATGTCACCGAATGCATCGGTGGCGCGCGGCCGATTACTGAAGATGGCTTGTCGGATCGCTATCACACGCACTGTGATCCGCGGATGAATGCCGATCAGTCGCTGGAGTTGGCGTTCCTTATCGCTGAGACCCTGAAGCAAGTTCGCCGCTAAGCCGCATCGCTGCCAATCGCTAGCAGGGCTAGCTCCCACAGAGTTTTGTGTAGGACACAGATCCAATGGGGGAGCCAGCCCTGCTGGCGATAGCGTCAGATCAGTCGCTCCCAATCTCTGCCAATGCCACCCGCAACCGCGCCGCACTCTCGCGCTGACAATTGAGCTGCACCCGCGCCAGCCCCAGCCAATCCGCCATCTGCCGCAGATTCAGCGCCAGCGCCAACATCCCTTGGTCATCCAACCCTTTTTCCTCTTCGTGCAGCGCATGCACCGCCAACCGCCCCGACGCCTGCTCGGCACGCAGATCAACTCTCGCGGCAATTCGCTCATTGTGTAAAAACGGCAACACGTAATAGCCGTAAACCCGTTTGTCCTGCGGTGTGTAAATCTCCAGCCGATAGCGGAAATCGAACAAACGCTCGGTCCGGCTGCGTTCCCAGATCAACGAATCGAAGGGCGACAACAACGCACTGGCGACAACCTTGCGCGGGACTTTCGGCTCCGGCAGGCAATAGGCGATCTGCCGCCAACCGGCGACTTCGCACATCTGCAATTGCCCCGCCTCGACCAATTCCGCCAGACGCGGACGCGCATCCGCCGGGTTCAAACGAAAGTAATCGCGCAGATCTTTTTCCGTGCCGACGCCCAACGCCTGTGCCGCATGCAACAGCAATCCACGTTGCGCTTCGGCTTCGTCGGGCATTGCCTGTTGCAGGATCGATGACGGGATCACCCGCTCCGGCAAATCATACAAACGCTCAAAACCGCGACGTCCCGCCACGGTCACTTCACCGGCAGCAAACAACCACTCCAGCGCGTGCTTTTCCGCACTCCAGTCCCACCACGGCCCGGCCTTGTCTTCACGGGTCGACAGACTGCCCGCACCCACGGCGCCCTGTTCTTCAACCGAGTTTAAAACCCGGCGAACAACGTCCTGCTGTTCACGGCCAAACTTGGCGAGTTGTTGATAAATATCTTCGCCGCGTTTAGCCCGCTGCATGCGCCAGGCCATCAGCGGGTACATCGACAGCGGCAACAACGACGCTTCGTGTCCCCAGTATTCAAATAACGTGCGTCGACGCCCCGAACTCCAGGCAGCCTGATCGAGCAAGTCAGAAGAATAGGAACCGAGACGGGAAAACAGCGGCAGGTAGTGCGAGCGCACCACGGCGTTGACGGAGTCGATTTGCAGCAGGCCCAGCCGTTCGATCAGCCGGTTGACGTGTGCAGCCTTGACGGTCGGCGGCTGGCGCCCGTTGAAGCCTTGGGCCGCCAGCGCCAGACGTCGCGCCTGTTTAAGGGAAAAGGATACTGTTGCGGGCATGAGCATCTCCTTGTCTGCTCGCAACCTACCTCACCAGAAGTTGGTTTGTGTAGCGCTCTGCTGATCATTTATGCAGCGGGTCATTTATGCATCGGATCGTCCCAGAACGGGCGCACGGCTTCGTGCTCAACATCGGCACGACTGACCCCGATGTCTTTCAACGCTTCGTCGCTCAGACTGGCCAGCAACTCGCGTTCGCGGTGAAGTTCGTACCAGCGGCTGAACTTGTGCAGCAGATCGGAAACGATATGGCCACTGTATTTTTCTTCGCTTGCATACGCTCTTTGACCTTTCATCGTGTTGCCCTCCATGTGGATGGCTCAAGTCTCGCGCCAGCGCTAAGATCAATCCAACGAATGTTTCTGATGGCATGCATCACGGAGATTCATCAATTGTCCGCCTACCCCAGTATCGATACCGATGTCCTGCGTACCTTCGTGGCGATTGCCGACCAGGGCGGTTTCACCCGCGCCGGCGAAATGGTCAATCGCACGCAATCGGCGGTGAGCATGCAAATGAAGCGGCTCGAAGAGGACGTGTTGCAGCGCCAGTTGTTCGAGCGCGACGGCCGCCAGGTGCGCCTGACCGCCGAGGGTCAGGTGCTGCTCGGTTACGCGCGGCGCATCCTCAAATTACACAGCGAAGTGTTCAACACGTTGCGCGAACCGCACATGGTCGGCACCGTGCGCATCGGCACGCCGGACGATTACGTGATGCGTTTTCTGCCGGGAATACTGTCGCGGTTTGCGCAGTTCTATCCGTTGATCCAGATCGAAGTGCATTGCGAATCGACCAAGCAACTGCTGCAACGCACGGATCTGGACTTGTCGATCGTCACCCGCGAGCCGGGCAACGAGATCGGCCAGTTGCTGCGCAAGGAACGTTTCGTCTGGGCTGAGGCGCAAAACTTCAGCGCCCACGAACAAACGCCGCTGCCGTTGGCAATGTTCAACAGTGACTGCTTCTGTCGTTTATGGGCGTGTAATGCGCTGGATGCGATGGGCCGCGATTACCGCATCGCCTACAACAGCACCAGTTTGTCGGCGCTGATGGCCGTGGTCAGCGCAGGTCTGGCGATCACTGCGCAACTGGAAAGCCTGATCACTCCGGACATGCGCATCCTCGGGGCTGCCGAAGATCTGCCGTTGCTGCCTGAGGCCAGCATCATGCTGATCCGCAACCTGAACCATCCGTCGCCGATCACCGAGTGCCTGGCCGAGCACATCGTCGAAGGTTTTAAACTTTAAACGCCAGCATCACCGCACACAGCACCAGAAAACCGCAGAACAGCCCGCGCAGGAGTTTTTCCGGCATCGCGTGGGCAACTTTCACGCCCCAACTGATACTGGCCAGACCACCGATGGCCAGCGGCAGGCCGATCATCCAGTTCACTTCGTAATGCACCGCATACGTCACCAGCGTCACGCCGGTGCTCGGCAATGCCAGGGCCAGCGACAACCCTTGAGCGACCACTTGGGTGGTGCCGAACAGGCTGGTCAACACGGGCGTTGCCACTACCGCCCCGCCGACACCGAACAGTCCGCCCATGGTCCCGGACGCCGCGCCAAGCACGCCGAGCCAAGGCCACGAGTAACGCATCTCGGACGTCGCGGCAGGCTGGCGACCAAACATCTTCAACAGGTTGTAGACCGACAGCACCACAAGGAAAGCGACGAAGCCGATGCGCATGGTTTGCGCGTCGATGCCGACGGCCCAGATCGAGCCGATCCAGGCAAAGCAGAATCCCATCAGCGCCAGCGGCAGCGCGTGACGCAGTTCGATGCGATTGCGTTGGTGGTAACGCCACAGCGCCAGCATCACGTTCGGCACGACCATGACCAGCGCCGTGCCTTGAGCGATTTGTTGATCCAGCCCGAACCAGACGCCGAGCAGCGGAATGGCAATCAGGCCACCACCGATACCGAAGATGCCGCCGAGTGTGCCAAGGGCAGCGCCGAACACCAGGTACAACAAAAACTCCATCACAGCCGAATTCCTCTCACGTCAGGCGATTCATCCTACGCAGTCGCGGCTGGCGGGGAAACGCATAGCAACGCACAATGGCTGTGCTGATTTCGCATAGGCATTGCGCTGATGAATCCCAATCAACTCACCGAACAACTCGGATTATTTCTCGATGTGTTGGAAAGCGGCAGCTTTTCCGCCGCTTCGCGCCGCCATCCACTGACACCTTCGGCGGTCGCTCGGCGTATCGACAGCCTGGAAAATGCGGTCGGCAGCCAATTGTTTGTCCGCAGTACCCACGCGGTGCGCGCCACGCCCGCCGGTTTGGCCTTTGCGGAGCGCGCACGACGGATCGTTGCCGAGCTGCAACTGGCCCGCGCCGAAGCCGTGTCACTGAGCAGTGCACCCGAAGGCTTGATCCGCATCGACGCGCCAGCGGCGTTCGGGCGACGGCATCTGGCGCCGGTGATTGCCGACTTTCTGGTTCTATATCCGGGGCTCGATGTGCAACTGCACCTGATCGACAGCTTCGTCGATATGGCCGGTTCGAACCTGGGCAAAGTTGATCTGGTGCTGCGGGCCGGGCAAATGGCCGATACCCGATTGGTCGCCACGCCGCTGGCCAGTATGGTCCGGATCGCCTGCGCCAGCCCGGACTACCTGAAGCGGCGTGGCGTCCCGAGTGATCCAGCGCAATTGATTGAGCATGACGGCCTCGACTGGGAAGGCTTGGCCCCGCCCTTCGCCTGGCGATTCGAATTGGACGGGCAACTGCAATTGCACCGGCCGGCGCGAATTCGTCTGAGCGCCAACAATGCCGAGGCGCTGGTCTGCGGTGCGTTGGCCGGGCTGGGAATCGCGCATTTGCCGACCTGGCTGGCGAGCGAATATTTACTACGCGGCGAACTGCTGCCTTTATTTTGCGAAAACGGTCTGCCGAAACCTGAGTCCACCGGCATCTACGCCCTGCGAATGGAACAGCAGACCAACTCACGCAGCCGCCTGTTGCTGGAATATCTCAAGACTCGCTTCAGCCCTGTGCCGCCGTGGGATCTTGCGCTGCAGCGGGATTTGCGGCGCCACTAGCGCTGGAGAATTATCTGGCGCATTAAAGATTCGGGCGCTAGATTCAGGACCATCACCGAACAAGGCTTTGACATGACTTCCGAACGCGACACCTGCGACGACCTTCTCCTGGACAATCAGGCGTGTTTCGCCCTGCATTCCACTTCGCTGCTGATGACCAAGGTCTACAAACCGCTGCTGCAAGCGCTCGGCCTGACCTATCCGCAATACCTGGCGATGATGGTGTTGTGGGAAAAGGACGGTTTGACAGTCGGAGAAATCAGCACTCGGCTACTGACGGACCCGGGCTCGCTGACGCCGCTGCTCAAGCGCCTGGAAGCTGAGGGGTTGCTCAGCCGTACGCGCAGTCGTGAAGATGAGCGGGTGGTGATTGTCGAGCTGACCGAGCAAGGCCGAGCGTTGAAAGAAAAGGCCCAGACGGTTCCGCAGTGCATTCTCGGCGCCAGTGGATTTTCTTTGGAACGTCTGCAAAATTTGCAATCAGAATTGCAGGCACTGCGTAGCCATTTGCAGAACAGCCTGATCTGACCTCTGCACTGTTCCCGGTGGGAGCG